>JBEVMS010000289.1:0-3195 GCA_040508515.1 Dyella sp. | reverse complement strand
GCAGTTGGGTATCGTCCAGGCCGCCGGTGACTTCCTTACGGTAGCGCGCGATGAACGGCACGGTGGCGCCTTCGTCGAGCAAGGCGACGGCGGCGCGAACCTGTTCCGGTTTGGCGGCGATGTCCTGGGCGATGCGGTGTTCGATGCTGAGCATAAGATCTGCCACGATTCCTTGAACTCGGCTGGGCGCCGAGGGGGCGCTGATGATAGCAAGTCGCCCCGACGCAGCCGTTGGCGCAGGCATCGCGTGCCGCGCGACGCGTGCCGCCGTGGGCCAGCGGCGCGTGTTGCCAGTCAGGCGCTTAGGCGCTGAGCGAACCACCGCCGTGACGGCGCTCGGGCCCGGGAGGCGTGACCGCCGGCCCGTCGCTGGCCAGCCCGTTGAGCACCAGGGTCTTGGCCAGCAGGTCGTGCAGGCCTTGCTTGCGCGCGGTCCAGGCCACTGCGATGTAGCAGATGAAGGGAATCAGGCTGGTCACCGCGTTGAGCAGCCGCACGCCGTTGCGCGCGGCGCTACGGCCCAGGGTCAAGCGTTTGCCATCCAGGTCGCACACGCGCAGGCGCAGCGCCATCTTGCCGGGCGTGGCTTGCCATTTCGACGCCTCGAAGACGGCGTAATAGACGAAGCCCAGCACCACCAGCACCAGACTGAACGGGCGCAGCGCGGCGGCGTATTGGTTGATCACCGCGGCGTCGGCGCTCTCCCGCATCGCATCGACCACCTGCTGCAAGATGCCGTAGGCGTTCATTGGTACCGCGATCAGCGCGCCGATCACGCCCAGAATCAGATAATCCAGCAACCAGGCGGCGAAGCGCTGCCAGAACGTGGCGTAATCGGCTGGCGCCGCCACCGCGGGCGTCGTTGGCAGCGGGGTGATCGGTGGCGGGCTCGGCGGCGTGGGTTCGTCCAGCCGTTGCTCAGGGATTTCCTTGAGCGCGTCGGCGAAGAGGATCGCCAGTGGCTGCCAGTCCGCGAGGCCGGCGTACCAGCCCAGGTCGTCGCGGCTCAGTTCGCCGCTGCGCAGCCATTGGCGCACGTCTTCTTCCTGGTAGGGGCCGTGCCGCTCGCCTTCCCGACCGATCCACACTTCCATAGAACCGCTCCGCGCTGAATGATGCCGCGCATGATGCCACGCGCGGCGGTTTCTTCGCTGACGCCGCTCAGGCCGCCTGGCGGCGTTTGAGATGCACCAGCAGCAGCGAGATCGCCGCCGGGGTGACGCCGCTGATCCGCGCCGCCTGACCGATGGTCGCCGGCTGACTGCGCTTGAGCTTGGCCAGCACTTCGGCCGACAGGCCACGCACCCGTTCGTAGTCGAAGCCGGCCGGGATCGCGGTGTGCTCCTGCCGGCGCTGCCGCTCGATGTCCTCGCGCTGGCGCGCCAGATAACCGGCGTACTTGGTCTGTACTTCGACCTGCGCGGCCACATCGTCCGCCGCCACCGCCGGTCCCAGTTCCTCCACCGAGGTCAGCGTGGCGTAGTCCAGCTCCGGGCGACGCAGCAGATCCAGCGCATTGGTTTCGCGGCTGACCGTGATGCCGAGCTGGCGCTCGATCGCCGCGCCCAGCGCGTTGTTGGGCGCGGCCCACAAGGTCTGCAGGCGCGCCAATTCGCGCTCGACCGCCTCGCGCTTGACGCACAGCGCCTCGTAACGCGGCGTCGGCACCAAACCCAGGCGATGGCCGATTTCGCTCAGGCGCAGGTCGGCGTTGTCCTCGCGCAGATGCAATCGGTATTCCGCCCGCGAGGTGAACATGCGGTAGGGCTCGATGGTGCCGTTGCTGGTGAGGTCGTCGATCAGCACGCCGATATACGCCTCGTCGCGGCGCGGGTACCAGGGCGCGCGATCCTGCGTCGCCAGCGCGGCGTTGAGCCCGGCGATTAAACCCTGCGCGCCGGCTTCCTCGTAACCGGTGGTGCCGTTGATCTGGCCGGCGAAGTACAGACCGGCGATCGCCTTGGTCTCCAGCCACGGGTTGAGCCCGCGCGGGTCGAAGTAGTCGTACTCGATCGCGTAGCCGGGCCGGGTGATGTGCGCGCGCTCGAAACCCTTGATCGAATGCAGCAGCTCCAACTGCACGTCGAACGGCAGCGAGGTGGAGATGCCGTTGGGGTAGACCTCGAAGGTGTCCAGGCCTTCGGGCTCGATGAAGATCTGATGCGAGGTCTTCTCGGCGAAGCGCACCACCTTGTCCTCGATCGAGGGGCAGTAGCGCGGGCCGACGCCTTCGATCTGGCCGCTGTAGAGCGGCGAGCGGTCCAGCGCGCCGCGGATGATCTCGTGCGTGCGCTCGCTGGTATGGGTGATCCAGCAGCTGACCTGGCGCGGGTGTTGCGCGCGCGAGCCCAGGTAGGAGAACACCGGCGCGGGATTGTCGCCGGGTTGTTCTTCCAACTGCGAGAAATCGATGCTGCGCAGGTCGATCCGCGGCGGCGTGCCGGTCTTCAGCCGGTCGGTGGCCAGCGGCAGTTCGCGCAGGCGTTGCGCCAAGGTGCTGGCCGGCGGGTCGCCGGCGCGCCCACCGGCATATTGCGCCGGGCCGATATGGATCTTGCCGGCCAGGAAGGTGCCCACGGTCAGCACCACACTGCGCGCGCGGAACGTCAGCCCCATCTGGGTGACCACGCCAGTGACCCGGCCCTGTTCGATCAACAGATCCTCGACCGCCTGCTGGAACAGTTCCAGGTTGGGCTGGGTTTCGACGATGCGCCGGATCGCCGCCTTGTACAGCGCGCGATCGGCCTGGCAGCGGGTGGCGCGCACCGCCGGGCCCTTGGAAGCATTGAGCGTGCGCCACTGGATGCCGGCCAGATCGGCCGCATGCGCCATGGCGCCGCCCAGTGCATCAATCTCTTTGACCAGGTGGCCCTTGCCGATGCCGCCGATCGCCGGATTGCAGCTCATCTGGCCGATGGTTTCGATATTGTGGCTGAGCAGCAAGGTGCGCGCGCCAGTGCGTGCGGCGGCCAGCGCTGCTTCGGTGCCGGAATGGCCGCCGCCGACCACGATGACGTCATAGGCTTGGGGATAGAACATCGAGGCCGCCTCGAGGGCGCGGGTAGGCAAGGGGATCAGTCGCTTAGTGTAACGCGCCGTTCGCGGCGGCGTGATGGCGCCGTTGGCATGCTCCCTGCTTCAGGCACGTTTGCACTTCGCTGGGCAGACGCTGCGCGGGTCGCGCGCCGAGATCGA
>JBEVMS010000270.1:0-4781 GCA_040508515.1 Dyella sp. | reverse complement strand
TGCCCGTCGCCGATCTGCTGGCCGCCGCCGGACTGGATGCGGCGATGGTGGTGCAGCTGTCCAAGGTTTACGGACTACCGCTGACGCGCAGCGAATCGGGTCGGCTGGTGGCGACCATCAGCGCCCAATTGATCGCGCTGATGGGGGCGATCTGGGGCGCGCAACTGGTCGCTTCGGCGCTCAAGGGCGTCAGTGGCGGATTGTCGGTGCTGGTCACCGCCGCCGCGCAGGGCGCGCTGGCCTGGTACGCCACCGTGCTGATCGGTCGCGCCGCCGAGCGCTACTTGGTGGCCGGCAAATCCTGGGGCCCGGCGGGCGCCAAGCGCGTGGTCGCCGAGATTGTCGAGGGACTGGACCGCGACTCAATCCTGCGCGAGGCGCGCGAAGAAATTCTCAAGCGACTGCGCAACGCGCCGGGCACTCGCTGAGCGCGTTCAAGCTGCGTCGCCGTCAACGCCAACGATCGTCGCGCCGTCGATAAACCGACGCACCGCAGCCGCATCGAACGGCCAGTCCAGTTCGCGACCGTCGCGACCATCGCGCAGCACCGGCACCCGCGCGCCGTAACGCGGCTCAAGCGCGGCGTGGTCGTCGATCCATACACTCTCGAACGCCGGCGCGCGTGCCTGCGCCAGCACCGCCAGCGCGGCATCGCAGAGTTGGCAATAGTCGCGCTGATACAGATAAAGCTCGGGCATCGGTGGACCGCCGACCATCGGGAGGTGGGCGCAGTCTAGTCGATCGTTGGCTCGAGCCAAGTCGCAAGCCTGGGCTCCAACCGCAGCGTCGAACGCGACTCCCATCGCACGACGCAGCGAGGTCTGACCTGGGCTTGACCTCGCCTGCCCACTCGCCAAGCGTCCAAGCGGCGGCGAGTGGTCCAAGCCCAGGGTGGCGCGGTTACATCCGCTCCAGCGTCTCCAGGCCCAGCAGTTCCAGCCCTTGCTTCAAGGTACGTCCGGTCAAGGCGGCCAGGCGCAACCGGCTCACGCGCAGCTCGTCGTTGTCGGCATTCAACACCGGGCAATGCTCGTAGAAACTGGAGAACAGTCCGGCCAGTTCGTAGAGATAAGCGCACAACAGGTGCGGCAGGCCCTTCTCGGCGACTTGGTTGAGCAGATCGCCGAACTGCGCCAACTGCGCCGCCAGCGCCAGCTCGGTCGGCTCGCGCAACACGATGCGTCCCCCCAGGCTGTCCTGCGCCTGGCCCAGCTTGCGGAAGATGCTGGCCACGCGCGTGTAGGCATACAACAGATACGGCGCGGTATTGCCCTCGAAGCTCAGCATCTGCTCGAAGTTGAAGCTGTAGTCGCTGCTGCGATGCTTGGACAAATCCGCGTACTTGACCGCGCCAATGCCCACCGCGCGCGCGATCTGGCGCAGTTCGGCCTCATCCAGCTCAGGATTCTTGGCCTGCACCAGCGCGTAGGCACGCTGCTCGGCTTCTTCCAGCAGATCGACCAGCTTGACGGTGCCGCCATCGCGGGTCTTGAACGGCCGGCCGTCGGCGCCGTTCATGGTGCCAAAACCCATGTGTTCCAGGGTCATTGTCGGCGGCACGAACCCGGCGCGGCGCGCCACCTCGAACACCTGCTGAAAATGCAGCGCCTGGCGTTGATCAACGAAGTACAGCGCGCGGTCGGCGCGCAGCACGCGATGCCGGTAGCGCGTCGCGGCAAGGTCGGTGGTGGCGTAGAGATAACCGCCGCCGGCCTTCTGCACGATCACCGGCAGCGGGTTGCCCTCGGCGTTCTTGAACTCGTCCAGAAACACACACAGCGCGCCGTCGCTCTCGCTGAGCAGACCGGCCGCATCCAGATCGGCCACCACCGGCGCCAGATCGTCGTTGTAGGCGCTTTCGCCGCGCACGTCGGCCGGGGTCAGCTTCACACCCAGACGCTCATACACCGCCTGGCAATGACTCAGCGACACATGGTTGAAACGCTGCCACAGGCGCAGGCATTCGGGCTCGCCCGCCTGCAACGCGACGACCAGCGCGCGCGCGCGGTCGGCGAATTCGCTTGAGGCATCGAAGCGTTGCTTGGCCGCGCGATAAAACCCTTCCAGATCGTGCAGTTGCGCTTCGCTGTCGAGCCCCTGTTCCTGCAAGTAGGCCAGCAGCATGCCGAACTGGGTGCCCCAATCGCCGACATGGTTTTGGCGGATTACCGTATCGCCGAGAAACGCCAACACCCGCGCCACGCTGTCGCCGATGATGGTCGAGCGCAGGTGGCCGACGTGCATCTCCTTGGCCAGGTTGGGCGCGGACAAATCCACCACCACCCGCTGTGACGGTCCGGATTTACGCACAGAAAGCTGCGGATCGGCCAGCGCCTGATCCAGACCGTCGGCCAGCCAAGCGTCGTCCTGGAAAAAATTCAGGAATCCCGGACCGGCGATCTCCACCTTGGCCACCTGCGCACTGGTGGGCAAGGCCTCGACCAGCTTGGCGGCCAGCGCGCGCGGCGCCATGCCGGCGGGCTTAGCCAGCATCAGCGCGATATTGCTGGCGAAATCGCCGTGCGCGCGGTCCTTGGTGGTTTCGATCTGGATGTCCGGCGCCAGCTCGGCGGGCAGCACGCCCTCGGCGCGAAGACGGTCGAGGGCGTGCTGGATCGATTGGCGAATAGCGGCTTTCATGTCACTCCTGGGCCGGCGCGCCGGCATGGGCGCACCGGCGATGATCTGGCGGGCGGCCGCCTATTATCCGTGCCCGCGCCCCGCACGCCCAGCCCAGCGTCGATTTCCAGCACGGCGCATGCTGCGGCGCCCCTAGTCGTTAGCGCGCGCCGGCGTAGAATACGCGGTTCCCCTCGCCTCGCGTGCACCTATGGCCGTCAGCGTTTTCGACCTTTTCAAGATCGGCATCGGGCCGTCCTCCTCGCATACGGTCGGGCCCATGCGCGCTGCGGCGCGCTTTGCGGAGCGCTGGCTGGCTGAGAAGGGCGTACTCGATCAGGTGACGCGTGTACGCGCCGAACTGTACGGCTCGCTGGCGATGACCGGGCGCGGCCACGGCACCGACAAGGCGGTGTTGCTGGGCCTGGAAGGGCATTACCCCGATCGCGTCGATCCAGACACGATCCCGGCCACGCTGGAGCGCATCCGCACGCACAAGCAATTGCAGCTGCTGGGTCGGCGACAGATCGCCTTCGACGAGAAGACCGACCTGGTTTTCAACAAGCGCCAGAAACTGCCCTTCCACACCAACGGCATGCGCTACAGCGCCTACGACGCGGCGGGCAACGCGTTGGCCACGCGCGACTACTACTCGGTCGGCGGCGGCTTCGTGGTCAACCACGACGAGGCGGCGGAAGATCGCATCGTGGCCGATACCTCCGAGCAACCTTACCCGTTCTCCAGCGGCGATCAACTGCTGGCGTTGTGCGAGAAGCACGGCCTTACAATCGCCCAGTTGATGCTGGAGAACGAAAAAATCTGGCGCAGCGAGCAGGAAATACGTGATGGCCTTTTAGCCATCTGGAAGGCCATGCAAGATTGCGTCAACCGCGGCCTGCGTTCGCCCGGCATCCTTCCTGGCGGACTCAAAGTGGCGCGCCGCGCGCCGGCGATGCTGGCCGAGTTGACCGATCGCCCCGAACAGGCGCTGAAAGATCCGCTGACCATCCTTGACTGGGTCAACCTCTATGCGCTGGCGGTCAACGAGGAAAACGCCGCCGGCGGCCGGGTGGTGACTGCGCCGACCAACGGCGCGGCCGGCATCGTACCGGCGGTGCTGCACTACTACTCACGCTGCACCGCCAACGCCAACGAAGCGGGCGTGATCGACTTCCTGCTCACTGCCGGCGCGATCGGCATCCTCTCCAAGGAAAACGCCTCGATCTCCGGCGCTGAAGTCGGCTGCCAGGGCGAAGTCGGCGTGGCCTGCTCGATGGCCGCCGGCGGCCTTACCGCCGCGCTGGGCGGCAATGTCTGGCAGGTGGAAAACGCCGCCGAGATCGGCATGGAACACAACCTCGGCTTGACCTGCGACCCAATCGGTGGCCTGGTGCAAATTCCCTGCATCGAGCGCAACGCGATGGGCTCGGTCAAGGCGATCAACGCCAGCCGTATGGCCCTGAAAAGCGACGGCAAGCATCGCGTTTCGCTGGACAAGGTCATCGCCACCATGCGCGCCACCGGCCGCGACATGAAGGACAAGTACAAGGAAACCTCGCGCGGCGGCCTGGCGGTCAACGTCATCGAATGCTAGCCGGACGCGCAGCCTGATCCGGCACGGGCAGGACGCGTGAGTCCACATTGAACGCGGGCTCACGCAGGTTGCTTCACGCGCGGCGGCATCCGTTCCGAGAATCCCGGCAAGCCTGCCCGCAGTAGCGCTTTCTAGAGCGATCGCTGCGCGCTACGGGCACCCGGTCACCGTATTTCTTTGCCGCGCCATCAGCGCCATAGCGGACAGCATCGCCGTCCGCGCCATCCCTGCGCGCATGAACGCCCCGCCGCCCGCGCGCTGACATCACGGACACCCGCCAGCGCAGCGCAGCGCAGCCGGATCGGATCGGATCGGATCGGATCGGATCGGCCATCGTCTCTCTCACAGCCTGCCCTGACAATCCACGCGCGCGCGCTCATCGCACCACGAATCGCTGCGAATCTACGGCCACGGCGCGGCCAAACTTTTTCCGTGTCAATCGCCTGCGCCGGCTCTAATCGAAATCAAAGCTTCGCTGCCTAGACTGCTTCGCGGTAGCGGCATGGAGCCGTGGCGTTGGCCGCCGACACCTCTCGCTTCGAAGCCGCGCCTACAGGTTGCTAGCGCG
>JBEVMS010000260.1:0-12680 GCA_040508515.1 Dyella sp. | reverse complement strand
CCATGAGCAGACAGAACGATATTCAGCGCGGCGTCAACGACCTTAGCGAGCGCGCCAGCAAGCGGATTCGCTACTACGCCGACGAGGCCGGCACATCCGCGCAGGACTTGCTGCAACGCGGCCGCCAGGTAAGCAACCGCCTCCATCGCAACAGCCATGGCTATGGTGAGCAACTGACCCGCTACGCCGAAGACGTCGCCGACGAAGCCAATTACCAGTACCGCCGACTCAAGCGCCAAGTGCGCCGCCATCCGGCTGCCACCGTCGCCATCGTGGCGGGCACGCTCGGTGCCTTCCTGCTGTTGCAGCGCGCGTTTCGCAGTCGCGATGACGATTAACCGGTAGCGCGCGACTTCGCCTGGGCGCATCGCCCAACGTGTTGCCTATGCAACGGGGTCTGGCTGAAGTGCATGCCCCGTGCTCACCGCGCATGGCGATGGGCGCAAGCGCTGACGCACCCTGACCTATGGCGCTCGGGAAAACGCCCGTGGGGCACACCCGATTCCAGGTTGCCCATCTAGCCTAGCGATGAAAAAAACCCGCCTCGCGGCGGGTTTTTTAATTACGACAACCAGGTGCTTACATGCCCATCGGGTTGGGCTTGTCCGGGTCGAGCTTGTAGGTCTTGATCGCGCGGCTGACGTCCTTGGGATTGACCTTGCCTTCCTTGGCCAGCGCCGACAGCGCCGACAACGCAATCCAGTAGCGATCCACCTCGAAGAAGCCACGCAGGTTGGCGCGGGTATCCGAGCGGCCGTAGCCGTCGGTGCCCAGCACCGTGTAGCGCATGCCATCGGGGATGAACGCGCGCACCTGGTCAGCGTATTCACGCACGTAGTCGGTCGCCGCGATCACCGGGCCCTGATGGGCCGACAGCTTGGCGGTGATGAACGGCACGCGCTGTTCGGACTCCGGATGCAGACGGTTCCAGCGCTCGGCGTCGAAGCCGTCGCGACGCAGCTCGATGAAGCTGGGCACCGACCAGATGTCGGCGCTGACGCCGAAATCCTTCTCCAGCAACTCGGCCGCGGCGATCACTTCGCGCAGGATCGTGCCCGAGCCCATCAACTGCACGCGCGACTCGGTCTTCTTGGCCTTGCCGGCGTCCTTGAACAGGTACATGCCCTTGATGATGTCCGCCTCGACGCCGTGCGGCAGGTCGGGGTGGCTGTAGTTCTCGTTCATCACCGTGAGGTAGTAGTAGACGTCTTCCTGCTCTTGCATCATCCGGCGGGTGCCGTCTTGCAGGATCACCGCCACTTCGTAGGAGAAGGTCGGATCGTAGGCGCGCACGTTGGGGATGGTGCCGGCCATCAGATGCGAATGGCCGTCCTCGTGCTGCAGACCTTCGCCGTTGAGCGTGGTGCGCCCGGCGGTGCCGCCGATCAGGAAGCCACGCGCACGCATGTCGCCGGCGGCCCAGGCCAGATCGCCGATGCGCTGGAAGCCAAACATCGAGTAGTAGATGAAGAACGGCAACATCGCCTGGTTGGAGATGCTGTAACTGGTTGCCGCGGCCATCCAAGCGGCCATACCGCCGGCCTCGGAAATGCCTTCCTGCAGCACCTGGCCCTTGATGTCCTCGCGGTAGTACAGCAGTTGATCGGCGTCCTGCGGGCGGTACTTCTGGCCGAACGGCGCGTAGATGCCGATCTGCCGGAACATGCCTTCCATGCCGAAGGTGCGCGCCTCGTCGGCGACGATCGGCACCACGCGCTCGCCCAATTGCTTGTCGCGCAGCAATAGGTTCATGCCGCGCACCAGCGCCATGGTGGTGGAGATTTCGCGCTCGCCGGTGCCCTTGGTGATCTGCTCGAACGCGGCCAGATCCGGCGCCTTGAGCGTGGCCTCGGCCTTGCGCCGGCGCTGCGGCAGGAAGCCACCCAGCGCGCGGCGGCGCTCCAGCATGTACTGCACTTCCGGCGAATCCTTGCCGGGGTGGTAGTAGGGCACCTCGGCCAGCTTGTCGTCCGGCACCGGGATGTTGAAGCGGTCACGGAAGTGGCGCACCGCGTCGGCATCGAGCTTCTTCTGCTGATGGGTCGGGTTCTGCGACTCGCCCGCCGCGCCCATGCCGTAACCCTTGACGGTCTTGGCCAGCACCACCGTGGGCATGCCCTTGGTGTTGACCGCCGCGTGGTAGGCCGCGTAGACCTTGTGCGGATCGTGGCCACCGCGATTGAGCCGCCAGATGTCGTCATCGGACAGGTTGGCGACCAGCTGGGCGGTCTCCGGGTATTTGCCGAAGAACTGCTCGCGAGTGTACTTGCCGCCGAACGCCTTGCAGGCCTGGTACTCGCCGTCAACGGTTTCCATCATCAGCTTGCGCAACTGGCCGGACGTGTCGCGCGCCAAAAGCGGATCCCAGTAGCTGCCCCAGACCAGCTTGATCGCGTTCCAGCCGGCGCCGCGGAACACGCCTTCCAGCTCCTGCACGATCTTGCCGTTGCCGCGCACCGGACCGTCCAGGCGCTGCAGGTTGCAGTTGATCACGAAGATCAGGTTGTCCAGCCCTTCGCGCCCAGCCAGCGCGATCGCGCCCAGCGACTCGGGCTCGTCGGTTTCACCGTCGCCCAGGAAGCACCAGATCTTGCGGTCGGACTTGGGGATCAACCCACGGTTCTCCAGGTACTTCCAGAACTGCGCCTGGTAGATCGCCTGGATCGGACCCAAGCCCATCGACACCGTCGGCACCTGCCAGTAGTCCGGCATCAGCCACGGGTGCGGGTAGGAGGACAGGCCGCGGCCTTGACCGGCCACTTCCATGCGGAACAGGTCCATCTGCTCTTCGCGGATGCGCCCTTCCAGGAACGAGCGCGCGTAGACGCCGGGGCTGGAATGACCCTGATGGAACACCAGGTCACCCGGATGCTCGGCGCTGGGCGCGCGCCAGAAATGGTTGAAGCCGACATCGTAAAGCGTGGCCGACGAGGCGAAGCTGGCGATATGCCCGCCCAGTTCGCCCGGCTTGCGGTTGGCCCGCACAACCATCGCCATCGCGTTCCAGCGCACCAGGGTGCGGATGCGCCATTCCAGCGCGGCATCGCCGGGGCTCTTGGCTTCTTGGCCCGGCGCGATGGTATTGACGTACTCGGTGGTCGGGTCGAACGGCAGGTAACCGCCCGAACGGCGGGTGGAGTCGACCATCCGTTCCAGCAGGTAATGCGCGCGCTCGGTACCGTCGTGGCTGATGACCGCGTTGAGCGATTCGACCCATTCCTGGGTCTCGGTGGGATCGATATCCTGGTGCAGGATGTCGTCAAGCTGGTCCATAGGAGCCTCCGCCGCGCCGCGCAGGCGCGCCTGTGAATGAATGCAGATCGCCGGGGGTGCGACGATTAACCGCTTAAGTCTAACGCTGCGGTGCAGTGCCGCCAATCGCTCGGCGGCCAACGCCGTGATTTACCGGCATCGTCGATGACGGTAAACCCGTCTTTCAACCGCTGTGACGCCCACCACCGGCGCGGATCTGAGCCTCGACGCAGGCCACCGCTGTCATGTTGACCACCCGCCGCACGGTCGCCTGCGGCATCAGGATATGCGCCGGCTTGGCGATGCCCATCAGAATCGGTCCGATCACCACGCCATCGGTCATCACCCGGTTCATGTTGAAGGCGATATTGGCCGCGTCAAGGTTGGGGAACACGAACACATTGGCCTTGCCCTCCAACCGCGAGTTGGGAAACAGCTTTTCGCGCAGCTCCGGATTGAGCGCCACGTCCGCTTGCATCTCGCCCTCCACTTCCAGCTTAGGGGCTTGCTGACGGATCAACTCCAGCGCCTTCTGCATCTTGACCGAGCCACAGGTGGCGCGGCTGCCGAAGTTGCCGGCCGAGAGCAAGGCGATCTTTGGCTGCACGCCGAACAGCTTCAACCGATACGACGCCTGCAAGGTCGCCTCGGCGATCTGCTCGGGCGTGGGGTCGTCCTGCACGTGGGTGTCCAGGTAAAAGAAGGTGCCTTTTTCAGTCGCCACCGCGGTCATCGCCGCCGGCGAGCTGACGCCCTCGTCCAGCCCGATGATGTCGTGGATGTAATCGAGCTTGCTCTGGTACTGACCCACCAGCCCGCCGATCAAGGCATCCGCCTCGCCGCGCTCGACCATCAGCGCGGCGATCACCGTGGGGCGCGAGCGCACCACCGCCTTGGCCATCGCCGGGGTCACCCCGCGCCGTTCCATCAGACGGTGGTAGTGCTGCCAGTAATCGTCGAAACGTGGATCGGAGTGGATGTTGCACAGCTCAAAATCGACCCCGGCCTTGAGCCGCAAGCCTGCACGCGCGATGCGTTTTTCGATCACGTCCGGACGGCCGATCAGGATCGGCCGGGCCAGTTGCTCGTCGACCACGCTCTGCACCGCGCGCAGCACGGTTTCTTCCTCGCCCTCGGCGTAGACCACCCGCTTGGGGTCGGCCTTGGCGCGGTCGAACACCGGCTTCATCATCAACCCGGTGCGGAACACGAACGCGTTGAGCTGGTCCTGATAGGCGGCGAAATCCTCGATCGGCCGCATCGCCACGCCCGAATCCATCGCCGCGCGCGCCACCGCCGGCGGCAGTTGCAGCAGCAGGCGCGGATCGAACGGTTGCGGGATCAGGTAATTCGGGCCGAAGCTCGGCGCCTTGCCGCCGTAGGCCTTGGCGCTGATGTCCGAGGCCTCGCGTCGCGCCAGCTCGGCGATCGCCTTGACGCAGGCGATCTTCATTTCCTCGTTGATCACCGTGGCGCCCACGTCCAGCGCGCCGCGGAACAAATACGGGAAGCACAAGGCGTTGTTGACCTGGTTCGGATAATCCGAACGGCCGGTGGCCATGATGCAATCGGGGCGCACCGCCTTGGCCTCTTCCGGGCTGATCTCCGGGCTGGGGTTGGCCAGCGCCAGGATGATCGGCCGCGGCGCCATCGTGGCGACCATGTCCGGCTTGAGGATGCCGGCGGCGGACAGGCCCAGGAAGATATCCGCGCCTTCCACGATTTCGGCCAGCGTGCGCTTGTCGGTGTCGCGGGCGTAGCGCTGTTTGTCCGGGTCCAGATCGGTGCGTCCCGTGTGCAGCACGCCGTCGCGGTCGAACGCCAGGATGTGCTCCGGCTTCAAGCCCAGCGCGACCAGCATGTTGACGCAGGAAATGCCCGCTGCGCCCATGCCGGTGGTGGCCAGCTTGACCTCTTCGATTTTCTTGCCGGTGATCGCCAGCGCGTTGATCACCGCCGCGCCGACGATGATCGCGGTGCCGTGCTGGTCATCGTGGAACACCGGGATCTTCATCCGCTCGCGCAGCTTGCGCTCGACCACGAAACACTCCGGCGCCTTGATGTCCTCAAGATTGATGCCGCCGAAGGTGGGCTCCAGGCTGGCGATGATATCGACCAGCTTGTCCGGATCGGTTTCGTCGATCTCGATATCGAACACATCGATGCCGGCGAATTTCTGAAACAGCACGCCCTTGCCTTCCATCACCGGCTTGGAGGCCAGCGGGCCGATATTGCCCAGGCCCAGCACCGCCGTACCGTTGGTGATGACGCCGACCAGATTGGAGCGGATGGTCAGCTCGGCCGCCTGCTTGGGGTCTTCGACGATCGCGTCACAGGCCGCCGCCACGCCGGGCGAATACGCCAGCGAAAGTTCGCGCTGCGTCAGCAGCGAGGTGGTGGGCGAGACCTTGATCTTGCCGGGGCGCGGGAGGCGGTGATATTCGAGAGCGGCTTGGCGCAATTCTTCGGGGAGGGCCATCGTATGCGTTCAGATGAGGGAAGGGACAAACGGTCCGTCATACCGGCGGTAGCGCGGCATGTTAGCACCGCCCGTATGCCGACCGATTGGCCGTGTCCGCAAAAACTCTCGACCGGCGACGCCTGCGCGCGACGCCCTCGCGCGCAACGGTTAGCGCCTACTGGCTGAGCCCGAGCGCATCGCCATCCACCTTGCCCATGTGGATGCCATTGACGAATAACGAAAATGCCAGCTTGCCGGCGAGCCCATGCACGTGCTGCATCCACGGCGGCAACCAGCGCGGCGGCTGAATCACGCCGTTGTCGAAATACGGCTGCAAGCTCATCACGTCCTGCAAGGCCAGCTTGCCGGCGAACAAGTGGCGCAACACATCCATCCGGCGTTGCTTCAACGCCCAGCGGAAAAACGTATGCACCGCCAGCAACCCGGAGAGGTACACGTTGTCCTTGGCGAATGCCGCGCCGCCGGTCAACGGCACACCGCGGAAGACCCGCTGCGCCGAGTGGAAACTGTCCGCCGTGCTCTGCCCACAACTGGCGAAGAACTTGAACACTTCCACGAAATCGGCGCCATTGAGCGCCATGTCGATCGCCAGAATGCGCAGGCTGATCCGCTTCAGCCGCGAAATATCGATCGCGCCGGACATCAATTCGGCGAACACCGCCAAGCCTTCCTGGGTGGCGGTCACGCGCGGCGAGGTGCGCGCCAAGGAGGCCAGCAGCGGCTGTTCGCGCCCGTTCAAGGCGGTCAGCGAGTGCACGTAGGCCTCGTGCGCCAGCAGTTGATGGCGATCGTATTGATTGAAGCGGGTGCCGCCGCGCAGACGGATGCGGGTGGCGCCGGCGGCAGCTTTGGCAGTCAGTTCGTCATCCACTTCCACCGCGATCCGGCCAGGCCCGAAGAACGCGTCCAAGGTGTGCGCCAGATCAGCACGCAAACGCTCAGCCGGCACCGTGGGTCCGATATCGTCGTCAGCCAGATCGGCACCCAGCTCGTCCGACAGCTCGACGAAATAGCGCGCCGCGTCGAGGTTGCTGCGATTGCTTCCCGGAATGCGATCGCCCGGCTTGCCGTACAGCGCGATGGATGGTGCGGTGACGCCGGCGGTGCCGGCCGCTTCGAGCATCTCGGCCGCCACCAGCCAGGAGTCGGCGGTGCGGCGCAGGTATTCCTCCAGCGGATCGTCGCCACCGGCGGCATGCGCGATCGCCGCCAATTCGGCACGCACCTCGCCCAGTTTGGGCGGCGCGTAAACCACTTCCGGCAGGCTGAAATCGCCGCGCGCATAGGCGCTGATCATGCGATCCTCCAACGATGCCGGCCACGCCACGGTGGGCAGAATACGGATGCCGCGCACCGCGCTGAGCAAGCGTTTGTCCAGGGCGGCGTAGCGTTCAAGCGAGGATGTAAGTGTGACGACGGCCATCGCACAAGCGTACCGCAAACCAAACCGCGCGCCATTTCAAAAGCGATCGACATGCGGGCGAGCGCGCTCGCTTGGTGACGCGAACCACATGCTGACTGCGCCCGATACCCGTGCGGCGGCTACCGGGACCGGTGGGGCCAGCGAATGGGGTTCGCCTCCCACGTCGCAACGCTTCCAACCTTTCGACCTTCCAACCTTCCAACCTTTCGACCTTTCGACCTTTCGACCTTTCGACCTTCCAACCTTCCAACCTTCCGACCTTCCAACCTTCCAACCTTCCGACCTTCCGCGAATCGGCCGCAGCGGCTTGGCGGCGTGCCGGCGAACGCGCCCCTACACACGACCGCCACGGCGCCGTCCGACCAGCCGTGCTCGCGGCGACCATGCGTACGCGTTGCGCCGTTCTCAGTGCAGCTTGCCGCCGATCGAGTCCCCCATGCTGCGCAGGATCAGAAAACAGGAAGTGGCGCCGGCATCCAGCACGCCGATCGAGCGCTCGCCCAATCGCGCCGCGCGGCCGAGCCGGGCTTGCAGATCCTTGGTGGAATCCTTGCCCTGCTCGGCGGCGACGCTCATCGCCTGCAAGGCCTGCTTGAAGCTCTGCCCCTGCGCCAGCGCCGCGTGGTAGGCGTCCGTCGCCGGCACCAAGGTGTCGATCAAAGTCTTGTCGCCGACCTTGGCATCGCCGATCGCCTGGATCGCCTCCAACCCCTGCCGCAACGCCTGGCCGAACAAGGCCGCGTCAAGTTGCCGATGGCCTTTGAGCGTCTCGCCGAAGCTCATGAAGAAGCTGCCGTAGAGCGGCCCCATCGAGCCGCCGATGCCATCGAGCAAGGACTCCGCCAGAAGATCCAGCGCCTGCGCCAGATCGGCGTCGGCGCGGCCGTCCAAACGCTCGCCGCACTGGCCGAAGCCCTTGCTCATATTGATGCCGTGATCGCCGTCGCCGATCGCCGCGTCGATCTGCGAGAGGTAATCGCGATTCTCCCGGATCACCGTGATCAGCTCGCGCACCACGAAGGCACCCTCGTCCAGGTTCAGTGCCTGCGCGGTCATCGCGTCACGCCCGTGGCGCCATGAATCATTGGGTTGTCGATGGATTGCATTGCTTCGGTTCCTCAATAGACAGGTCAGGGATGGTGCCGCTTCGCTCGATGCCGATCGCCGCAAATCAAACGGTGCGCTGGCTCATGAAGCCGCCGTACCTCGGCTGCGATCACGCGTCACTCGCCATCACGCTCACCGCGCCGGCACGGTCCAGCCAATGCTGCTGCACGGGTAGGCGAATAGTTGCTTCAGCTCGTCGTCCAGGCGCGTGATGGTCAAGGTCACGCCCATCATCTCCAGCGAGGTGAAGAAGTTGCCGACCAGGCGCAGACTCACCTTCACCCCCGCCTGCGCCAGCAGCTCGGCGACGTCGGCGTAGAGGATGTACTGCTCCATCAGCGGCGTGGCGCCGAGCCCGGAAACCAGCACCGCCACTTCGTCGCCCTGTGCGATCGGGAAATCGGGCAGGATGATGTCCAGCATCATCTTGGCCATCTCGCGCGCCGGCACCGTCTTGGTGACGCTCACCCCGTGCTCGCCGTGATGGCCGATGCCCAGTTCCATCTCGCCGTCAGCGATGTGGAAGTTGGGCTTGCCGTTGGCCGGGATGGTGCAGGCGGATAGACCAATGCCGACCGAGCGGCTGCTGTCGATCGCCTTCTGCGCGCTGGCGATCACCGCGTCCAGATCGCCACCCAACGCGGCACGCGCACCGGCGGCCTTCCACATCAAGATCTCGCCCGCCACGCCACGGCGCTTGGCGCGCTCCTCCTTGGGAGCGGAGGCGACGTCGTCGTTGGCGACCACGGTCTTCACTTCGATGCCCTGCGCGGCGGCCATCTTTACTGCCATCTTCACGTTCATGTTGTCGCCGGCGTAATTGCCGTAGAGACAGGCCACGCCCGCGCCGCGATGGGCCATCTTGAAGGTGTCCAGAAAGCTCTTGGCGGTGGGCGAGGAAAACACTTCGCCGATCGCCACCGCGTCCAGCAGGCCCGGGCCGGTATAGCCCAGAAAGCCCGGCTCATGCCCGGAACCGCCGCCGGTGACCACGCCTACGGTGCCGGCGCGACCGCCGCCGGTGATGCCGATCACGCGCGGGTTGGCCGGGTCCAAACTCAGTTCCGGATGCGCCGCGACGATCCCGCGGACCATGTCTTCGACTACCTGGTCCGGATCGTTGATGACTCGATTCATGCCTGTCTTCCTGCTGCGTTTGAGGTTTGCAAAGTCGTTGAAGCGCGCGGTCATGCCGCCGTTGGACGGCGTCGCTGGTCAGTGCGTTAGCATCACGCCTGCGGGTCCAATACCACCTTGAGCGATTGCTGCCCGCGCTCCATCACCGCGAAGGCTTCGGCGAACTGCGCCAACGGGAATTTATGCGTGACGATGTCGCGCACATCGATCTTGCGTGAGCCGATGAAGTCAATCGCGCGCGGGTACATGTAGGGGCCCAGGTGCGAGCCAAGTACGTCCAGTTCCTTGCGATCGCCGATGATCGACCAGTCCACCGTAGCCTCATCGTTGAACACGCTGAATTCGACGAAGCGGCCCAGCTTGCGCAACATCGCCAAGCCCTGGTTGACCGCCTTGTGGTGGCCGGTCGCCTCGATGTAGATGTCGCAGCCGTAGCCTTCAGTGATCGCCTTGATCTTGGCGATCACATCTTCTTGGGCCGGGTTCCACACTTCATCGGCACCCAGGCGCAAAGCCAGTTCGGCGCGCTCGGGTTTCATGTCCAGCACGATCAGCCGCTTGGGATTGCGCAGGCGCACCGCGCCGATGATGCCCAGCCCCAGGGTGCCCGCGCCGGCCACCACCACCACGTCGTCCAAACCCACGTTGGCGCGATCGGCCGCGTGCAGCGAGCAGGCCAGCGGCTCGATCAGGATCGCCTCTTCCGGCGGAATCTCGTCGGGCACTTTGTGCACGATGGCTTCCTTGGTGAAGATCATGTACTCGGCCATCGCGCCTTGCACATTGTTCTGGAAGCCGAAGAGATCGTGCTTCTGGCACATCCAGTACTGGCCGTGATCGCAGAAGCGGCAGCCCCAACACGGCACGATCTGTTCGGAGATCACCCGCTCGCCGACCACCACGCCACGTGTCTCAGCGCCCGGCCCCAAGGCCACCACGCGGCAGACGAATTCGTGCCCGGGGATCATCGGCGGCTTGACGTAGCGCGGCTGCTCGGCATCGCCCCAGAACGACGGCGCGCCGCGAAAGGTTTTGATGTCGCCCATGCAAATGCCGCACAGCTCGACCTTGGTGAGGATTTCGTCCGGCCCGGGCACCGGCACCGGTACGTCTTCCAACCGATAGTCTTCCGGCGCATGGCAGACGATCGCCTTCATCGTCTTGGGAATCGCGACATGCGGTGCGTGCTGCTGCGGATGCTCGATCACTGCGGACATGCGAAGGCCTCTGCATGAAAAAGGATGCGCGCCGCCGCGGCGATGCGCACCGAGGGAAACCGTTACTGCACGGTATAGCCGCCGTCGATCACCACGTTTTCCCCGGTGACCATCGCGGCCGCTTCGCTGAGCAGATACAGCACCAGCGCGGCGATTTCGTCCGGCTGCGCAAAACGGCCCACCGGAATTTGTTTTTTGGCGCGCTCGCCCACGTCACCGGCCCAGGCTTTCTTGCCCAGCTCGGTTTCCACCACTGTGGGCGATACCGCATTCACGGTGATGCCATGCGCGGCCCACTCCACCGCCAGCACCTTGGTCATGCCGACGATCGCCGCCTTGCTGGCGCAATAGGCCACGTGACGATCCAGCGCGACCACGCTGGCCTGCGAGGCGAGGTTGACGATGCGCCCGCCATGGCCTTGCGCGATCATCTGCTTGGCCACCGCCTGCGCCATGAAGAACGACGCCTTGAGGTTGATCGCCATGGTGGTGTCCCAGCCCTGCTCGGTCACCTCCAGCGCCTTGTCCAGGATCGCCACGCCAGCGCTGTTGACCAGCGCATCGATGTGGCCGTAGCGCGTGAGCACCTGATCGATCGCCGCTTGCACTTGGCTCAGTTCGCGCACGTCCAGCGCCACGCCCAGATGCTTCGCCGCGCCGCCCTCGAGCGCGCTGGCGACCTGCGCCACCTCGGGCTGGAGATCCAGCAACACCACGCTGGCGCCGCGCGCGGCCAACAACTGCGCGCAGGCGTGGCCGATGCCCGCCGCGCCGCCGGTGACCACCGCCACGCGGCCACCCAGATCAAATGCCTTGTCCCACCAATGCGACATAAAAAAGCTCCCACGGGGAACGCCGTCGACGGGCGTTCCCCGGTCTAGAAAAAATCAGGTGCCGGTAACCTGCTTGTACAGCTGGTCGGCGTTGGCCGGAGTAACCGGCACCCACGGAAGGATGTAGCGCTTGTCGGTGCCGCCATCCCATTTGATCTGCGCGGCATAGCGCTGCCAGATCACCGACTGCGGCTTGTAGCTCGGCCCGATCAGCTGACGCAGCGTCAGATCCAGCGCGCCTTGCGACTGCGCCTGGGCGTCTTGCAGGAAGGTGGTGATTTCGCCGCGTTTGGCCGCCTGAATCGCATCGGGCATGCCATCAATGGAGGTAATCGGCACCTGCTTGGGTGTCAGCCCGTGCGACTTGATCGCCTGCAGCGCGCCCAACGCCATGTCGTCGTTCTGCGAGATCACGCCATTGATGCCGTTGGGATGGGCGTTGAGCCAATCCTCCATCAAGCTCATCGCCTCGGCGCGCGACCAGTTGGCGGTTTTCTTCTCGATCACCTTAATGTTCGGGTACTTGGCCAGCACCTCCAGCTCGCCCTTCTCGCGATCGATCTGCGCGGACTGCCCGATCGGCCCCTGGATGATCACCACGTTGCCCTTGCCGCCCAGCTCCTTGACCATCGCCTCAGTCTGCAAGCGGCCGCCATCGACGTCATCGTTGCCGATGTATGGCGCCTTGTCGGTGGACAGCGTGGCGTTGGAAACGATCAGCGGCACGTGCGCTGCGGCGGCGTGGAGCGCCGAAGTGACACCCGCCTTGGTGTCGATCGGTACGAAGATGATGCCGTCGAATTGCTGGGTCAGCATCGACTCGGCCTGGTTGTTCTGGGTCAGCGCGTCGTAGTTGCCGTCGAAAATCGTCAACTGCACCTGGCCGCTCTTCACCGCCGGCTGTTGCTTGATTTCGCGCACCCAGTTCTGCATGAACTGGCCCTTCAGGCCATAGACGGTGGCGCCGATCCGGTAGGTCTTGGTGTCGGCGGCCGCGGCGCTGAACACGACCGAGGTGGCGAGCACGGTTAACAACAGCTTGCGCAGTTTCATGAAATCTCTCTCCGTGGGATTCGCGCTGGAAGTCAGCGCTGTTTTTTGCGGGACACGTCGATCAGCACGGCCAGCACGATGATCAGGCCCTTGGCGACCTGCTGGTAATACGACGACACGCCGAGCAGATTCAGGCCGTTGTTGATCACGCCGATCAGCAACGCGCCGAACAAGGT
>JBEVMS010000257.1:0-4166 GCA_040508515.1 Dyella sp. | reverse complement strand
AGAAATAAGGACGTCTGGACTTCTTAACGTCTTTTTACTTTAAGGAACCGACCAGAACGCTTGAGCATGCCCATGGAGTCGACCATGTACAAGCACCTGATGCTCCCCACCGACGGCTCGGAACTGGCATTGCGTGGGGTCGACGCCGGCATCGCGTTGGCGGCAGTCCTCGGTGCAAGCGTGCACGCCTTTCACGTGCTTCGCCCGTTGGCCGCGGTGGCGTATCTCGCCGATGCAATCCAGTTCCCCGCAACGAGCTACAGCCAACAGGCCATTGCGCGTGCGGAGCGTTACCTGGCCGAAGTGGCGCGTCGCGCACAGGATGCCGGTGTGCCTTGCCGCAGCAGCTACGCGTTCGATCATCGACCTTATGTCGCCATCATCGGCGCTGCCCATCGTGAACAATGCGATCTGATCGTGATGGGTTCGCACGGACGCCAGGGGCTGGACCGCTTGCTGCTGGGCAGTCAGACGCATCAAGTGATCCTGGCCGGCCCATTGCCGGTATTGGTTTGTCATTGAGTTTTTTATCTCCTCGCAGGATCCACTGAGACGCCCCGTAGCCCGGACGATCCCTTGGCCTGCGGCTTGACCTCGATCAACTCGCCTCGGTGCCGTCGGCGTACAAATTTAGCTGCGGATATCCACTGATCCCAGCCCCGCCAATCACTCGCCTGGAGATGCCAACATGACCACGCCCCACACCGAGCCCTCGATCCCCGCTCCCGCCGCCCGAATTGCCGGCGAACATTGGATCGAAGCCCTCAATGACGGCAGCCATGTATTGGTGCGCCCGATCCGTCCGGAAGACCGCGAACGCGAAGCGGATTTCATCGCGCGCCTATCCCCCGACGCGCGCCACTTCCGTTTTCTGGCTTGGATCGATGAAGCCAGCCCCGCACTGCTCGATCAGATGATCAATGTCGACTATCACCACAGCACGGCCCTGGTGGCCTTGGTGCATGACGGCGGAAAACTGCGCGAAGTCGGCGTGGCCCGTTATGCCGCCAGCGGCGATCGGCAGCGCTGCGAATGCGCAGTCACTGTCGCGGACGACTGGCAACACCGCGGCCTGGCCGTGATACTGATGCGCCACCTGATTGATATCGCGCGCCGCAACGGTTTTCGCCAGATGTATTCGATGGATGCCGCCGCCAATGAGCCCATGCGCGAACTAGCCCAGTTTTTGGGCTTCAACCGCCAACGCGATCCGCAGGATGCCACGCAGGTCATCCATACGCTCGCCCTCTAGGAGGACACCTTGCAATGCCTACCCAGTTCACATCTTGGCGCAGCGGGACGAGCAGCAACAGGCCATTGCCTGCCTGGCCGGCCCCCTACCGCGACATTCTGGCCGTGGTCACCACCATGGCGCCCTGGAGCCAGACCGCTGAAGTCGGCGCCAATCTCGCCGCACGCTGGGAGAGCGTGCTGACCGGCTGCTTTATGGCGCCCTCGCTGCGCACGCTTGCAGCCAACGACGCTAAACCACCCGTCGCCAGCTTGCTCTGCGAATATTCAACCGCTTCGGCCGATGCGCCCACGCGTGCCGATTTCGGCGCCTTCGCCAACCATCGCGGCGTGCACTATTCGCGCTGGACGGTGGCCCAGAGCGATCTCTCGCACACCCTGCGCCGCCTTGGCGCCTGGCATGATCTGGCGATCCTCGATCGCGACGTGACCGAGCCCATGCGGCTGTTCAATGTACTCGGCGAAGCCTTGCTGAGCAGCCGTATCCCGTGCCTGATCCTGCCGCCGCAAACCGAGGTGGCACCACCTTTCAAACGCGTGGCGATCGGCTGGAACGGCCGTCCGCAAGCGATCCACGCGGTTCACGCCGCGCTGCCGATACTGGCCGCGGCCAAACAGGTGTGCATCTTAGACGGCGCCAGCGATCAGACGGCATCGCATGACGGGCTGCCTAGCTTCGACCCATACAGCTACCTAGCGATGCACGGCATCGTGGCGCAGAGTCACACTATTCACGCCGATGCCTCATCGATCGGCACAGCGCTGCTGGAAGAATCCCGCGACATGCAGGCCGATCTGCTGGTCATGGGTGCTTACGGCCATGCGACGTCACAGGCGCGGCGGTTCGGTGGTGCTACCCGTCACGTCCTCGCGCAGGCACCCTTGCCGGTACTTATGCGTCACTGAGTTCAGCGGCTCGCTGCGGAATGGCCCCGCCCCCTAAACCAGGGATGATCCTAAAAGCCATGAAATTGCCATCGACGAATGTCATCGCCTGCAAGGCTGGGTTTGAACCCATGCAGCCTCGGGCGTATGACCTCTGTGGATCGGCGAATACTAGGCTGCTGGGCTGAGCGTGGCCGTATCCATGATCCAGCAAGTCGACTCCATTAAACACAAAAACCGCCCAGGGCGGTTTGCGCTGATGCGATGTTGATTGAATCTGTGGGAGCGCGCGGCGGTACCGCGCGCCCTGTCAGGCCACAGGTCAATGACGCCCTTTGACGTCATCACCTTGCTTGATATCGTCGCGTTGCGCATCGGCTGCCTTGCCCACGTTTTTCTGCGCCTTGCCGACATGCTTTTCGAGCTTGCCAGCCAGTTGCTTCTCCTTGTTGCCGGTGACTTTGCCAGCGGCTTCTTTCACGACGCCCTTGATTTCACGCTTGGTGCCTTCGGTGCGATTGTGATCCACGACTATTCTCCGGACTCGTCTGAGGGTGCACATGTTTTAAGCCGGACCGGGTCAGCAGGGCGTGACTACCGCGTGTTGATTTTGTTGCTTATCTCACGCCATGACAGTGCCTTTAAAACGCCCATGCCGCCGACTCCACGTACATGGCACCTTGGTCAGCGAATCTTGACCAATCCTCGCGTGCCCACGCGGCACCGCGCACAAGGCAGCACGCGCCGCTTACCAGATCAGATCGTCCGGCACCTGGAATTGCTTGTAGTAGTCGTCATCTTCATCTTCACGCGCACCCGCGTCCTGCGGCTGCGCGTGATCGAGCACGATCGCCGAGGCATCGCGTGCATAGATTTTCTCGGCCGCCGCGCGTGGCAGCAGCGCGTAACCCTCATCCAGACGCGCGATTACCAGCACGCCCTTGGCCAGTTGGGCGCGCAAGGCTTCGTTGACCAGCAGGCTCTTGATCTTGTCCGCGTCTGTAAAGCGGTAGGCGATCTCGCCTTCGCGCTTGACCTGATTGCTTTCGACGATCTGACGAATCTGCGCGCGCAGCTCGTTGGCACGCGCCTGCGCATTGCGCTCGGCGGCCAGCGCGCGATCGCGCTCGGCTCGCTCCGCTTGCAGCGCCTGCGGCGTCAATTTGTTCCGCTGGCGCTGGCGTGGGCGCCTTGCCCTGGCGCTGCTTGACCTGTTCGCGCACTACCGCGGCGACCTTGGTTTTCTTCACCAAGCCGGCCTTGAGCAGCTGTTCTTGCAGAGGATTACGCATAGCAACCGTCGTACGTCGAGAAAGGAGGAGCGGCTGCATTGTACTGATATCCGCGATCCCGCTAGCCAATACCAGCGCCATCGCCGCGCGCTAGAACAGCAGCAATAGCAAGGGCACGGCAATGCCCGCAAGCAGAGTCGCGTTGATCAGCCACGTTTTGCGCGTGTAGCGGTAGCTCATATAGATGCCGGTAAGCGTGGACAACAGCAGCCCCAGCGCCACGATCGCGAAAAAAATCTTCATCGGCCACAGATTTTGCTTCGGCGATGGCGCGACGCGTTCAGCCGTGGGCGCGCCGCCGGTCGACGAATCCGGGCGTGCGGCCGCCTCCACGGGGCGCGGTCGACGTTGTGGTACCTGGGTGGTCTGTTTCTTGTGCAACTGACCCAGGCTGGCTAACCAGCTCGGCGGCGTGTATCCACCGCCCCGCGACGCCTCGTGCAGGCCAAAGGTCTGCAAGCCGCCGGTGATGGCGAAGAACACCAGCATCGGCGCGGCAAAGACACCCAGATAGAGATGAACCAGGCGCATGACTTTGAGCAAGCGATGGGATGCAGACATAAAACCTTGGGCGGCAGGGTTAAACGGCAAAGTTTATATGCAAATAAGAATCTTTTGTATTCGCATGTGGACGATCCGACGATTCCCTGCCTCGCTGCCATCCACGCTGGCGGAAATCAAATCATCCACAGCATCAGCGCGAACCCCGCCACCATCGCCAGCACGCCCGGAGTGACC
>JBEVMS010000134.1:0-6081 GCA_040508515.1 Dyella sp. | reverse complement strand
TCGCCGTAGCCGCAGACCACCGCGACCTTGCCGGCGACCATCAGATCGGTGGCGCGCTTGATGCCATCGGCCAGCGATTCGCGGCAGCCGTAGAGGTTGTCGAACTTGCTCTTGGTCACCGAATCGTTGACGTTGATCGCCGGCACCAGCAGCTTGCCGGCCTCGGCCAGCTGGTAGAGGCGATGCACGCCTGTGGTGGTTTCTTCAGAGACACCCTTCCATTCGGCGGCGACCTTCTTGAACCAGCCCGGACGCTCGGCGTGCACGCGCTTGAGCAGGTCTTTGATGACCTGTTCCTCGTGGTTGCCGCTGGGCGTGTTGACCCAGGTGTCGCCGTCTTCCAGCTCGACGCCCTTATGGATAAACAAGGTGGCGTCGCCGCCGTCGTCGACGATCAGCTGCGGGCCCAGGCCGCCCGGGTGGCTGAGCATGTCCAGCGTGCACTGCCAGTATTCCTCCAGCGACTCACCCTTCCAGGCGAACACCGGCAGATCGCCGGCGGCCATCGCGGCGGCGACGTCGTCCTGGGTAGAGAAGATGTTGCACGAGGCCCAGCGCACCGAGGCGCCCAGCGCGCGCAGCGTTTCGGCCAGCACGGCGGTTTCCTTGGTGACGTGCAGCGAGCCGGACAGGCGCACGCCTTGCAGCGGCTTGTCTTTGGCATAGCGCGCGCGGATCTGCATCAGACCGGGCATTTCTTCCTCGGCCATGCGGATGCGGCGACGGCCGAGATCGGCCAGGGACATGTCGCGGACGTTGTAGTCCGGGGTGGTAACGGTTTTGCTGACGGCATTCATGATTGGATCTCCGGGCCGGTTGGCGCGTGTCCACTGCGAGTGGTCACTGGCCGAGGCGTGGTCATGGGGTTGAGCGCCGTTGCAACGTTGATCCCCGCCGAGCCTGGCCGTGGTTGACGGTCGCAGCGCCCCTCGGTGGGTAGACACAAGCGCACATTGTAACGAGTTGCGCACGCCCTGTGCTAAGCCGCTGTTTAGGTCTGATCCGCCACGGTAGGCTAGCCCTTCAGTTCGGAGATGTTCCATGCCCGCAAGTCGCCAGATCGAATCCCTGCCACACGACGCGCCTCTGCGTGAAGACGTTCACCGACTGGGGGCGATGGTCGGCCGCATGTTGGCCGAGCAGGGCGGCGAGGCGTTGTTGGAGCAGGTCGAGCACGTGCGCGCAGAAGCGATCCGACGGCGCGCCGAGGATGCGGCGGTGGATGTGCTGGGCGCTTCGCTCAGCGGCTTGGCCGCAGCCCAGGCCGAAGCACTGGCGCGTGCTTTCGCCACGTATTTCCAGGCAGTGAATACCGCCGAACGGGTGCACCGCATTCGCCGTCGGCGCGACTACCAGCGCGAAGGCAAGGCGCCGCAGCCCGAGTCGCTGCTGGCGGTACTCGCCCAACTCAAAGCCGACGGTGTTAGCGCTGAGGAGTTATTGGGCTGGCTGGAGCGGTTGCTGATCGAGCCGGTGTTCACCGCCCATCCGACCGAATCGATGCGCCGCTCGTTGCTGGAAAAGGAACAGGCGATCGTCAAGGCGCTGGTGGACAACTTCGATCCCACGCGCACCCCGCAGGAACGTGCCGAGGACGACGACCGTATCTACATGGCGCTGTCGGCCGGCTGGCAGACGGCCGAAGCCTCCTCGGTGCAGCCCAGCGTGGAAGACGAATACCACCACGTCGGCTTCTACCTGGCCAATCCGATCTACCGCATCGTGCCGGCCTTGTACGAATCGCTGGCGCAGGCGTTGCAGCAGGTCTACGGCGTGGCGGTGCGACTGCCGACCCTGCTGCGCTTCGCCACCTGGGTCGGCGGCGACATGGACGGCAACCCGAACGTGGGGGCGACCACCATCGCCGGCAGCCTGGCATCGCAGCGCGCGCACGTGCTGGAGCATTACCTTCAGGATGTCGCCGCACTGGCGCGTTTGCTAAGCCAGAGCGAAGGCCGGATCGGCGTGTCCACCGAGCTGCAGGCACGGTTGCAGGAGTATCGGGAGCGCTTCAGCGTGGCGGCGGCGCAGATACGTCCACGCCACGCCGAGATGCCTTATCGCAGCCTGTTGATCCTAATCGGCGCGCGCCTGCAGGCGACCTTGGAAAATCAAACGGACGGCTATCCGTCCGTGGATGAGCTGCTTGGCGATCTGCAACTGATCGCGCACAGCCTGGCCGAGCATCGGGGCTTGCACGCGGGTGCCTACGCGGTGGCGCGCTTGATCCGTCGCGTACGCAGTTTCGGCTTTCATCTGGCGCGGCTGGACGTACGCCAGGATTCGCAAGTGCACGACGAGGCGCTGGCCGCCTTGTTCGACGACCCCGAGTGGGTGCATCGCGAGGCCACCGAACGCGTCCAGAAGCTGCGGCCTTATGCGGGTGGGAAGGAGCATTTCGCGATCAGCCGGTACGAGGCGGTCACCGAGCTTTACGACGTTTTCGTCACCTTGGGCGATACCCGTCGGCGCTACGGCGTGGCGGCGACCGGCCTGTACATCATCAGCATGGCGCGCTCGGCCGCCGATGTACTGGCGGTACTGGCGCTGGCCCGCTACGGCGGCTTGCTGATCGACGACGGCCGGCAGGTGCCGCTGGATATCGCGCCGCTGTTCGAGACGGTGGATGACCTCACGCACGCGCCAGCGACCTTGCGCGCGCTGCTGGACGATCCGGTCTACCGCCGGCATTTGGCTGCGCGTGAGGATCGTCAGTGGGTGATGTTGGGCTACTCGGACAGCGGCAAGGACGGTGGCACGATGGCCGCACGCTGGGGCTTGCAGCGCGCCCAGGTGGAATTGCTGGAGGTGGCGCGCGAGGCCGGCATCGCGTTGTCGTTTTTCCACGGGCGCGGCGGCTCGGCCAGCCGCGGCGGCGCGCGGATCACCCCGGCGCTGCTGTCCTCACCCTATGGCTCGGTAGCTGGCGTGCTGCGCGTTACCGAGCAGGGCGAGGTGATCCACCGCAAATACGGTATTCGCGCGCTGGCGCTACGCAATCTTGAACAGACGGTCGGCGCGGTGCTGCGCGCTAGCCTGCGCCCGCCCGTGGCTGACGCACGCGAGCCGCACTGGCACACGCGGATGGCCGCGCTCTCGGCCTACAGCCGGCAGGCTTACCGCGACTTGGTCGAGCGCGCCGGCTTCGTGGATTACTTCCGCAGCGCCACGCCGATCGATGTGATCGAGCGGATGACCTTGGGTTCGCGCCCGTCGCGTCGACGCTCAATGCGCGGCGTGCAGGATCTGCGTGCGATTCCCTGGGTATTCGCCTGGACCCAGTGCCGTTCGATCCTGCCCGGTTGGTACGGCATGGGCAGCGCCCTGGAGCGCGGCGCGGCTGAGTTCGGCGAGCCGGCGCTTGAGGAGATGGCGCGCCAGTGGCCGTTCTTCAGCAACATGCTGGACGATGTGGAAATGGTCTTGGCCAAATGCGATTTGGGCATAGCCGAGGCGTTCTCGCAGTTGTCCGGCGCCCTGCATGAGGAGTTTTTTGCGCTGATCCAGGTTGAGTTTGCGCTGACGCGGCGCTGGCTCTTGCGCCTGAAAGGCATCGACGAACTGCTGCAGAACGAGCCGCGATTGGCGATGTCGATTCGCCTGCGCAATCCCTATGTCGATCCGATGAGCGTGCTGCAAGTGGATCTGCTGGCACGTTGGCGCGGTGGCGAACAGCGCGATGACGCCTTGTTGCGTGCGCTGGTGACATGCGTCAACGGCGTCGCGCAAGGGCTACAGAACACGGGTTAAAGGTGTAGCCAGGGCGGTCGCATTCGGCGCTCAAGAAACTACCCTGCTTGCCGATAAACGCACGACGTATTCGTGGAGGTGCCCGCCTCTGTGCGTCGGTGCAAGGGTGACTTGCTTTGAATAACAAGGTTTCGAATCGGCGTGGAATGTCGTTGCTACACAGGCAGGTCGGTGTCCGGCTGACCTTGCTGGCGGTGATGCTGATGACGTTGGCATTTGCGGTGTACACCGCGGTGATGAGTATGTCGGTATCGGCTGAGCTCAAGCGGCAGGCGGCGTTTGACTTGACGCGTGGCAATCAGGGCGTCATGCGCACGCTGACCATCTTCAGCGCCACGATGCACGGCGAAGTGGAGCGCTTTGGTCACTTATTTCACAGTTACTACGAGGCGCCATTCGCGCGCGATCCCAGTCGCCGCGTGGAGGTTGCCGGACGCAGCGTGCCGGTGCTGCTACAGGGCACGCATGCGCTGAATCTGGACTTCGCCATTCCTGATGCGTTTACGCGCCGTACCGGTGCGGTGGCGACGGTGTTCGTGCATGACGGCAACGAGTTGGTGCGCATCAGTACGTCGCTGAAAAAACAGGATGGCAGTCGTGCGATCGGCACCGTGCTCGATCATGCCCATCCGGCCTATGCCCCGTTGCTGGCGGGTAAAAATTATATCGGTCCGGCCACGTTGTTCGGGCGGCCCTACATCACCCGCTACGAGCCGATCCTGGACGGCGCGGGCACGGTGATGGGCGTGCTTTTCGTCGGAGTCGATATCAGCGATGAGACGGCGCAGTTGCAGCGCGATATCGGCGCGATCCGAATTGGCCAGCTCGGTTTTCATAGTCTGATCGACGCGCGCCCCGGTGCCGACTACGGCCGCGTGCTGGTCGATCCGTCGCTGCACGGCGCAGCCGCAGGCAACGTCACCGCGGCCAGCCTGCACGATGCGGCCGGACAGGCCTTCATGCAGCAGATGCTCAAGCAGGGCCAGGGGCAGCTCAGCTACCGGTGGCGCGCGGCCGATGGCTCGTTGCAGTCGCGCATAGCGGCGTTCGTCACCGATCCGACGTGGGGCTGGATGGTGGTGGGCACCGCCTCGGTGGATGAGCTGATGAGCGGCGTGCAGCACACGCGCCGGTTGTGCGTCGTGCTGGCGCTGGGCTTTATCGTGTTGCTCAGCGTCTTGATGTACCTGGCGATCCGTCGCACGGTCACACGGCCGCTGGCGCACGTTGAGCGCAGCGCGCGTCAGCTTAGCCAAGGTGATTTACGCCAACGGCTGGACTCCACCCGTCAAGACGAAATCGGTCGGCTCAGTGCCGCTATCGACGGCATTGGCGCAGGCCTGGGCCAAATCGTGCAGGGCGTGCGTGGCGCCAGCGTCAACATGGTGTCCAGCACGGCGCAGATCGCCAGTGGCAACGACGACCTGGCGCAACGCACCGAGCGGCAGGCGCAGGATCTGCGCGGCACCGCTGGCCTGCTTGATCGCTTGGCCGGCCAGGTCGGCGATAACGCGCGTGCGGTGGTGCAAGCCGAAGCGTTGGTGGCGCGGGCCTGCGAGGCGGTCGCGCGTGACGCGCTGCTGATGCATGGCGCGGTCGGGCGGATGGAGCAGATCACCGATGCCTCGCACCGGATCGAGGCGGCGGTGGCACTGATTGACGGGATCGCCTTCCAGACCAACATCCTGGCGCTCAACGCCGCTATTGAGGCGGCACGCGCCGGCGAGCAGGGCCGCGGCTTCGCGGTGGTGGCGGGGCAGGTGCGCGAACTGGCGCAGCAGGCCAAGGCCGCCGCGGCGCAGATCGGCGAGTTGATCAGCGCGGCGGTCGAACATGTCGACGCCGGTGGCGAGGTGGTCGGCCAAGTCGGACGCAGCATGGACGCGGTGCGCGGTCAGGTGGCCGACGTCGCCGAACTGATCGGCGCGATCGGCCGCGCCTCGCAGCAGCAAACACGCGAGATCGGCGAACTCAATCACGCGATGACCCGGTTGGACGACACCACCCAGCAGAACTCCGCGCTGGTGGAGGAAGCCGCGGCCGCGGCCGGCAGCCTCAAGCAGCAGGCCGATGGCTTAAGCCAGAGCGTGGGGGTGTTCCAGTTGGATTGAATCGGCTCCGGCGCCGTCGTGATGGCGGCACTGGATGGCGCCGCCGGGTTGCTCGCCGCTCGCGTCTCTGGGCGTTCAGGCGGATGGGGCGGCGATCGCATGCCCGTCCCACACGTCGCCGTCGCTTGGCATGGCGTCGGTCGCCCGCTAGATTGGTGCGCAATTTCTCGCGGACTCTTTTCTGATGCCTCTCTCGCCGACGCCGCGCCGCCTGCAGCCC
>JBEVMS010000208.1:0-4378 GCA_040508515.1 Dyella sp. | reverse complement strand
CCGATGGCCTTGGACCGCGTATTGCGCAGGTTCTGTAGTTCCTGCGTCTCGGTAGCCAACTGCTTGCGCTGGCTCTCCAGCGCCTCGATGGTGGCCACGTCGAGCTTGAAGTTGCGGGTCTGCTCCAGGCGCTCGGCGGTTTCGGCCAGGCGCGAACGCAACAATGCGGGGTCCAGCATGTTCAATCCCAGAATCGACGGTGTGACCGATGATTATCGCCGCCTGGCCGCGCTGGCCGCAATGAAGCCGGTCAGCGCGGCCAGCCTAGGTCAACGCAACTGTCGCGTGCTGCGACCCAGCCACCAGGCCATCACGGCGCCGGCCAGCAACCAGCCGATCACCTGCTCGACCAGCGCGGCCACGGTGAAATCGGTGGGAAAGCGATACCAGTTCCAGTACGGCACCAAGGCGCTGAGCCAGGCAAAGAGCGCGGCCACCACGGCAACGCCCAGGCGACTGGCGAAACCGACCACCACCAGGCTCATCACCCAGGCCAGCGCCAACGCGGCCAGGGTATCGGATGCCCATTGGCGGGCGATCTGCGGCCCCATCTGGGTCGCGTCCTGACCTTGCGGCAGGAAGACCACCCAGGCATACGGCGCGCTGGCGCTCTTGCTCTGATACGCCTTGACGGCGGCGGGGTCGCTCATCTGCTCGGAGCTGAGCGAAGGCAGCATATAGATGCCCGGCTGTTCGCCCAGGGCCTGCCGCAGGCTGGACAGCGCCACGTCCTCCGCCACCGGCTGGCGGATGCCCGTGTCGCCCAGCGGTATCAGCATGTGCGCCGCCACGCCCCAGATGAACATCACGATGCCGCCGAGGATTCCCGCGATCAGAATACGCATGGCCACGCCCTCCCAGGTTTGGTGGCGCCAATCTAGGCAGGACTAGCGCCGATGCGCAAGAACATGCGCAGCACGCTAATTAGCTGCCCGACGCCGCGGATGGGGGCCGCCGCTGATGGTTATACGAGCCAGTGCGCTCTTGACGGACGCTGACCGCCCAGATTACGTCACCCGATCAGCCCATCCGAGCAAACACCCGATGGACGCCGATATCACCGATGGCAACGTGGAATCACCGCGCACGATTGCCGTGCGCCGTTTGCTCGGCACAACACGGCAACGTTCGGCGAAGGACTTACTTGCGCCGCGCATTGCGCCGGGCGGCGCGCAGGCTGTCGAGTTTTTCGCGCAGTTTCAGTTCCAGACCGCGATACACCGGGTGGTAGAACTCCATGCCTTCGAGCGCGTCGGGCAGGCATTGCTGATCGAGCGCGATGCCGCCTTCCACGTCGTGGTCGTATTGGTAGTCCTTGCCGTAGCCCAGGCCTTTCATCAGCTTGGTTGGCGCGTTGCGCAGATGCATCGGCACGTCCAGCGTGCCGGTTTCGCGGATCAGCGCGCGGGCCTGGTTGTAGGCCATGTAGGCGGCGTTGCTCTTGGGCGAAATAGCCAGCCAGATCGCCAACTGAGCCAGGCCCAGTTCGCCCTCGGGCGAACCCAGCCGCTCGTAGGTATCCCAGGCGTCCAGCGCCATGCGCCAGGCGCGCGGCTCGGCCAGGCCGATGTCCTCCACTGCCATGCGAGTCATCCGCCGCGCTAGGTAAAGCGGATCGACGCCGCCATCGAGCATGCGGGTCAGCCAGTACACCGCCGCGTCCGGATCGGACGAGCGGATCGACTTGTGCAATGCCGAAATCTGGTCGTAGTGCTGCTCGCCACCCTTGTCGAAGCGGCGGGTGCGATCGGCCAACACCTGGGTCAGCATGGTTTCGTCGATCTGCCCCGCATCGGCCAGCTCGGCGGCAATTTCCAACAGGGTCAGCGCGCGCCGCACATCGCCATCGGCGGCCTGCGCGATCAAGGCCAGATGTTCGTCGGCGACGTCCAGCCCCAGCTCACCCAGGCCGCGCTCGTGATCGGCCAGAGCGCGCTTGAGCGCCGCCACGATATCCTCGATCGAAATCGACTCCAGCACATGCACGCGACAACGCGAGAGCAAAGCCGAGTTGAGTTCAAACGAAGGGTTTTCGGTGGTGGCGCCAACAAAGATGATCACGCCACGCTCGATGTGCGGCAGAAACGCATCCTGCTGCGCCTTGTTGAAGCGATGCACTTCGTCGACAAACAGCACCGTGCGCCGGCCCTGAGCAAAGTTGACCTCGGCCTCGGCCAGCGCTTTGCGCACGTCGGGCAGGCCTGACATCACCGCTGAAATCGCGCGGAAATCCGCATCGGCGTAGCGCGCCACCAGCAGCGCCAGCGTGGTCTTGCCGCAACCGGGCGGCCCCCACAGGATCATCGAATGCACCCTGCCCGCCTCCAACGCGCGGCGCAGCGGCTTGTCGGCGGCCACGATGCGTTGTTGGCCGACTACCTCGTCCAGCGTACGCGGACGCATCCGCTCGGCGAGCGGCTTAAGCGCGTCGGATTCGGCAAACAAGCTGCCGGATGCGGAGTCGGAAAAAGGCCTGGACATGCGTTGATGATACGGGAGTGGTCAAGTCGCCGGCGCGCCGATGTGCCGATACCAGCGATAACTCAGGCCCGCCACACCGGTCAGCGTGGCGGGGATCAGCAAGGTCAGCTCACCGATGCGATGAAAGACCAGCCCGCCCAACACGCTGCCGACAAAGAAGCTGGCGATCAGCATCAAATAGAGACGCATGCGCAGCATGTCGGTTTCCAGTCCGCGCAGCAGTTGTCCCAGCGCAATGCCCACATCCGTAAACGAGCCCGACAAATGGGTCGTGCGCAGTACGGTGCCGGAATACGTGCTGACCATCGCGTTTTGCAAGCCGCAGGCAACCGATGCCAGATACAAGCCCAGATCGTTCTGCCGGTGGATCAGCGGCACCGCGGCGAACAGCAGCAGCGATTCGAGCATTAGCGCCACGCCATAAGGCCGGCCCAGTTTCAAGGTGTGTTGCTGCACGACGATCCCGCTGATCACCGCGCCGACCATGAACGCCACGATCACCAACAACCAGTGCATCGCCTCGTTCAGATCGCCGCCGGACAGCGCGGTACCGACCAAGGTGGTGCTGCCGGTCAGGTGGGTCACCGCCTGATGGCGAAAACCCATATAACCAACCGCATTGATCATGCCGGCAATGCAGGTCAACACCATGCCGCCGAACCACGCCCAGCGTGGCAGCCGTCGCAACATTGTCGAAATCCTTTGCTTGAATCCGCTAAGCCGTGGTGATCAGTTCTGCATCGGCTGGGTGCTGATCACCGGCGCGTCGCCGATGACGTCGGTGCCTTGCGGCGGCACAAAATTGAAGGTTGCCGGCGGCACCGCGCCGTTGCGCTGCCAGTTCGAAAAACGGATGTCGGTGGTGGTGCCCAGTTGATCCTTGAACACCATCCGCGCCAACCCATTGGCGTCGAAGCCCAGGTCCGCATAGCCGAACTGCGGATCGGCCGCGGTGGAGGTCAAACGCAGCCAGACCAAGCCGTCATGCTGGCCTTGCTCGACCACCTTGAAGTCGCGATCGAGCTGCTTGAGGTCGGTCAGCACGGTCAGCGGACTGTGCGATTCCTCGCCGCTTTGCTTGCGCACGGTGACCTGTTCGAGGTCCGGATCGTAGATCCATACGCGGCTGCCATCGGCGATGATCGCCTGCTTGAATGGCGTTTGCGTGTCCCAACGAAATTGCCGCGGCGCCTGCAACGCCAACGTGCCGGCGCTGGTCTGGCCACTCTGACCGTCGCCGTTGATCAGGCTCTGGTTGAAGCTGCCGGTCAGCGAATGCAGGTCCTTGGCAAACGCATCCAACCGCGCGCGCGCCGTGCCCGTGACGCTCTGCGCGTGTGCGCCCACACAAAGGCCCAGCGTCAGGCAGACGGTGGAAAAGGCAAGCATCAGACGCTTCATCGAATTTCCTAGAACGTAGCGACAGGCCGCGCCAGTGTGCGCAGCGCTGACTTAATGGCAAGCGGCTAGTTTACGGGCGATCGGCTTGCCGATGCGCACTCATGCGCAAACCAGCCGTGCCCTCGGCACTGCGCGGCACAATCGATGCTCCCACCAGGCGCAAGGCGGCGCTAGCATGGCGCGGTGCCAGGCGCGGTATGCGCCGAGCGACGCAGCGATCCTTTCACCGGCGCCCTCACGGGCCAGACAACTTTATCCGGACTATTCGATACGCATGAGCGCAACTGCCCCTACCCCCACCGAAATCTGGTTGATCCGTCACGGCGAAACCGAATGGAGCCGTACCGGCCAGCACACCGGACGCACCGACATCCCGCTGACCGACAACGGTCGCCTGCAAGCTCAAACGCTCAAGCCGGTGCTGGCGCGCCAGCGCTTCGATCAGGTGCTGTGCAGCCCGCTGGCGCGTGCCCAGGAAACCTGCCAATTGGCTGGC
>JBEVMS010000187.1:0-6144 GCA_040508515.1 Dyella sp. | reverse complement strand
GGCCGGGTGATCGACCATCTGGACAAGGGCACGCTGGATTTGTCCGAGTTGAAGTTCCTGGTGCTCGACGAAGCGGACGAAATGCTGCGCATGGGCTTTATCGACGACGTCGAGAAAGTGCTGCAGGCCACCCCGCCGCAGCGCCAGGTGGCGCTGTTCTCGGCCACGATGCCCTCGGTCATCCGCAAGATCGCGCAGAAGCATCTGAAAGACCCGGTCGAAGTCACCATCAAGTCGTCGACCACCACCGCCGCCAATATCCGGCAGCGTTTCTGGTTCGTCTCGGGCATGCACAAGCTCGACGCGATGACGCGCATCCTCGAAGCGGAGCCGTTCGACGCGATGATCATCTTCGCGCGCACCAAGCAGGCCACCGAGGAACTGGCGCAAAAGCTGGCCGCACGCGGCCTGGCCGCCGCCGCGATCAACGGTGACATCGCCCAGCCGCAGCGCGAGCGCGTGATCCAGCAACTCAAGGACGGCAAGCTGGACATCCTGGTCGCCACCGACGTGGCCGCGCGCGGCCTCGACGTGGAGCGCATCAGCCACGTGATGAACTACGACATTCCCTACGACACCGAAAGCTACGTGCACCGGATCGGCCGCACCGGTCGCGCCGGGCGCAACGGCGATGCGATTCTGTTCGTCACCCCGCGCGAAAAGGGCATGCTGCGCGCGATCGAGCGGGCCACCCGCCAGCCGATCGAGGAGATGAAGCTGCCGACCGTCGAAGCGGTCAACGACGTGCGCATCAACCGCTTCAAGCAGCGCATCAGCGACACCCTGGCCGTCGGCGAATTGGGCCTGTTCCAGCAGCTGATCGAGCAATACGAGCAGGAGCACAACGTGCCGGCGATCGAGATCGCCGCCGCGCTGGCGCGGATCGCCCAGGGCGACCAGCCGCTGTTGTTGACCCCGCCGCCCAAGCGCGAATTCACCCCGCGCGAGCGAGACGACCGTGCCCCGGCCGGGCGTGAGCGCGACGAGCGGCGCACGCCGTTCAACCGCGACGGTGACGAGCGGAGGCCGCCGCGCGAACGTCTGCCGCAGGATGTTGGCGCACGCGAGTTCACTCGCCCGATGCGCGCGCACGCCACCGAGGAAGGCAAGCGCACGTACCGCGTTGAGGTCGGTCACGAGCATGGCGTCAAGCCGGGCAATATCATCGGCGCGATCGCCAACGAAGCGGGCCTGGAAAGCCAGTTCATCGGCCGGCTCAGCATTCGCGGCGAATACAGCCTGATCGATCTGCCCGACGGTATGCCGGCGGAGGTGTTCGATCACCTGCGCAAGGTGTGGGTGTCGCAGCAGCAGTTGCGGATCAGCGAATGGGACGGCAAGGACGACACCGCCAGCGCCGGTGGCCCGCCGCCGCGCCGCCAAGGTGGTGGTGGCTTCAAGCCGCGCCCGTCCAATGGCGGTGGCAAGCCGCCGCGGCGCAAGTAAGCGCTTAGCTCATTCGTGTCACCAACCGGCCGCCCACAAGGCGGCCGAGTTTTTTTTGCGGCACCGGCGCGCATCCACGTGAATGCTCGACGGGCGTCACGCTGCCTCGGCGCAACGCCTGACGGCGCGCAACGTCCGTCTACTTAAGCGAGCGTCTCCACGTCGCCACCCCAAAGCCACCGATCAAATCAACCACCCACGACCACGCACGTGCACGCATTTCTCCGGTCGTGAACAGTATCGGTAAAGCGAACCCATCCAGACTGCGGATCGGTTGAAGCTGCCGCACGGATTCGGCGGACTATTTCCCACGCAGAACAGTTCGACCTGTCCATGCCGGCTTATGTCGGTCGGGATGCGGCCTTAAGCTGGTTGTTCTGATCGCGTGCGACCGCCCTACGAGGAGCGGCCGTTGACGCCATCCAGCCGATGCGGAGCGCTTAACGATGTCCAGCTTGCCCAGCGTATTCATTTCCCACGGCTCGCCGATGACGGCGCTGCAACCGGGCTTGGTCGGCGTGCGCCTGGCCGAACTGGCCCAGGCCTTGCCGCGACCGCGCGCGATCGTGGTGGCCTCCGCGCACTGGCTGGCGCATCGCCCCAGCGTGGGCGCGGCTGCCGAACCGGCGACGGTGCACGACTTTCAGGGCTTTCCCGAGCCGCTCTACCAATTGCGCTATCCGGCCCCCGGCGATCCGGCACTGGCGGCGGAAGCCGCCAAGCAGTTGCATGCGGCCGGCTTACCCGCCCAGTTGGACGCGCGACGCGGACTGGATCATGGGGTCTGGGTGCCGTTGCGGCTGCTCTATCCGCAGGCGGATATCCCGGTGATCCCGCTGTCGATCCAACCGGCTGGTGGCCCGGCTCACCAGTACGCGCTGGGCCGCGCGCTGAGCGGATTGCGCCAGCAAAACGTATTGCTGATCGGCTCGGGCAGCATCACCCATAATCTGCACGATTTTCGCGCTGGCTACAGCGAGCAGCAGCCGGCGCCTTATGTGCGCCCGTTCATTGAATGGTTCGAGGAAAAATTGCAGGACGGCGACCTTGACGCCCTGCTCGATTATCGCCGCCTGGCACCGTTCGCCGAGCGCGCCCATCCCACCGACGAACATCTGCTGCCGTTGTACTTTGCGCTGGGCGCGGCCGGCCCCCAGGCGCGCGGCCAACGCATCGACGCCGGCATCGACCTGGGTTTTCTGGCGATGGACATCTACCGTTTCGACACGCTGATATCTGCCGCAAGCGACTGAACGGGTGACGGTAAAGCAGCCGAATCCATCGTTACCCAATCACTCGGTTGCAACGGCGTCATGCCATGAATCAGTCGTGCGCGATCGCACTGCGGGCTGGCGACACCGGCCTCCCAGGCCGGTTGCAACTCGCGGCACACCGAAGGCCGTTGCGCGTAGATCGCACATTGCGTTCCCGTTCCCACGCGGCCCTGCAAGGCCGCGCAATAGGGCTGTGGCGCGTCGGTGCCGCGCATCGCCAGGCGATGTGGATCGAGTTTGGCCGTCCACGACGCCGGCACGACTCCGCCCATCGCTGGATCGGTTTCCAGCCAGTGAAAGGCGACCCGAAACGCGGCACAACAGGCGCCACAGCTTAAGCACGGATGACGCATGGCAAGGCTCGATAGCGGCGCCGCATGGGCGCAAGCGGACAATTCTATGCCTGTGGCCAACCAATAAATAGACGGCCAAAAGCGCGCATTGGACACGTTACGCCGATCCTTCAAATCGGCCCGCTGAAACTATTGCAGCGGGTCGGATCGCCACTGTCCAACCCGTTGCGGAACCAATGCACGCGCTGCGCCGAGCTGCCGTGGGTGAACGCGTCGGGCACTACCGTGCCTTGCGCCTGACGTTGCAAGGCGTCGTCGCCGATGGCGCTCGCTGCTGCCAGTGCGCCCTCGACATCACCAGCTTGCAACCATTGATGGCGCTGCTCGGCGTGATTGGCCCAGACGCCGGCGAAACAGTCCGCCTGCAATTCCTGACGCACCGACAAGCCACTGGCGCCGCTCAAACTGGCGCCCTGTCGGCGCGCGCGCTCCACTTGCTCGCTGACGCCAAGCAGGTTCTGCACGTGATGGCCCACCTCGTGCGCAATCACATAGGCACGCGCAAAGTCGCCGCTGGCTTGAAAGCGCTGCTGCATCTGATCGAAGAAATCCAGATCCAGATAGATCTTTTGATCGCCCGGACAGTAGAACGGCCCTACCGCGGACGAGGCGCTACCGCACGCGGTGCGAACCTGGCCCTGGAACAACACCAGTTTCGGCGGCGCATAGGATTGATTCTGGTTGGCGAAAATCGCCTGCCAGGTGTCTTCGGTGTCGCCCAGGATCGCTCGCACGAAATCCACTTGTTGCGGATCGAGCGATGCGTCCGCCGCGGTGGGTTCACGCAACTGACCGCTGGGCGCCACCGCGCCGCCATCGTCGAGTTGGCCGAGCAAGGCGGTGGGATCCTTGTAGAACACCAGGCCCAGGATCGCCAACACCACCACGCCGCCCAGCCCCAGGCCGCGGCCACCACCGAAGCGACCGCCGCCGCCCGGATTGATCTGCACGTTGTCGCTGCGTCGTCCCTTTTGCCAGAGCATCGCCACGCTCCCGCCGTCGCACCGCATCGGTGCCGGCCTTGACGATAGCGGCTGGATGCCCGCACGACCAGAGCGGGCGGTTACAGTACGCACCCCCTCACTGACGATTCGAGCCGCTCATGGCCCAGCACCTGCCTGCCCTGGTCACCTTATTGACGATGCTATTGCTGTTCGGCTGCATGGTCGCGGTCGGGTTGGCGCGTACACGCTACGGGGTCGAGGCCCCGGCGATCAGCGGCCATCCCAGCTTCGAGCGGGCCTGGCGCGTGCAAATGAACACGCTGGAAAACACCGTGATGTTCCTGCCGGCCTTGTGGCTGGCGACCCACTACGGGTTTCCGCTGTGGGCCGGCGTGATCGGCTTGGTTTGGCTACTGGGACGGGCCTGGTATGCGCTGAGCTATCTCAAGGACGCCAGCCGGCGCGGGCCAGGCTTTCTGCTCAGCATGCTGACCTGGGCGGCGTTGATGGCATTGGCCGCCTGGGGCGTCGGTCGCGCCATGCTGTTGCCAGGCTAAGCCGCTCACTCGGCGGCGCTTACCCGCAGCCGCTGAATTCTAGCGCCATCCATCGCCACCACTTCGAAGCGCAACCCCTGATGCTCGAAGCGGTCGCCCTCGCCGGGCAAGCGGCCCAGCCGCTGCAACACGTAACCGGCCAGGGTGGAGAAATTGCCCTCGCCCGGCAATTGCCGGCTCAGCAGGTGCTCGACCCGGCGCAGATCCAGGCTGGCGTCCAGCAGCCAGGCGCCGCTGGGCTCCTGCACCGCAGCCGGATCGCCACCACCTTCGTCGGGAAACTCGCCGGCGATCACTTCCAGCACATCGGCGGAGGTGACCATGCCTTGCACGCTGCCGTATTCGTCCACCACCAGCGCCACTTGCAATGGCGCGCGGCGGAACTCTTCGATCAAGCGGAGCACGCTGAGCGAATCGAGCACGGTCAACGGCTTGCGCACGACGTCTTCGATCACCACCCGGCCGTGATCGAGCAGGCTGGCCAGCAAGTCGCGTGCGGAGGCCACGCCGATCCATGCATCCAGATCGTCACCGGCCACCGGCAGCCAGTGGTGCGGGGTGCCAGCCACTTCGGCGCGCAGTTGCTGCATGCCCTCGCGCGGATCGATCCAGGCGATCGCCGGACGCGGCGTCATGATCGAGCGCACCGGACGCTGCGCCAGGTCCAGCACGCCGCGCACCATCGCCAGTTCGTCGCGACCGAACATCGCCATCGCGCTGGCTTCGCCGTTGGTCGTCGCGGCCGGCGTGGCGACCTCGTCCTCGCCGCCGCCGAGCAGGCGCATCACCGCCTGCGCGGTACGATCGCGCAGGTTGCGCGCACCGCTGAACAAGCTGCGCCGACGATTGCGCCGCATGGTTTGATTGAATACCTCGATCAGGATCGAGAAGCCGATCGCTGCATACAGATAGCCCTTGGGAATATGGAAACCCAGGCCTTCGGCGACCAGGCTGAAACCGATCATCAGCAGGAATGACAGGCACAGGATCACCACCGTCGGGCGCGCGTTGACGAAAGCGGTCAACGGCTTGCTGGCGCTGATCATCAAGGCCATCGCGATCACCACCGCGATCATCATCACCGACAAGTGATCGACCATACCCACCGCGGTGATCACCGAGTCGAGCGAGAACACCGCATCGAGCACCACGATCTGCACCACCACCAGCCAGAACCGCGCATGGGCGCGCTCGCCCGAGCCGTGTTCATCGCTGGATTCAAGCCGTTCGTGCAGCTCCAACGTGGCCTTGAACAGCAAAAACACGCCGCCTAGCAACAGGATGATGTCGCGCCAGGACAGACTGAAACCCTGCCAGCTCAGAATTGGCTCGGTCAGTTTGACCAGCCAAGACATCACGCCCAGCAGCACCAGCCGCATTCCCAGCGCCATGCCCAAGCCCAGCAGCCGCGCGCGATCGCGCCGCTCGGGCGGCAGTTTGTCGGCCAAAATGGCGATAAACACCAAGTTGTCGATACCCAGCACGATCTCCAGCACCACCAGGGTGAGCAGACCCGCCCAAGCCGTGGGATCGGCCATCCAGTCGAATTCAAACATGGGTCGACGCCGTG
>JBEVMS010000164.1:0-3870 GCA_040508515.1 Dyella sp. | reverse complement strand
TCACATCCACGCCGGCGAAGATGCGCGCCGATTCGGCGATGCCGGGCAGCCGCTCGTTGATCACATCCGCACCCAGGTGCATCAGGTTGATGTGGATGTGATCCTTGTGCTCGCCGACGCCGCGTCCCTCGCGGATTTCCATCGTCATCGCGCGGCTGACCACGTCACGCGAGGCCAGGTCCTTGGCGTTGGGCGCATAGCGCTCCATGAAGCGCTCTCCGGCGGAATTGGTGAGATAACCACCTTCGCCGCGCACGCCCTCGGTGATCAGGCAGCCGGCGCCGTAGATGCCGGTGGGATGGAACTGTACGAACTCCATGTCCTGCAGCGCCAGCCCAGCGCGCAGCACCATGCCGCCGCCGTCGCCGGTGCAGGTGTGCGCCGAGGTGGCGCTGAAGTAGGCGCGTCCGTAACCACCGGTGGCCAAAACCACTGCCTGGCCGCGGAACACGTGCAAGGTGCCCTCGTTCATGTCCAACGCCAGCACGCCTCGGCAGACGCCCTCATCGTCGAAGATCAAATCGATCGCGAAGTATTCGATGAAAAACGTGGCGTCGTGCGCCAGCGCCTGCTGGTAGAGCGTGTGCAGAATCGCGTGACCGGTGCGGTCAGCCGCAGCGCAAGTGCGCTGCGCGGTGCCCTTGCCGTAATGCGTGGTCATGCCGCCGAACGGACGCTGGTAGATCTTGCCTTCCTCGGTACGCGAGAACGGCACGCCGTAATGTTCCAACTCGATGATTGAGGGAATCGCCTCGCGACACATGTACTCGATCGAGTCCTGATCGCCCAGCCAATCCGACCCCTTGATGGTGTCGTAGAAGTGGAAGCGCCAATCGTCCTCGCCCATGTTGCCCAGCGCGGCGGAAATGCCGCCCTGCGCCGCCACGGTGTGCGAGCGTGTCGGAAATACCTTGGTAATGCAGGCGGCCTTGAGGCCTTTTTCGGCCAAGCCAAAGGTGGCGCGCAAACCTGCGCCACCGGCGCCGACCACAATCACGTCGAACTTATGCTGTTGGATCTTGTAGCTTTCCATCGGACCTCAGGCTCCCGCGTCTTATCAGGTCAGCGCAACGCGCAAAACGGCCAGCACGCTCGCTAGCGCGCCCAGCACGGCGAGAAACTTGATCAACACCAGCAACACCACTTCTTTCCAGCGGGTGTGCACATAGTCTTCAATCACCACTTGCAGGCCCAACACGGCATGCCAGAACACGGTGACGACGAAGGCAATCAGCAACACCGCGTTCCATGGCTTGGCCACGGTGGCGCGCGCACTGGCGTAGTCGGCATGCAGCAGGCCAAGCACGGTGATGACAAACCAGACACCCAATACCACCAACGCCGCGGCGGTGAGCCGCTGCGTCCACCAGTGACCAACGCCCGACTGCGCCGAGCCAAGGCCTCGGGCATGCTTGAGAGGCGTACGCAACAATTTCTTGCTCATGCCGCGCCTCCCGCCATCAGCACGTAAGCCCAGACGATCAGCGTCAACACCACGCTGGCGATTACTGACATCCAACTGGAACGCACGAACTGCTTGATCTCGTAGCCGGCGCCAGCGTCCTGCACAAGATGACGAATGCCGTTGCAGAGATGAAAGAACAGCGCCCAGCTCCAGCCAACGAGCAAGATCAATCCGATCGGGCTGCCGAGGTAGGTTTTGAAATGCGCGTAGGCCTGTGCCCCGGACGCCAGCGCCAGCAGCCCCCAGATCACCAGCAAGGTGCCTACGGCAAGCGCCACGCCGGTGGCTCGATGCACAATGGAAGTCACCATCTGCACTTGCCACTTGTAGATTTGCAGATGGGGTGAGAGCGGTCGTCGCGTGTCTGCCATGGTGGCTATCCTGGGGTGGAATCGCTAAAGCCCTTGCGCCTCATTTCGATGCTCGCTTAGCTCGACCCAAACGCATCGAGCAAGCGCGAATCAGAAGTCGATGCAGCGCCCGTTTTTTTCCCAGTCGCCGTAGCGGGTGGGATCGGGCGCCGGTCGCGCAACCGGTTTCGCTTCGTGCACTGCAGATGCAGGCACGACGCCGCTCCCTGAGGACTCAGGCGTAGGCAGCGATTCGATTGGGGAGGTCGTATCGGACATAGATCATTTATCGAGCTGCGAAAGCGTAATACCTGCGGCAAAACAGCACAACCTTGACGAGAACCTTTTCACCATGCGATGAGGCGCCCTTGCGCTTTGCAGCAACGGCCCCACACTTGAGCGGCTATGTCGACATCACACCCTACTCTCTCGGCCCAATGCGTGCTGCTGGATGGTCCCGATGCGTTGAGCTTCGCGCAGGCACAATTCAGCAACGACGTCCAAGCGCTTGCGGTCGGTCAATGGCAGTTCAACGCCTGGCTGGATGCCCAAGGACGGGTTCGCGCGCTGTTCCATTTGTTGCGTATCGAAGAACAGCGGCTGCTGCTCGTATTGCGCGGCGGTCGCGCCGAAGATTTGATCGAACCGCTTCGACGGTTCGTATTTCGCGCCAAGCTCAATATCGAAGCCTTGCCCGCCCGCGACATCACCGGTGCGCCGGCGCTTCCGCTGTATAGCTGGCAGCATGACGATGACGCCATCGTTCTAGGCTGCGGCGATCACAGCATGCGCCTTGACGCACAGGCCTTTTCCAATCCCATCGAGCAAGCATGGCGGGGCCGACAGATCGCGCGCCGCTGGCCGTGGCTTACTGATGCTGCCTTGAACACCTTGCTATCGCCTGCGCTTTCGCTTGAGCAATTGCCTGCCATCGCTTTCGACAAAGGATGCTATCCGGGCCAGGAAATCGTGGCGCGGTTGCATTATCGAGGCGGCCACAAGCGCCACCTCCATCGCGCGGCCGTGTCCATGCATGGAGCTGCCGGCACCGCGGTCTTCGAGGACGATCGCGAAGTCGGGCAATTACTGGATACGTACGCTGATCGCGGTGCGGATGTCAGCGACGCTTTGCTGGTTTTGAACGACGATGCCATCGCGGCCTTTCACCGCAATGCATTGAAAAGCAGCGATGGCGGTCGCATCGTTTATGTCGATTCCCTATGAAGCGTCATTGCAACGACACTCACATGATGCGCACCGAAGTTTTGTGAGACTTTGAAGTGAGCGTCAGGTGAATCCGAAATCCCCGGCACTTGCCAGCGGCGAAATCCGCCACTAGGCTCCGCCGATCGAATACGCCTGTGCCTAGGCACAGAAGACGCGACGAACCGAATGTTCGGATCGGCGCGACCCGGCAAAAAAAGCCGGAGGTAAAAAATATCCGCTACTGCGGATTTCCGTTGCCGGCGGCAGGCCCCGAATGGCTTGCCCGATTCCGTGCAATACAGGCCCCCAGGCAGGCACCGGATCAGCCGCCTGGACCGCCACAATCCCGTGGCAACCCGCTGCCGACCACAAGTTTCGGTCGAAGCGACAAATCCAGGTGGAACGGCCTGCCCGCCCGTCCACCGCAATGGCGCGAAAAGCTTGTCTGCTTTTTTCGTACAGCACGTTGGAGGCAGATCAATGAAACTTTCCATGCTGTTGTGGCTGGCGTCCGTGCTACCACAACCCCTGGCTGACCAGACCTGCCTGGCCACCACGGTGTATCTCGAAGCACGCAGTGAACCCACCCTGGGCCAATACGCCGTGGCGGAAGTTGCGTTACGCCGTCGCGAACGTGGCCAGTGGGGCAATACGGTGTGCAAGGTGGTGACCGCGCCACGGCAATTTGCATTGGCCACCACACCAAGCAGTTTCGACGTGACCAACCTCGAAGCCTTTTCCAAGGCCTGGGCTGTCGCTGGCCAGTCGATCACCAACTGGAGCCTGCCCTTGAGCGAACGCCTGCTGCTGGTGCCACACGCCGATCACTTCGCCACCTTGGCGGTGACT
>JBEVMS010000097.1:0-5100 GCA_040508515.1 Dyella sp. | reverse complement strand
CGCGATCGCTGGGAGAATCCGGATCGTCGCTGTCAGATTCCCTTTTATCCGCAGCGCTCACTGGATCGTTACTACGGCTTCTATTTCAGCCGGGAGGCCGTGTGAAGTATGGCGCATGCGACGTCCGGACTTGCTGCCGGGTCGTCGGGCCATCGCTTGGATTGGCGTGTCAGATGGTGAAAAGCGCTGATGGCCTGCTAGGCTCGCTGCCGTAAGGGGATTCCACCCCACCCGATTGGCAATGGGCGGTGCCGCACAGCCCTCGTGACGCTGGGTTATCGAAGGTGTCAAACGGATATCTCGCAAGCGCGTACGATGAGCTTCTGCTGCAAACTGCTGCAACGATCGACCTAAGTTCAAACACATACGCGACCAGGATCATCGCATGGGGAATCTGGAAAGCACCAAGCTGGCCATTGTCGGTCTAGGCTACGTCGGCCTGCCCTTGGCGGTGGAGTTTGGCAAGCGTTATGACACCCTTGGCTTCGACATCAATGCCGAGCGCATCGCGGCCCTGCGCGCCGGCCATGACAGTACGCTGGAAGTGGATGCGGCCGAACTGGGCCAAGCCACACAGTTACGCTTTAGCGCTGAGTGGAACGATCTGCGCGCGTGCAACGTCTACATCGTCACCGTGCCCACTCCGATCGACAGCGCCAAGCGTCCCGACCTGACCCCGCTGATCAAGGCCAGCGAAACCCTGGGCAAGGTGCTCAAGCGCGGCGATATCGTGGTCTATGAATCGACCGTCTACCCCGGCTGCACTGAGGAAGTCTGCGTGCCGATCCTTGAAAAAGGCTCGGGCCTGGTGTTCAACCAGGACTTCTTCGCCGGCTACAGCCCTGAACGGATCAACCCCGGCGACAAGCAACACCGCGTCACCAGCATTCTCAAGGTGACCTCCGGCTCCACCCCCGAGACGGCCGATTTCGTCGACCGCCTCTACGGTTCGGTGATTACCGCCGGCACCCATCGGGCCAGTTCGCTGAAAGTGGCCGAAGCGGCCAAGGTCATCGAGAACACACAGCGCGATCTCAATATCGCCTTGATCAACGACCTGGCGATTCTATTCAACAAGCTCGGCATCGATACGCTGGAAGTACTCCAGGCGGCCGGCACCAAGTGGAATTTCCTGCCTTTCCGGCCAGGCCTGGTCGGCGGCCATTGCATCAGCGTGGACCCCTACTACCTCACCCACAAGGCGCAGGAAGTCGGCCATCATTCCGATGTGATCCTGGCCGGGCGCCGCACCAACGACGGCATGGGGCCTTACATCGCCAGCCAAGTCATCCGCTTGATGGTGTGCAAGGGGATCAACCCGGTGCACGCACGCATCCTGATCCTTGGGCTGGCTTTCAAAGAGAACTGCCCGGACCTGCGCAACACGCGGGTGGTCGACATCCAGCAGGCGCTGCACAGTTATAACGCTAAAGTGGACATCCACGACCCCTGGATCAACGCGGCCGAGGCCGAGCACGAATACGCCATCAAGCCGGTGCAAACGCCACAGCCGGGTGATTACGACGCAGTAATCGTCGCGGTGGGCCATCAGCAGTTCGTCGCCTTGGGCGAGGCCGGCATCCGTGCATTCGGCAAGCCGCAGTGCGTGGTTTACGACGTAAAATACGTGTTGCCGCGCGATGCGGTCGACGGTCGACTTTGAGCAGGATGGCGTCCATGAAAGTGCTAGTCACCGGCACCGCCGGATTCATCGGTTCACATGTGGCGCTCAGGCTGCTGGAGCGCGGCGATCAGGTGATTGGCTTTGACAACCTCAACGATTACTACGACGTAAATCTAAAGAAGGCGCGGTTAGCGCGCTTCATGGATCATCCCGGTTACACGCATATCCACGCGGACCTGGCCGATCGCACGGCGGTGGCCAGCGCGTTCGCCGCGCATGAGCCTCAGCGAGTGATCAATCTGGCCGCCCAGGCCGGCGTGCGCTACGCGGCGGAGAATCCCTACATCTACGTGTCCAGCAACATCACCGGTTTTCTGCACGTGCTTGAGGGCTGTCGCCAGCATCCGGTGGAGCACCTGGTGTTTGCCTCGACCAGCTCGGTGTATGGGGCCAATACCGCCATGCCGTTCTCGGAGCACCACTCGGCCGAGCATCCGCTGACGCTGTACGCGGCCTCCAAGAAAGCCAACGAGCAGATGGCCCACAGCTATGCGCATCTATACGCCATTCCGTGCACCGGATTACGCTTTTTTACCGTGTACGGCCCCTGGGGACGCCCGGACATGGCGTTATTCATGTTCACCCGGGCGATGCTGGCGGACGGGCCGATCAAGGTATTCAATCATGGTGCGCACAAACGCAGTTTCACCTATGTGGACGACATTGTTGAAGGCGTGATCCGGGCCCTGGATGCACCGCCAGGCAAAAATTCACAGTGGAAAAGCGATGCACCCGACCCGGCCAGCAGCGGGGTCGCACCGTATCGTTTATATAACATCGGCAACCAGCAACCCGTGCAGTTGTTGCGTTACATCGAGGTATTGGAGCAATGTCTAGGGCGAAAGGCCCGCATTGAGATGTTGCCATTGCAGGCCGGCGATGTACCCGACACTGAAGCGGACGTATCAGGATTGCTTCAGGCCGTCGGCTACCAACCGAGAGTTTCGGTGGAAACAGGGGTGGCCAAATTCGTCAGTTGGTATAGGGATTTTTACGGCATCTGATGCATCGGTGCCGTAGTTACGCAGCGGTTTTCAAACGACCGTAATGGCATCGGCCGGCTATTTGCCCGGTGAGATGAAACCCTTACCAAAAGTGTTCGGAGGCATCGTGATCATCGATTACCTGGGCGGAACGGCTCCGGCCGATATTGAAGTGGATCTTTGCATTGTAGGCGCCGGCGTTGCGGGTATAGCCATCGCCCAGACGTTTATCGGCAGCTCGATAAGCGTCTGCATCATCGAGGCGGGTGGCTTGGCGGGGGAGGAAAAAAGCCAGGCCCTGTACGAGGGCGACTCGGTAGGATCGATCTCCTTTGATCCTGGCGTATCGCGTATGCGCGTGTTCGGCGGCAGCTGCACGCTATGGGGCGGCGGTTGCATTCCCTTGAGTCGGCAGGATATGGAACCACGAGACTGGGTCCCGCACAGCGGCTGGCCGCTCTCGTACGACGAATTGCAGCCCTACTACGCTAAAGCGCGCACGTTTTGCCAGATCGACGAGTGCGACTTCACCGATGGCACGTTTCTCGGGCGGCTGGCGCGCCAACCGCTGCCACTGGATGAAAGCAAGCTGGTCAATCAGCTTTTCGCACGCAGCCTGATCTTCTTTGGAGGAAGCTACCGCGCCCAACTAGCGCAAGCGTCCAATATCACCGTGTTGCTGCACGCCAATTTGCTCGAATTGCACGCAACCGCCAATGGCAAAGCGGTACGCCAGGCCCGAATCGGTTCACTGGATGGTCGCCAGGGCATGGTGCGGGCACGCCAATACGTCCTCGCCGCGGGCGGGATCGAAAATGCCCGATTGCTGCTGCTCTCCAATTCCGTGGTGCCGCAAGGCCTGGGCAATCAGCGCGATCTGGTCGGCCGCTATTTCATGGACCATCCCAGCGGCAAGATGGGAACGGTGGTCTCCGACGCCCCCTATCGTCTGACCAGGCCTTACGAGCGCATGCCACTCAACTGCGACACCTCGGTTTTTCCACAGATCGGCTTGTCGGGTGAAGTGCAGCGCAAGTATCAGCTGCTAAGTGGACGCGTGCAGCCATTTTCCGTGGAAGGCCCGGTGCCCAAAGGATTGCGTGCTCTGCGCAGTTTCCGGGCCGCGCTGCATCCGCCATCCCGCGATGAAGCTTCGGTGCTGGAAGCCCGCCTGAGTGCGGCGCTCAAGAACGGTCCGATGAGAAATCAGGCCAACGAACTGAGCAAGGAGTCGATAGGCATACTGGCGCTGCGCATGGGCTGGGGTGCCGGCGACATCGCCAAGGCCGCGCTGAATAAACTGACTGACAAACCGACCGTAGCAAGCAAGCATGTCGAATTGACGGGATTCTTCGAACAGGCGCCCAACCCCGACAGCAGAGTCACCTTGGGCGACCAGGTCGATGCGCTGGGCCAGCGCAAAATCTGCGTCGACTGGAGGCTTACCGCGCTGGACCGGCACACCTACCGCTCCGCAGCCCGACTATTCGGTAACGAGCTCACACGCACAGGGGGGGGACAATTTTTTCTTGATCCCTGGTTGGAGTCCGACGACCATCAGCCGCCGCAAGTGCACGGCACAGCACATCATCTGGGTACCACGCGGATGGCTGACAGCCCGATGCACGGCGTCGTTGATCGCCAATGTCGTGTATTTGGCGTGGACAATCTGCACGTCGCTGGCAGCTCGGTGTTTCCCACGGGTGGCTGGGCGTTTCCCACCTTCACCATCGTCGCGCTAAGCCTGCGCCTGGCCGAAAACCTACGCTCGACGCTGACGACCTATGCCGCCTCGGGCCACCTCACTGAACTGGCTCAGGTACTTTCCGCGCGGGTTTGAAAGCACGTGAATGCCTCGCCGCCGTATGGTGGCGAGGCGAGTTTTCCAACATGGCTCAACCACCTTCGTGGTCGCAGGCTAGGCCACGGACGTGACTACCCACGAGTCCGTGCAAAAACCGACCATGCTCAGTCATTCCGACAATCAGCCCGATCTGCTCCAACATTTGGAGCGCGCCTACCGTAGCGCCAATGTTCAAGTGCCTGGGCCAGGCGAATCGATTGTGCTGTTGATGAATAGTACAACCGTGGCCGGATCGTTGCTCGGCGCCGTGCGTTTGCTCGATGCCGCCGAACAAGCGCGCGCGGCGCGTTTTCGCTTTCACCATCATTACGCCTGCTATGTCCTGGCCCATGCGCTCTGGCGGACCGCGCTGGGTGCCTGCCTGGGCGTGGAAGCCTCGCGGGTGCCGCTGGTCAGTTCGCCCGCAGGCAAACCACTGTTGCCAGGAAGCGGTTTAGCCACCAGTTTGAGCCACAGCGGCCCCTGGGTAGCCATCGCCATCGCTTGCGCCGCGACCATCGGCATCGACATAGAACGTTCTCCCGCGCACATGGCGTTGCAGGCGCTGCTACCCACCATCTGCACGCCGG
>JBEVMS010000023.1:0-10176 GCA_040508515.1 Dyella sp. | reverse complement strand
GCCGCTCGCGCGGCCCCGGTCTTTACAGCTTCACCACCGCGCTATCAGGCCGCGGCAGCGGACTCTTTGAGCGAGGCCATGTCGATCACGAAACGGTACTTCACGTCGCTCTTGAGCATGCGCTCGTAAGCCTCGTTGACGTCCTGGATGCGGATCGTCTCAATGTCCGAAACGATACCGTGCTCGGCGCAGAAGTTCAGCATCTCCTGCGTCTCGGCCACACCGCCGATCAGCGAGCCGGCCAACTGGCGACGGCCGAAGATCAGCGGCGCGGCGCCCAGCGTGGCAGGTTGTTCCGGCACGCCCAGCAGGGTCATGGTGCCGTCGCGCTTGAGCATCTGCAAATAGACGTCCAGATCGTGCTTGGCCGACACGGTGTCGAGGATGAAATCGAACGTGCCGGCGTGCTTGGCCATCTGCGCCGGATCGTTGGACATCACCACATCGTCGGCGCCTAGGCGCAGCGCGTCCGCACGCTTGGATTCGGAGGTGGTGAACTGCACTACGGTGGCGCCGAAGGCGTGCGCCAGCTTCAGCGCCATATGGCCCAGGCCGCCCAAACCGACCACACCGACCTTGTGGCCCTTGCCGATCTTCCAATGCTTCAGCGGCGAATACGTGGTGATGCCTGCGCACAGCAGCGGCGCGGCGGCGGCCGGATCGAGCGACTCGGGGATATGCAGCGTGAAGGCTTGATCGACCACGATGTGGCTGGAATAGCCGCCCTGGGTAACGCTGCCGTCCTGTCGATCCTTGCTGGCGTAAGTGAAGGTGGCGCCCTGCGCGCAGAACTGCTCCAGGTCCTCCTTGCAATTGGCGCATTCGCGGCAGGAATCGACCATGCAGCCGACGCCGGCCATGTCGCCGACCTTGAACTTGCTGACCTCGCTGCCGACCGCGATCACGCGACCGACGATCTCGTGCCCAGGCACGATCGGGTACTGCTGGTTGCCCCACTCGTCGCGCACCGTGTGCACGTCCGAATGGCAGATGCCGCAATACAGAATCTCTATCACCACGTCTTGTGCGCGCGGCGCGCGACGATCGAAGCGGTAAGGTGCCAGCGGCGCCTTGGCGGCTGGCGCGGCAAAGCTAAATGTTGAAATCATGGGGAAGTCTCCAAGCATCCGGGGGAGTTGGCCGCACACGCCACGGCGGCGGCCCGGGTAAACGATCGATCAATTATAAGGGAATTAATTACCGTCCCTGACAGCTATCGGTTGTCTATGGCTATCAAGATGATGTGCGGGTGTCGTAATCTGCCTGTTGCGCCTTGGCGCAAGCCCCATCGTTGCTACAGGAAGCGTCAAGAGTGAGCTACACGAACTTGCTGCCATGGACACTGGAAAGCCTGGATTTAGGCAAGATCGACATCGCCCGCGTACGTTCCCACGAAGACCTGTTTTTCTTGCTGTGCTCTTCGTCGTTCGTCGAAAGTGGCTCGGATCTGTACACCCACAACCTGGTCGACCACTTCACCGGCGACAGCGAATTGCAGGGTTGGCTGGGCCAGCACTGGGAACACGAAGAACTGCAGCACGGCCGGGCGCTGGCCGCCTACGTCAAAGCGGTATGGCCCGAGTTCGATTGGCAGGCCGGCTTCGATGCGTTCTGGCAGGAATACGGTGCGGTATGCACCGCCGAAGAACTCGAACCCTGTCGCGGCCTGGAGTTGGCCGCGCGTTGCGTGGTGGAAACCGGTACCGCCAGTCTTTATCGCGCGCTCCACGAGATCACCGACGAACCGGTGCTGAAAATCCTCACCGATCGGCTCAAGAGCGACGAAGTGCGCCACTACAAGCACTTCTATCAAGCGTTCCGTGTCTACCGCGAGCGCGAAGGTATCAGCCGTTATCAAATCTTCCGCGCGATATTGCGCCGGGTGCGCGAAATCAAGAGTGAAGACAGCGGCATCGCGCTGCGCCATGTCTTCAACATCCGCTACCCGGAGCTGGTTGGCAACCATGCCGAGTTCAAGCGCATCAGCGGTCGCGCCGAGGGGTTGCTGCGCCGGCACATCCCCGCCGAGATGACGGTGAAGATGCTGCTCAAGCCGCTGGATTTGCCACCGCGGCTGCAGAACGCGCTGGAAAAACCGTTGGCGCGGATCACCGAAAAATTGTTGCTGCATGGAGCGCCTGCACGCTGCAGCCGCTGGTAAGCGGGCGCTACGCGGACTCGGGCGAGGCAGCCCCTTCAGAGCGCGTTGGCAGCGGCCGGCGGCACCTTCCTCGGCATGCATCGGCCGCGGCAGAAACGGGCCGTTGTCGCAGGTAAAGCGCGCTCACTCGCCGGCGGCCGCGGAAGGTCGCGGACGCACCTGGATTTGCCGTTGCGCAGTTTGCGCCGCTTTGAGCCGGCGCATGTCCACCGGCTGAATCTTGATGATGGTGCATGGCAATCCGCCATGCAGCGCGGTCACTTGATCGAAGTTGATCCAGACTTGCTGCTGCTGCGAGGTCAGCGCGATCCCGGTGGTCGTATCCAGCCGGTAGCACGGCGCCTTGAAACTCAGCAGCCACGCCTCATCCGGCCGGGTAAACAGTGCCATCTGGCGTGGCCCGAGTGCTTCCCAGGCATAGAAGCGGGTGTAATTGAAGCGATTGATCGGCGCACCAGCCGCCTCAACAAAGGCCGCCTGGCGTTGCGCCTGATGCTGGGCTTGGCGCTGCTCGGGAACGCTGGAGCATGCGCCCAGCGCCAACATCATCAGAACGGTTGCGCATGCGTGTTTGATCATGGCTGCACCTGCGTTGGCTGACTCCGACCTCAGCCGCGGCGCGGCCGTCTATTTGGCTTTTCCGCCCTTGCCCACGGCGACCCACTTGTCCGGCTGAAAGCCCGCCACTTCGTAAATCAGGCGCTGCTTACCCTGATCGGCGCTGGTTACTTCCAGGGTGATTTTCTTGGCCTTCTGTAGTGCCTTGATGAAGGCCGCGTCATCGCGGATGAACATCGCCGGCTCGCCGGTGGTCGGCAGGAAGCCCTTGATCGGCCGCGTGGCGTCGTCGAACGTGGCGCTGATGGTGCAATTGCCCTTGCAGACGAAACCATGCCCGCTGCCGAACAGGAACACGCTTTGCCCCCACGCGGTATGCCGGCGCAGGATCAGCCGCACCATCTGATCGCCGGAGGGTCGGCTGCTGTAAATGGTGGCGGTCGACTGGGTGCCGCCTTCCATCGGCGAGGTCTGGTAAAGCCACAGGGCCTGCAGGCGATTTTTCTCGCTGTTCTCGGTCCAGCGTTTCTCGATCGCCGGCAGGCTCTGCTGCACTTCCTTGGCGGCAGCACTAGCGGGATAACGGCTGACGATGTCCTTGCCGACGGTGACGGCCATCTCGTCGTTGCCGATGCGCACCAGTTGGCGATAGGTATCCAGCGCCTGGCTCGGCTCGGTCGGTTTGGCCAGCGCCGTCTGGCTTTTGTCGGCGGCGCCAGGATCGGCCGATGGCGAACAACCCGCCAGCCCGATCAGCGCGGCGCCAAGCGCCAGCGAGGCATATCGGAAAGAAGCAAACCGCATCATCGTATCCGTGCATGGCAAACCAGCCGCTAGAGTGGCGCCAGCGTGCGACGCGTGCAACCCACGGCCTTGCCGTCAGTCGCCTTCGCCCAGCCAGCGCCGGCTGATTCACCGCCTGCCAGCGCCGCGCGTTATGCCTCGGCGCATCCCCAGGCCACCTGGTAATCGGCCCGCGCGGCGGTGGCGGCGATGCGTCGCGCATTTGGCTCGTCGGTGTGTTCGATCCAGGCCAGCGCCGCTTCGCGACTGCGCCCGTAGCGCATGTGGCGTTCCAGCAATTGAGCGTGACGCTGCGGCGGATCGACCTGCACAAACCACACTTCGTCCAGATGCTGGCGCACGCCGGGCCAGGCGCCCTCGTCCAGCAGCAGATAATTGCCTTCGGTGATCACCAGCGTCACCTCCGGCGGCACCGCGATCTCACCGGCGATGGGTTCCTCGATCTCACGATGAAACGCTGGCGCATACACCGTTTCGCCCGCCGTCGCGCGCTGGATGCGCGCCAGCAAGGCGACGTAGCCGGCGGCGTCGAACGTATCCGGCGCGCCCTTGCGGGCGGCACGACCCAGCCGTTTAAGCTGCGCATTGGCCAGATGAAAACCATCCATCGGCACCACCATCGCCGCGGAGCCCAACGCCTGCGCCAGTTGCTGGGCAAGGGTCGACTTGCCCGCGCCCGGCTCGCCGGCGATCCCCAGCAGGCGGCGCCCGCCGCGGTCCAACAACGCCTGGGCGCGACGCATGGCTTGCTCGGGAATCATCGTGGCCTCATCAACATCGCAGCGGGAAAGCTGCTCATCTAAGCGCACTGGCGCGCCGACGGCAATCGCCCCGCGGCCGATCACCGCGCCATCGGAAAAACCGCCCAGTCCGGCTACACTTACCGGCCGTTTGCAGCAACCCCTAAGGATCGCGCATGAGCGACGACGCCAACCAGCCGGCGGTAAGCCGTGAACAGGCCGAGGAGGCCGTGCGTATTCTGCTGCGCTGGGCCGGCGACGATCCGACCCGCGAAGGCCTGCTCGACACCCCCAAGCGCGTGGTCAAGGCGTATAGCGACTGGTTCGCCGGCTACCAGGGCGATCCGGGCGAGTACCTGCGGCGCACCTTCAAGGAAGTCGAGGGTTACGACGAGATGGTGGTGCTGCGCGATATCGAGTTCGAGAGCCATTGCGAGCATCACATGGCGCCGATCATCGGACGCGCCCACGTCGGCTACCTGCCGACCAACCGGGTGGTCGGCATCAGCAAGCTGGCACGCGTGGTGGATGGTTTCGCCCGGCGTTTCCAGGTGCAGGAAAAACTCACCGCACAGATCGCCCATTGCATCCAGGAATCGCTGCAACCCAAAGGCGTGGCGGTGGTGATCGACGCCAGCCATGAATGCATGACCACCCGCGGCGTGCACAAGCGCGGCGTGTCGATGATCACCAGCCAGATGCTGGGCGCGTTCCGCGACGACGCGCGCACCCGCGCGGAGTTTCTGCAATTCATCGGCCTTGACCGCGGCCACCGCTGAGCAGGCCGACGGTTTGAGCGATCTGGATCTCAGCGGCGCCGACGAGCGCCTGCAAGACGTATTGCGCGAAGGCATCTTGGCCGAAGACATCCCGGCGGTGTTTCCGCTGCTGCGCGGACGTGGCCTGCTGCGTGCGTTCAGCGCCTTGTTCCACGGCGGCGAAGGCCAGGTGCTGCTGCGCCTGCTGGTGTTGCGCACGCTGGGCGCGCGCGCGCTGGCGCCGGAATGGACCGCGCAGGACATCCGCGACCAGTTGGCCTTTGTCGATACGGTCAAGCTGGAAACCGTGGTGCAGCGTCTGAAGGACCACGAGCTGTTGGTGTGGGACGGCGAAACCCAGCGCTACCGCGTCAGCCCACTGGGCCGCAAGGCGCTGGCGGCGGTATCGACCTTGCTGGAATTCGAGCACGACGACGCCGACGGGCTGGGTTATCTCACCGCGCAGCTGGCCGCCGGTCAGGCGGTCGGACGCGTCTCCCATGACGAGCTGGGCCATCTGCTCTCGCGCCTGTCCGAACTGCGCGAGGATTTCGACCGCGCGGTGCTGTCCGGTTCGGAGCACCGCATCCGCGCCGCCGCGCTGACCCTCGATGCGGTCTGGAACTGGGTCGAAAAAGGCACCGCGGTGGTGCGCACGATCACCGAGCACGAGGAGCTGGACCCGGCCACGCATCGCCTGGCACAGGCGGTCGGCCGCGCGCAGAGCGCCTTGCTGCGCCAAGCCGGCATCTTCCAGCGCGAGCTCAACAAGATCGATCAGCACCGCGTGCACCTGGGCCGTTCGGGGTTGTCCTCCTCCGACCTGGTCGCGTGGCTGCGCGCGTTGGATGTCGAGGCGCTGGTGCAACTAGGCGACGAGCAATCGATGCTGCCATTGCAACCGCCGTTGCTGCAGGATCAGATCGCGCTGGACGTGGCCGAGTTCGAGTTGCTGGAACGCGAGCGCGCCGCCGCCGAACTGACCGCGCTGCCGGCGGCCGAAAACGCCCCGGCGACCGACCAACTGCCGGTCAACGAAGAAGACCTGACCCATCTGCACCAGTGGTACGCCCAGCTGACCGCGCTGGACCAGCCGACCGCGCTGGACGCGTTGATCGACCGCAACAATTACGCGCTGTCGGCCTATCGGCTTTCGCTGCTGGGGCTGATCGGCGATCCCGAATCGGCCGCGCTGGAAGGCGGCACCGCCGAGTTGGCGCGCTTGCCGCTGCGATTGGACGTGGAGCCACGGCTGATCGCGCTGGACGCGCCGCAGATCGCGCTGATCAGCGCCGGCCAGTTGTCGCCGATCGGCGCCGTCGAAGTCGCCGCCGCGCTGGCCGTCGCCAAGCCCGCCAAGCGCAAAAAGCATCACGAGAACACCGACCATGCATGATGAAACCGCCGCGCTGATCGCGCGCTTGCTGGCCCAGCGCTGGCTGCCACGCGAGGACGCCGGCGCCCGCAAGGCGCTGCTGGATGAAACCTTCCGCGAGGAACTGGACCGGCGCCTCGCGGCGGTCGGGCTCGAGCTGCGCGAACATCCCTACGCCACCCACATCGGCGTGGCGGTGGCGCGCAGCGCCGAGCGCGCGGTGTTCGGCGGCAACGACGCCTGGCAATCCAACAGCCTTCAACTGGACCGCGATGCGATCGCCCTGCTGGTGGTGCTGTGGGCCTTGATCGTGCTGCCCAAGCGCCAGCGCCAGCTCGATCGCCAGCAGGCCGAAGCGGATGCCTCGCAAACGCAGATGTTCGCCGAAGGCAAGCCGATCCCGCGCGATCCGGCACTGGCGCCGGTGATCCCCGAACGCACCTTGCTGGCCGACTTCGGCGATCGTCTGGGCGGCAAGACGCGCATCAATATCAACCTGGGCCAGCTGGCGCGGCACGGCTTCATCGTGCGCCGCAAAGAGGGCGTTGCCGAGGGTCCGCTGCTGGATCTGGCGTTCGACTACGAGCGCACCGCGCGACGGATTCTCGATGGCGCATTAGGCGACCTGCTCGGCCAGGCACCGGCGCCGCGCGAGCCGACCGAACTGGACGAGCTACCCCTGTACGACGAAGACGATGCCCTGACCGACGCCGAGGTGCGCGACGATGTTTGATATCCGCTCGCTCGAACTGGTGCACTGGGATTACTGGCAGCGCTTCAGCCTGCCGCTGGACACCAATATCGTCACCGTTGTTGGACCAAACGGCTCGGGCAAGACCACCTTGCTCGACGCGCTGCGCACCTTGCTGACCATCGACTGCGCCGGCAACCGCGACTACAAGAGTTACCTGCGCCACAACGGTCGTCCCTACGCCTGGCTGCGCGCCAAGGTCGGCAATGTGCCCGGCCCCACCGGCGCGCGGCCGTTCTTTCCGCTGATGGACGCCGAGGTCACCCTGGCCTGCCGCATCCAGAAAAAAGGCGGCGAGTGGCAGCGCCAGTACGTGGTGCTGGGCGGCGACGTCAGCATCGAGGACATCGAGGCGCGCAACGACTGGCTGGGCCTGCGCGAGTACCGCATCCGGCTGGAAGGCGCCGGTCTGTCGCAGGCGATCCGTCGCGTACTGACGCTGGAACAAGGCGCCACCGACAAGCTCTGCCAGCTGCCGCCCAAGGCGCTGCTGGATCTGATCTTCGACGTGTTCGGCGACAAGGCGGTGCTGGAGGATTACCAGCGCGCGCGCACCGATCAGGGCGAGGCCGAACGCGAGCAGCAGGGGCTGGAACAGCAGCTGACCTACATCGGCGCCAGCTTGCAGGAAGCCGATGGCCGGGTGCGTTCCTACCAGGCCTGGGACGCGCTCAAACGCGAGCGGCAGGAACTGGTCGGCGAAATCGTGCCGCGCACCGAGCTGGCCGAACTGCACGCCGGCATCCGCGGCGCCCGCCCGCCACTGACCGGGCTCAAGCGCAAGCGGGTCGAATTGGAAGAGCGTGACGCCGAACTGGGCTTGCGTCTGGCGCAGTGGGATACCGCCGAGGAAACCTTGCGCGCCGAGCAGCACGCGGCCGATCTCAGCCGTCAGCAGGCCAAGAAAAGTCTCGACGAAGCGCGCCACGCGCTGACCGAAAACGAGGTGCTGCTGAAACAGGAAGCGCGCCTGCATCAGCTGATCGCCAGCCAAGGCGGCGCCGACCACACCAAGCTGGCTGACCAGGCACGCGACGCGCGTGCACGCATCAGCACGCTCAACGGCGAAGAGCAGACCCTGCGCAACGAGTTGACCACGCTGACCGCGCAGCTCGGCGCGTGGCGCAACGGCCGGCGTTACACGCCGGAGTTCGAGCAGAACTTCCGTCGCGCGCTGGATCAGGCCGGCATCGGCCACCGCATGCTCAGCGAGATCGTCGAGATCAACGAGCCGCGCTGGCAAGGCGCGGTCGAAGCGGTATTGGCCGGTTATCGCCACGTGGTGTTGCTGGATAACCCGCGCGATCGCCAGGCCGCCTGGGAGCTGGGCGAGCAGCATCGCTACAAGCATTTCGTGGTGGCCGAACTGGCGCCAGCGACCAGCGCCAACCGCGGCTCGCTGCTGGAAGTGGTCGACTTCGCCACCGCCGCGCCCGACTGGCTGTTGCGCCAGCTCGATCGCATCCAGCGGGTGGAAGATGTCGCCGAGGGCAGCACGCTGTCCAAGGATCAGGACTGGATCACCCCGCAAGGCTATTTCCGCGAGCGCCGCGGCGGTCGCCACCTGGGCGTGGATGATGCCTACTTCGGCACCGCCGCGCGCGAGCGCCAATTGAAAGACGGCGAAGCACGCCTGCAAAAAATCGAAGCGCGCCTGCACAAGCTCGGCGAGCAACGCAAACAGCTGCAGCAGACCGCCGCCGACGCCGAATCGGTATTGCGTGGCGCCAACGCCAGCGGTCAGCTGGCCGATCGCGCCGAGGAATTCGCCGAAGCGCGCGCGCAGGAACCGGCGCTGCAAGCCGACGTGCAGCGCTGCGCCGACGGTTACGCCGCCGCCGAGGAACACTACGAAGCGGTGCGCGAAAAACGCCGTGCCAACTCGCGCAAGCGCGACGACGATGCGCGCGAGCATAAAGACGTCCAAACGCAATTGGCCGATAGCGTGCGCGAACACGCCCAATACCGCGCCGCCCAGGTCGAGCGGCTGAAGGCCTATCGCGGCAAGCGCGCCCAGGTCGCTCCAAGCCATCGCAACCGACGCGCCATCGCCGCACTGCGCGAGCGCTACGAGTCGCCGCAAGCGGCCAGGCGCGAGCTGGCACGCATCGAAGATCGGCTGACCCAGGGCCAGTGGGAAACCGATCCCAGTTGTCTGCCGCTACGCGAGAAACTGGCCGGCGACCACGACGGCCTCAAGCATGATCTGGAACGCCGTCGCGCGCACCTGGAACGCGCCGGCAAGATCACCGCCGAGGCGCGCGGCGCCTACCTCAACGTGCTGCGCAACACGGTGCGCCGCTACGCCAAGAACCTGAAGTTCCTGGCCGAGCTGGCCGGCATCGGCGTGGACGTCGAGCAGCCCGAATTTTCCAACGACGAACTGGCCCTGGCGCAGACCGGGCTGACCGTGCGCTTCGAGTTCGACAAAAAGGGCTGGATCGGCATGGACGATGGCGAAGCCTCCGGCGGCCAGCAGGTGATGAAGTCGCTGCTGTTGCTGGTGGCGCTGATGCGCGACGAGGATCGTCCCGGCGGCTTCGTGTTCATCGACGAGCCGTTCGCGCATCTGGACATCTTCAACATCGACAAGGTCGGCGCGTTCCTCAAATCCACCCGCGCGCAGTACATCCTGACCACGCCAGCCACCCACAACGTCAACGTGTTTCAGCCGTCCGAACTGACCCTGGTGACCAGCAAGCGTCGCCCCGGCGCCGACTGGGCGCAGCCGCTGGCGGTACTGCGTCGGCGCGCGGAGGCCGTCGTCGCTTCCTAGTCGGCGCCTCCCAGAGATACAAGGTCCCTGATACAAACCGGCGCGCTGAGCGAACGGACCTTACAGGCCGATCCGCTGGTGGAAGCGAGGCGGATCGGTTTGCATGAGCGCCGGCGCAAGCGCCTGCTCCCAGGCCGCAACGCCGGCATCTGTCGCACGAGCGCAGGCTTTGCGTCCGTGCGGCGTCATGACCGCTACGCTGACGCCGGCGGCCTGACCCGATCAGGCATAATGGTCACCTCCCTTTTCCCGG
>JBEVMS010000012.1:0-31804 GCA_040508515.1 Dyella sp. | reverse complement strand
ACTCAGCGGCGCCAGCAACAGCCAGAACAACGGCGTCCAGCCCCAGGCGTCGTCGTGCGCATCCAGCGGAGTCAACACCAGCAGCAACGCTCCGGTGACCAGCCAGGCCAGTGCTATGGCTTGGCGGCGGGGTTGCGCAGAAACAGCAGGTCGGGGTATCGCCATTGCAGCGGACTCGGTGATCAAGGTGCGGCGATCCTGGATGGTGGACGTCTCAGCGCCTGCGACCGCCGGCGTACACGGCGGTGACCACGCCGGGCGAACCGCGCGGCCATTCACGCGTGCTGCCTTGGTTTCCCGTGCGAGCGGTTCGTTTGACCCAGCGTCGCGTGGCCTGCCCTCGTCGGTCAGCCACGTCCCTTTCGGCGTGCTGAGCGGCTGCGGATCGGTGTGCTGAGCGAGGTGCTCCGTCACGGTAGGCCGGCCCTCGCCGCCGCTTCGCCATTCATTCCCGAACAGCCTACCTCTCGAAGGCTGCGCCGCGCGGGCAGCGGGCACCGGTGGGGGCTTGGTGCCGCCCCTTCCGCGCTTCTGGTCGCCATGCTGTCGCGAGACGAGAGGCATGGCACCGCACCAGGCGTCATAGGTGGCTGCGGGCGGCCGATGCTGGGTCTAGAATGCGCGCCACGATGGCGGTGACCGGACAGTTCATCGCCGCGCCACCGATGCCCAAGGATTCGCCATGTACGCAGGCCGCTTCGCCGTTTTTGGCCACCCGATCAGCCACTCGCTCTCGCCGGAAATCCATCAAGCATTCGCGCGCCAGTTCGGGTTGCAGCTCGAATACCGCGCGATCGACGCGGCGCCGGCCGAGTTCGAAACGGCGGTACGGCGCTTCTTCGCCGAGGGCGGGCGTGGCGCCAACGTCACCCTGCCGCACAAGGCCAGCGCCTTCGCACTGGCCGCCGAACGCAGCGTGGCAGCGCAACGCGTCGGCACCGCCAACGTGTTGACCGCGCGGCCGGATGGCCTGTTGGCGGCGCATAACACCGACGGCGCCGGCCTGGTACGCGACCTCACTGAGCGCCATCGGATCGATTTGCGCGGGCACACCGCCTTGTTGCTGGGCGCCGGCGGCGCCGCGCGCGGGGTGGCCTGGAACCTGCTCGATGCCGGCGTGGACAGCTTGACCATCGTCAATCGCACGCCGGAGACCGCCGACGCGCTGGCCGACGCCATCGGCGATCCGCAGCGCGCGCATACCCGCTACTGGGCCGATCTGGCCGAGATCGGCAGCTACGACCTGATCGTCAACAGCACCTCGGCCGGCGTGCTGGGGCAGGCGCTGGAACTGCCGTTCTCGCTGGTCGGCGCACGCGCCTGCTGCTACGACCTCAGCTACGGCGCGGCCGCCACGGGCTTTGTGGCCTGGGCCCAGGCCGCGCAGGCGCGTCATGCCTACGACGGCCTGGGCATGCTGATCGAGACGGCCGCCGATGCGTTCGCGCTGTGGCACGGCCAGCGGCCGGATACCGATCCGGTCTACGCCATGCTGCGTCCGCGATTCGCCTGAGCGCGTGCTGTGTGCCCGGGTGTCGCGGCTGCGGTTACGTCGCGCTGTGGTCTTTAGCGCAACTCCCGGTATAACGCAGCGCAAGTGGCGCCGGTTGAGCGCAGACAACCGCAGCGCAATCTCCGTCCATCCGGCGCATGGGAAAGTGCGTCAAAGTCCGGGCGCGTGGCGTGAGTCGACAGTCCGGCTTTGCGCCAAGTATTCTTGACGCGCTGGAGTTCCTGCGTTGTCGCAGTACACATCATGAATCGTAAGGGCGTCTAGACGTCTTTATGTCCATATAACTTAACTGTTATTGCGTGATTGGCATTTGGCCGCGGCGCTGGCCGGCGCGGGACCCATCGGTGTTCATCGTGGCCCTGGCAACGGACGGGCAGGGACCACTGGCATCGGCGTGGCAACCCAGGCACACTCGCCCTTCTGATGCCGTGCCAGGATCGGTACGGGAGCGAGGAGAGAGCGTAGATGCGTCGTTTGCCCCTGCCGTTTGCCTTGTTTGCCTTCACCATGACCGGTGCCGCGCTGAGCGGCTGCCAGAACGACCTGCGCCAGGGCTCGCCCGCGCCGGTAACGGGTTTCGTGACCGACCTTGAGCGGTTCCGGCGCTTCATCGACGGGTGTCCCACCCCGGCGCAGTTCCACGCTGCCTATCCGGATGTCCAGTTGGTGCTTCCCGGCACCGTCGCCAGCCGCGAAGTGCGCATGAACAACAGCCGCTATTTCGCCGAGCTGAATGCGCAATCGCGCATCGTCGGCGGCCAATTCATGTGAGCTTCCGACCGTCGAGCACCGACGGTCATCGCATTGACATCAAGCGTGACTAAGCTGCCGCTCCTCGCGGGTACGGACGGCAGCGATGGTGCGTTGGGCTTCATTCGAAGGGAATCGCCGCTGGTTGCTCGGCGGCGTAGTGGCGTGCGTTCTGGCGCTGGTATCGCTTTGGCTTGTGATACATTATATGGACGTCCAGCCATCCAAATCGCGTGACGATAATTCGTCGGCTGACAGCGGCCTTGGAATCTTGCTGCAGCTGGCCGAAGGTGCCCTGGCGCGAGGGCAGCTAGTGACGCCGGCCGGTGCCAACGTCTATGAGTTTTCGCTCAGCGCGCTGCAACTGCAGCCGGGCAACACGACCGCGTTGAGCCGCTTGCGCGACAGCTTCGCGCCGGCGTGTGAAGACGTCGAGCGGGCGATCAACGCCAATCAGCTGGACGAGGCACAGCGTGAACTGGCTTTGCTGGCCGACTACGATCCGACCAATTACACCTTGCTGCTGCTGGGCGGCAAGCTGGACGCCCAGCGTGCGTTGATGGTGCGTGCCGACGAAGCACGCGCGGCCATCCTGCAGGCGCGCCACGCCGAGGCGTCGCATCAGTAGTGGTGGCCAGGTTCAGTCCGGCTCGGCCAGGTAGCTGTCCTTGATCGTGACGTAGTGCGCGGCCGAATAATGCAGTTGCTCGACCTGGCGCGCGTCGATCAGTCGCACGCAGCGGGCCGGATTGCCCAGCCATAGCTCGCGTTCGCCGACGACTTTGCCCGGTGGAATCACGCTGCCGGCGCCGACGAAGCCGTAGCGCCTGACCACCGCGCCGTCGAGCACGGTGGCGTGCATGCCGATCAGGCAGTAATCCTCGATGGTGCAGGCGTGGATCACCGCGCCGTGGCCGATGGTGACGCCCTCGCCCACCACGGTGGGCATGCCGCCGGGCGAGTATGGGCCGTCGTGGGTGACGTGCACCACGGCGCCGTCCTGCACGTTGCTGCGCGCGCCGACGGTGATGGCATGCACGTCGCCGCGCAGCACCGCGCCGGGCCAGATCGAGACATCATCGCCCAGCGTCACTTGGCCGATCACCGTGGCGGCGGGATCGACGTAGACGCGCTGGCCCAGGGTGGGCGCGATGCCCTTGTAGCGGCGAAGAGGATTCATCATCCGTCCATGGTAAGGCTTGGTGGCGGAAGTGAGCGAGCAATCGATGCTCAGAGTGAGCCGTGCCCGTGTCTGCCAACGCGGCGGGCTTTCACTCCTGCGCAGGCGTTCCCCGTTCCAGCACCTGCGCGGTATGCCGGTAGCCGGCATCGATGGCGCGCTGGCAGTCCTTCCAGTCGAGCATGCCGATATGCTCCAGCGGCGGCGTGATCAGCAGATCGGCACGGCGCCGGCGCGTGCGGCTGGCTTCCTCGCCGTTGACCATCGCCGCACGCACTAATGTCGACAACAAACCGGGGCGCTGGATCGCCTGCCGCCGTTGCCACAGCAGTTGCCACAGCGGCGGGGTGTACGTTTCATCGGTGTCGCTGCGCAGGTGGATATCGGCGCGGATGTCCAGCGCAGTGATGTGCGCGATGCCGGCGCTGTCCATCACGTCGGTGGGCAGGTTGTTGACCAGCGCACCGTCGACATAGACGCCGCCGTGTTGCAGCACCGGTGGCAGCACCCCGGGGATCGCGCTGGAAGCGCGTAGCCACAGCCACAACGGGCCATGCCGATGTACCGTGCAGCCGCCGCCGGAAAGGCTGGTGGAAACGCAGAAGAACGGCCGCGCCAGATCCTCGATCGCCAACGCGCCGAACGCCTGGCGCAGCATGGCGCTGGCGCGGCGACCGCGGCTCAAGGCGACCAGCGGCAAGGTCCAGTCCGCCAGCGGGCGACCTTGCACGAAGCCGCGCCGGCATAGCGCTTCGATCGTCGTGCTGTCGCCGCCGTTGGCCAGCGCCGCGCCGATGATCGCGCCGATGCTGGTGCCGCCGACCGCATCGAAACGGTGACCGGCTTCGTGCAGCGCGCGCAGCGCACCCAGATGGGCCATGCCACGCGCGCCGCCGCCGGCCAGCACCAGGCCGCGCCCGCGTCCGCTGATCAGCCGCGCCAAGCGCTCGATGTCGTCCTGCTGGCAGATGTGGTGATGCTCCAGCTCGCCGCGGAACATGGTGCGCCAGCGCTGCGCCGCGCCCAGCGCGATCTGCCGACCGGCATGCAGCAAAAGCAGATGACGCGGACGATGCCGCGCCATCGCCGGATCGGTCGGCGCATCCAGCGGCCAGGGGCGCGCCGGCTGCGCGGCGGCGGCCGGCAACAGCAGCACGTCGGCCTGGCGCAGGCAGCGCTGGCGCCATTCCGGCGCGTCGCCGCAGTCCAGGTACACCACGAAATCGGCCTGCGCCTCGCGCTCGGCGAACCAGTCGGCGCTGCGTGCCTGGCCCAGCGCGGCGTCGATCACCAGGCAACGTCCGTAGGTGCCCAGCGCCATCGCCAACTGCATCGCCAGCGCGCGCACCGGCAGCGTGCCGTCTACCGGCAGCATCGCGAAGGTGCGCGGCAGGCCGGGGCGTTCTTCGCCGTGTTGGCGCCGCTGAAGTCGCTGCAAGGCGAAGCGGGTCAGGTCCAGCATGGCATGCGGATGGGCGCCGATCAGCGTTTCGAACGCGGCGCGATCCAGCCGCAGCAGTTCGCAGTCGCGCAGCGCGCGCACCGTGCGCAAGCGGGTTTCGCCGCCGAGCAGGCTGAGTTCGCCGACGCAGTCGCCGGCGGCGATCAGATGGCGCAGGTTGGTCGGCCCCTCGAACACGCCCAGGCTGCCGCGGCACAGCAGGTAGAGCGCGTCCGCCGGCTCGCCGGTCTTGTACAGCGGACGCCCGCCAGGCAGCCCCAGCCACACCAGGTGTTGGGCCAGCGCCGCCAGCGCGGCCGGCTCCAACGAGGCGAAGGTCGGATGACGGGCCAGGAGCGCGATCGCATCGGGCGGGAGCATCCGCCGATGGTAGGGCGCCCAGTGTGACAATCTGGCGGCAATCGCGGTGCCGCTGTGCTTGATTTGCACGCGCGCCGTCACCACGCTGCGCACAGTCCTAGGAGATCGACATGAGTCAAGACAACCCGCTGCTGGCCGATACCGCGCTACCGGCGTTTTCGCAGATCCGCCCCGAGCACGTCGCACCGGCGGTCGCCGCGATCCTGGCCGACTACCGCGCCGGCATCGACGCGTTGACGGCGTCCGGCGCGGCGCGCGATTTCGAGCATGTGATGCTGACCCAGGAACGCCTTGAGCAGCGCCTAGCGCGCGCCTGGGCGCCGGTCGGCCATCTGCATTCGGTGGCCGACAGCGAGGCCTTGCGCAAGGTTTACGGTCCGGCGGAGGAAATCCTCACTGAGCACGCGATCGAGTTGGGCCAGAACCGCACGTTGTACGCGGCGGTGCAGGCGCTGGCCGATCAGCCCGATTTCGCCAGCTTGCCGCGCCCGCGCCGCGCGCTGGTCGAGCACAGCCTGCGCGACTTCAAACTTTCCGGCGTCGCGCTGGAAGAACCGGCACGCGGTCGCTACCGCGAGATCGGCGTGGAGCTGTCGAAACTGTCCACCGAATTTTCCAACGCGGTGCTCGACGCCACCGATGCCTGGCATCAGCACATCACCGACGAACGCGATCTGGCCGGCATCCCCGAATCGGGCCGCGCTGTATTGCGCGAGTATGCCAAGGAGCAGTCGCTGGACGGCTATTTGGTGACCCTGAAACAGCCCAGCGTGCAGGCGGTGTTGACCTACGCCGACAACCGCGCGCTGCGCGAGAGCGTCTACTGGGCCTACCAGACCCGCGCCTCCGATCAGGGCCCGCACGCGGGCAAGTTCGACAACGCCGCGCGCATCGAGCAGATCATGGCGCTGCGTCACGAGGCGGCGCAGTTGCTGGGTTTCGCCAACGCGGCGGAGGAATCGCTGGCGACCAAGATGGCCGGAACGCCCTCCGAAGTATTGGGCTTTCTGCGCGACCTGGCCGCGCGCGCCAAACCGGTGGCGCAGCGCGAGCTGGTCAGCCTGCGCGCGTTCGCGCATGACGAACTGCAGTTGGACAACCTCGAACCCTGGGACATCGGCTACGTCTCGGAGAAACTGCGGCAGAGTCGTTACGCCCTGGATGAAGAACAGCTCAAGCCCTACTTCCCGCTGCCGGCGGTGATCGAGGGCATGTTCGGGCTGACCCAGCAGCTCTACGGGATCACCCTGAAAGAGCGCGAAGGCGTCGACGTGTGGCATCCGCAGGTGCGTTATTACGACCTGCTCGACGCCCACGGCCAGGTCTTCGCCGGCGCCTATGTCGATCTCTACGCACGCAGCGGCAAACGCGGCGGCGCGTGGATGGACGTCTGTCGCGCGCGCTTCGACGACGGCTCCCAGCGGCAGTTGCCGGTGGCCTTTTTGACCTGCAACTTCGCCCCGCCGACCGAAGGCAAACCGGCGCTGCTGACGCACGACGACGCGCTGACCCTGTTCCACGAATTTGGTCACGGCCTGCATCACCTGCTGACCGAAATCGCGCTGCCCTCGATCGGCGGCATCGACGGGGTCGAATGGGACGCGGTGGAATTGCCCAGCCAGTTCATGGAGAACTTCGGCTGGAACCGCCAGGCGCTGGATCTGTTCGCGCGCCACTGGCAGACCGGCGAGACGCTGCCGGACGAGCTTTACCAGCGCATGCTGGCCGCGCGGCATTTTCATGCGGGTTTGTTCCTGGTGCGCCAGCTGGAATTCGCGCTGTTCGATTTTCTGCTGCATCTGGAATACGACCCGGCGCGCGGCGCACGCACGCTGGAGCTGCTCGAACAGGTGCGGCACGAGGTGGCGGTGCTGCATCCGCCGGCCTGGCAGCGCTTTCCCAACAGCTTCACCCACGTCTTCGCTGGCGGTTATGCGGCGGGCTACTACAGCTATCTGTGGGCCGAGCTGCTGAGCGCCGATGCGTTCGGTGAGTTCGAGGCGCATGGGGTAATCGATCGCGCCACCGGCGAGCGCTTCCGGCGCGAGATCCTGGCGGTTGGCGCCAGCCGTCCGGCGCTGGAAAGCTTTATCGCCTTCCGCGGTCGCCCGCCGCAGCCGGACGCGTTGCTGAAAAGCCACGGCCTGCTCGACGCCTAACCGCGACGACGAACGCGCCCGTGCCGGCGCGTTCGCCTTGCCCTATGCTCGCGCGCTGGCTGCGGTAGGCGGCGATCGACGGGTGGGGGCCAATGCAGCGAAGCGATCACGACCGGCTGGGTTATCGGCCCGATCTGGAAGGGCTGCGCGCGCTCGCCGTGCTGCTGGTGGTCGGTGCGCACGCGCGCGTGCCGGGGCTGGCCGGTGGTTTTGTCGGCGTCGATCTGTTCTTCGTGCTCTCCGGTTACCTGATCACAGGCTTGCTGCGCCAGGAGCTGGCGGCTCACGGGCGGCTGGCGTTCGCCGCGTTCTATGCGCGGCGTTTCCAGCGTCTGCTGCCCGGGTTGCTGGCGATGCTGCTGCTGAGCAGCCTGGCCGCCGTGGTGCTGTTGCCGCCAAGCCAGCAAGAGGCCCAGGCCAGCGCGGCGGCCAGCGCGGCGCTGTGGCTGAGCAATCTGCATTTTGCCTTCGGCCAGCTGGATTATTTCGGCGCCGATGCGGCGAGTAATCTCTTTTTGCACACCTGGTCGCTGGGGGTGGAGGAGCAGTTTTATCTGCTCTGGCCGCTGCTGTTGGCGCTGCTCTGGCGGTACGCGGGGCAAAGCGATGCGCGGCTGACGTGGGCGATCGGATGGCTCGGCGCGCTCAGTCTGCTGGCCTGCTTGTGGCTGACCCCCAGCCAGCCGCGTTGGGCGTTCTATCTGATGCCGCTGCGCGCCTGGCAGTTCGCGCTGGGCGCGCTGGCTTGGCTGCAATTCGGTCAGGCGCCAGCGATCGAACTGTCCACGATCGCGCGGCGGCGGATGGGCTTACTGGGTGCGGCGGGCTTGCTGGCGGTGCTGATCGCCGCGTTGGCTTATCGCCCGAGCATGGCCTACCCCGGCTGGCGCGCGCTGCTGCCCAGCGTTGGCGCGCTGGCGTTGATCGTCGCCGGTGCGCGTGCGCCGGGCATCGGCGTGGCGCGCTGGCTGAGCGCGCGGCCGCTGACCGGGCTGGGGCGTTTGTCTTACGCCTGGTACCTGTGGCATTGGCCGGTGCTGCTGCTCGGTGCGGCGTTGTGGCCGACCGACGGACTCGCGCAACGGTTGGCGCTGGCCGCACTGGCGCTGGGTGTGGCGTACATCTGCTGGCGCTGGCTGGAAATGCCGATCCGCGCCCGCGCGACGCTGCGTCGGCGGCCGGGTCGGTTGATCGGTGCGTCGCTGCTGGCGATGGGGCTGCTGAATCTGGCGTCGATCGGCTGGTTCAACGCGCTGTTCGATTGGGCGCATCGTCCGCAGCAGCAAGCCTATCTGGCCGCACGCGCAGACCTGCCGATGATCTACGCGCACGGCTGTGACGACTGGTACCACAGCACGACGGTGCGGGTTTGCGCGTTCGGTCCGGCCGACGCGCCGCATACCGCGGTGCTGCTGGGCGATAGCGTGGCGGCGCAGTGGTTTCCGGCGCTGGCGACGGTGTTCCAGCGTCCCGGATGGCGCTTGCTGGTGATGACCAAATCGTCCTGCCCGATGGTCGATGCGCCGCTGTTCTACGCGCGCATCGGCCGGCTCTACAGCGAATGCGCGCAGTGGCGTGCGGAGGCGCTGCGCCAATTGGCGACGCTCAAGCCCGAGTTGCTGGTGCTCGGTTCGGCGGCCACGTATGCGTTCGATCCGGCGCAGTGGCGCGACGGCAGTGCGCGCGTGCTGGCCACGCTGAGTCCGGCGGTCGGGCACATTTACCTGCTGCGTGGCACGCCGCGCATTCCGCTGGACGGCCCCAGTTGCCTGGCCGCGCGCGCCTGGCTGGGCGGCGCGCTGTTCAGCGCCGATCGCTGCCAAGGGCCGGCCACCGACGCGCACGACGTGCAGGTCTATGCGTGGCTGACCCAAGCCAGCGCGCACTTTGGCAATGTCACGGCGCTGGACCTCAACGCATTGGTCTGCCCGCGCGGACGCTGCCAGGCCGAGCGCCAAGGCCACGTGGTGTTCCGCGATGGTCAGCACCTGACCGCTTCCTTCGTGCGCACGTTGGGTCCGGCCGTTGGCCAGCGTTTGGGCTTGCCCGCCGCGGCGGCGGCGATGGGCCCTGCGTCACCGCCAGGCTGATCGTGCGGCGTAAGGTTTTGCGATTGGTCGGCGATTCCGTTGACAGGGTTTTCATGACACCGACTGCGCGCTTTACCGTGCCGATGAGAATTTAGGGAATCGTCATCGGCGATTTTTCAGGATCGGGTTTTCGACCTGGATATCGCCAATGGATTCGCACCGCAACGAGCCGACCAAGGCGCCGCGTTTCACCGAGCTGGACAGCTTGCGCGGGCTGGCGGCGCTGGGTGTGGTGCTATGGCATTACAGCGGTATGTATGGCGCGCAGCCCTTGCTGGGCGCGCTCAGGCCGCTCTATCTCAGCGGCGGGTTGTTGGTGGATTTTTTCTTCGTGCTGTCCGGCTTCGTGCTCAGCCGGAGTTTTGACCGCGCGGGACGGCGCCAGCAGTTTGGTCGCAACGTGTGGGCGCGCATCGCGCGGATGTATCCGCTGCATCTTTTGACCTTGCTGGTCATCGTGGCGGTCGATGGTCTCAACCAAGCCGCCGGGCACCCGCCGCGAGCGGCCAACGACGGCTATCACCTCGCGCTGAATCTGATGTTGCTGCAGTCCTCCGGCTTGCAGCACGACTATTCGTTCAACGGCCCGTCGTGGTCGATCTCGGCGGAATTTTTGATCAACGTGGTGTTTCTTGGCCTGATCGCCCGGGGTGGCCGGCTGGGGCGTTGGGCGATGGCCTTGATGGCGCTGGCTTGCGCCGGTGTGCTGGTGCATTACGGGATTCTCGATCACGGCGTGCCGGTGCAAGGCATGCTGGGCGGCGTGCTCGATGTGTCGCTGGTGCGTTGCTGGTTGGGTTTCTTCATCGGGACTCAGTGCTATCGCTATTACCAGGCACGCCAGCGCGATGGCGTTCTGGTCGCCCATTGGCGCGGCGATGTCGTAGGCGTCGGCGCTCTGGTGCTGGTGCTGGCTTACATGGCGCGGTTGATTCCGCAAAGTCATTGGGGCGATGTGCTGCTGGCGGCGCTGGGTTTTCCGGGGCTGATCCTGGGCACCCTGCACAGCCGGCACCTGCGTGGGCTTCTCCAGCGACGCCCCTTGACCTACCTGGGAGAGATTTCCTATTCGATTTACCTGGTGCACTTTCCGCTGATCGTGATCAGCTTGTGGGTGGCAGGCTTTACCGGTCCGCTGCCGATGGGTAGTCCCTGGATGCTGGCGGGCTTTTACGTGCTGGTGCTGGTCAGCGCGAGCGCGTCGTATCGCTACGTGGAAATGCCTAGCAAGCGCTGGCTGGCCGGCTGGTGGCCAGCCCCACAGGCAGGCCAGGCGGCACGCGCCATCGCCACACCGGCGCGGCGCGTCGAGCGGCCGCGTCCGGTCGGCTCGCGCGATGCGGCCTATCGACGGCTGGCGCGCTGAGGCGCGGGCAGGCGTATCCCTTACAATGCGCCGATGAAAATTGCTTCGTGGAACGTCAATTCGCTCAAGGTGCGGCTACCGCAGCTTACCCAGTGGGCCGCCGAGGCCGCGCCGGACATCGTGGCGCTGCAGGAAACCAAACTGGAAGACGCCAAGTTCCCGCGCGACGAATTGGCCGCGGCCGGCTACCAGAGCGTATTTGCCGGGCAGAAGACCTACAACGGCGTGGCGATCCTGGCGCGCCAGCAGCCCACCGACGTGGTTACTGACATTCCCGGCCTGGACGACCCGCAGCGGCGCATCCTGGCGGCGACCGTTGGCGAGCTGCGCGTGGTGGATCTGTACGTGGTCAACGGCAAGGCGGTGGGCGATGAAAAATACGCCTACAAGCTGGACTGGCTGACCAAGGTGCGCGAGTTCCTGGCACGCGAGCTGGAGCGCTATCCCAAGCTGGTAGTGCTGGGCGATTTCAACATCGCGCCGGACGATCGCGACGTCTACGACCCGGTTGCCTGGGGCGACGACATTCTGTGCTCGCCGCCCGAGCGGGCCGCGCTCAAGGCGATCACCGACCTGGGCTTGCACGACAGCTTCCGCCTGTTTGAATCGGCCGGTGCGCACTACAGTTGGTGGGACTATCGTCAAGCTGCGTTCCGGCGCAACATGGGTCTGCGCATCGACCTGATCCTGGTCAGCGAAGCCCTCAAATCCGTGGCGACCGCCGCCGCGATCGACCGCACGCCGCGCCGCTGGGAGCGCCCGTCCGACCACACCCCGGTGACGCTGGACCTAGATATCCGATGAACACGACCCCCTCCGATTGGCCCAGCTCGCTCAACGACCAAGAGCTGGATGAACTGGACCGTTACCTGCGCGCGCATGCCGGCGACGGCGACCTGCTGCTCGATGGCGTGCACGGCATGCTCAGCGCGCTGGCGGTCGGGCCGCTGCACGTGATGCCCGACGAATGGCTGCCCGAAGTGCTGCACGATGCCTTCGCCGACGAGGACGAAGGCAACCGCGTGCTGGCCTTGCTGGCCAAGCTCAACGACTCGATCGTGGCCGAGCTGGACGTGGACGCCTACGAGCCGATCCTGGGCGAGATCGATCTGGACGAAGGCGGCGGCAGCATCCTTTCCGCGGCGGGCTGGTGCGACGGTTTCAGCCGCGGCATCGACCTGCGCGCGGGGCTGTGGGAAAAGCGCCTGGCCGACGATCCGCGCCTGATGGAGCTGCTCGGTCCGGTGATGGCGTTGGCGGTCGACGAAGGCATCCTCTCGGCCGACACCGAGTTCGAGAAACTCAGCGACGACGAATACGACGAATGCCTCGGGCAAGTCCCCGCGGTACTCGGCGCGGTCGCGCAGTACTGGCTGGAACACCCGGCCACCGAAGCGGAAGTCGAAGCCATGGTGCAGCCCGCCGCGGAGGAAGAACCCGCCGGCCCACCCCGCCAGCGCAGCGGGCATTGGGTGCATTGAGGTTGGATGCAGAGATCCATGGTTAGGCAGCTTGGGCGCGTAGCTCGCCCGCTCAGGCCTGACCGTGGATTTCTGCCCACCCGAGACAGTGCGTTTCTTGGCCGAGCCTGGAAGGCGGTGGCGGCGATCGCCATCATGCTTGGCATACTTTCTGGAGTACCCGCATGAGCGATCGTCACATTCTCCGCCGCGTGCGCGGCATCGATACCTCCGATGGCGCGGGGGTCAAGCTCAAGCGTGTGATCGGGCAGCCGTCGCTGGACATGCTCGACCCGTTCCTGATGCTGGATGAGTTCCGTTCGGATCAGGCCGACGACTACATCGCCGGCTTCCCCGAGCATCCGCATCGCGGTTTCGAAACGGTCACCTACATGCTGGCCGGCAACATGCTTCACCGCGACAACCACGGCAACACCGGCAAGCTGATCGCCGGCAGCGTGCAGTGGATGACCGCCGGGCGCGGCATCCTGCATTCGGAAATGCCCGAGCAGGAAGACGGCCTGATGTGGGGCTTCCAGCTCTGGATCAACCTGCCGGCCAGCGACAAGATGACCACGCCGCGTTACCAGGACATCGCGCCGGAGCGCGTGCCGCGGGTGCAGCCGGCGCCGGGCGTGGAGGTGCGCGTGCTGGCCGGTGAGGTCGACGGGGTCAGCGGTCCGGTGCATGGCGTGGCCACCGCGCCGACGTACCTGGATATCAGCTTGCAGCCCGGCGCCGCATGGAGCCTGCCGTTGCCGCGCGGCCACCACGCGTTCGCCTACGTGTTCGATGGCGAGCAGGCGCTGGTCGGCGGCGAAGCGCTGGCGCGCAGCGAGCTGGGCGTGTTGTCCGAAGGTGAGCAGGTCAGCTTCAAGGCGACCGCCACGGCGGCACGGCTGATCCTGGTGGCTGCGCAACCGCTGAACGAGCCGGTGACTCGCTACGGACCGTTCGTGATGAACACGCCGGAGCAGATTCACCAGGCGATCGCGGATTTTCGCGCCGGCAAATTCTGATGGCTGCGGTGCGTTGCGACGGTCGGCAGCAGAGGGCGTCTAGCGAGTCGCCTCATCGCAGCACCGGGGCGCGCAGCATCGCGTTGCCACCTCGCGCTGGCCGCGGCCGTTCAGACCTGACGTATCGGCTCGCTGACGCGTCGCGCGGCGGGTCGCAGGGCTTGGGCCTACCTCGTGATGCCACCGCGCTCGGATCGGCGGGCTCACACATGGCGGACAACGGCATCTAGCGCCAGCGCCTCTCAACGGCTTCAACACGCGCAGGCGAACGGTATGCCGTCGCGGTGGGTGACGCCGGCGTCGCGACGATCGGCTTGTCGCATCGCGCTGGACGGCGGTGTGCGTGCTGAGGTGGATCGGCCCGCAGACGGCGTCTAGCGATATCGTTTCGTCGCAGCGCTTGGCGTATCGCATCGCGCTGCATTGGCTTGGGTGCGTGCGGGTTAGGCGTATCGGCCTGCGGCCTGCTCCAGCGATGGTCGTATCTTCGTAGCGCTGGCGTGCGCCGCCTGTCACGCGCAACGCGTTGGGACAAGCACCGTCAGCGTGGCGCGGATAACGGCGCCTCGCGCGCCAGCGCCTCGATCACCCGCGTCACGTTGCCGTGCACGTCGGTGGCCGCATCCAGCACGATCGCCTGCTCGTCGGCGGCGGGCGGTTCCAGCGTCTCCAACTGACTGTCCAGCAGCGAGGGCGGCATGAAGTGCTGACGCGCGCGCATGCGTCGTTCCAGCTCGTCGCGCGCCACCTCGGGGTAGACGAAACGCACGCCGGCGCCGGCCAGACGCAGCCGATCACGATAGACCCGGCGTAGTGCCGAACACGTCACCACGCCCGCTTCGCCCGCGTGCAGGCGCGCCTCGATCCAGGCGGCGATGGCGTCCAGCCAGGGCCCGCGGTCGGCGTCGGTGAGCGCGATGCCGGCGCTCATCTTGGCGATATTGGCCGCCGGATGCAGCGCGTCGCCCTCCTGAAATGCCCACTGCAGGCGCGTCGCCAACGCCTCGCCGATGCTGCTTTTGCCACTGCCGGAAACCCCCATCACTACCACCACCGGTGCGTTGATGGAGGGCGTGGTGGAGGTGCTGGCGTTCATCGTGAGGTGACCTGGCGGGTAACGCGTGAGTATGCCTGGGCCAACGTCGGCGGTGTGTCAGCATCCGTCACAGCACCGAGCGGCTGGGTCCGCGGCCATCCGGACCGCAGTCGTAGCGTGCGGCTACAGCAGCGATGTCGCGCGGGCCGACATGGTGTGCGATCCGCTCCTCGCGCGTCATGCCCACCCAGCGCATCACGTCGATGCAATGCGGGTCTTTCGCACCGAAGAACTTGCCGGCGATGAAGCGTATCGCGCCGGCCAGACCTTGGTGGCGCGGATCGGCCATCGGCAGCCGATGCTGGGGGTCCTCCTCGGCGCCGGGCAGTCGCAGCGCGTGCGGTGCCGACGACGCATCACGCAAGCGCGCGGCAAAGTCGGCGCCGCCGGAAACATAACCGCCCGAGCTGGGGGTGGTTGCTTCGACTGTACTGGCGCGCGGTGGGGCTGAGGGTGAAGGTACGGCGGCGGTGAGGTGGAGGCGGATCGGCGTCGGCGGGGGGCGTGACCGGGCCGGCAGGCGAATCGGCGGCGGCGCCAGCGTGGGCGTGGGACGCGACGCGGCCAACAGTCGCAATTGAATGGCTTGGCTGCGCTTGCCTGGCGGCGCGGCGCTCAGGCCCAACCGTTGCCAGAGCGCCCAGTGCGCGAGTACCACGATCGCCAGCAACAAAGTACGCGCCACCACGCCTCGGGCCGGCTTGTGGGATATCGCCTGCAACCATCCGTCCATGGAAAGTCCTTGCTGATAAATCCTTGCTGATAAATGGGATGCATGCGCCCACAGCAAACTGACCTGCCGTCGGCCTCAACATCGTCATCGCATGCGCGGGGCCGGGCATGACCTTGGAGGCGAACACGGCAAAGAAGTTCCACACGCGCGGATGTTGCGATGGGACAGGCGTGGTTGGCAGGGGGCAGCCATCGGAAGCGCCATAGCCAAGGGGCACCGCACCACGCCCTCCAGTCGCGCGACAACGGGTAAGCGCCGGCGCGGGGTGTTTTTGGCGTCGAGCGGATAACCGATTCAGGCTTCCACGGGAAAGCTCGAGGCGTCGGAGGAGCCCGCTGCGGCGCGCAAGCCACGGCGGCGGATAGAGCCCCCGTCGCGGTCGGGAAGTAAAAATTTGGTTGTTGCGTCGCAGCAGGCGTAACGCGACGCTTCGCCAGCAGCTATGCGCTAATTGTCAGAACCAGGTGGATATTTTGCGATAACGGCATTGCATCGCGTTAAATTAAGATTAATAATACGGGCGTTAGCCTTAGGCACGCTCGGTGCCTGCGATCACCCTCACCTGCGATCCGCCGCCATGATGACTACGCTGCTATTGCTATCCGTGCTACTGGGGCTGCTTGCCGCCAGCGCCGTTCAGCGCGTCCCCGAGGGTCAGGTCTACAGCCTCTATCGCCGTGGCAAACCGTTGCGCTTGCTCTCCCCTGGCACGCATTGGCGCTTGCCGCTGCTGGAACGGGTGGCGCATCGGATCGACCTGGGCGGGCGTGTACTGCGCTTCCAGGAGCCGCTGGCCGATGCGTCGCATGACGTGCGCGGCACGGTGTACTGGCAGGTGCTGGAGCCGGAGCGTGCCGACGCGGTGATCGAGCAGGCCGACCAATTGATCCGTCATGGCGCGCTGGACGCGTTGCGCCGTGAAGCGGCACCGGTGCAAGCCGATCGGCGCGATCTCGGCAGTCGCTTGAAGCAAGCCTTGAATGGCTTGCTGCGCGAGCGCGGCCTGATGGTGACCCGGGTTGAGCTGGACATCGCCTGAGGGCGCGCCGCTCGCGCTGATACCAAGCCCACCAAGCCCGCTTCGGCGGGCTTTTTGTTGGGCGGACGCCGCCGTGCTGGCAATGCCGCGCGTGGCTCTGGATACTTGCGCCCTTTCGTCGCTTCACCGAGAACGCCATGACCGAGCGCGCCGCGCTGCAAGACCGCCTGGAACGGGGCATCGACACGCTGGGCCTGCGCCTGCCGGCCGGGGCGGTCGAGCGCTTGCTCGATTACCAGGCTTTGCTGCAACGCTGGAACAGCGCCTACAACCTCACCGCGGTGCGCGACCCGGCCGAAATGGTGACGCGCCATCTGCTCGATTCGCTGGCGATCCTGCCGTTCGTGCAAGGTCAGAATCTGGCCGATCTGGGCACCGGCCCGGGCCTGCCCGGCATCGTGCTGGCGATCGCCGCGCCGGGGCGGCAAATCTTGCTGGTCGATTCCAACGGCAAGAAGGTGCGCTTCCTGCGCGAGGCGATCCGTTCGCTCAAGCTGGAGGGCGTGCGCGCCGAGCAGTCGCGGGTGGAGGCGGTGCAGGGCCAGTTCGATTGCGTCACCGCGCGCGCCTTCGCCAGCCTGGCCGACATGCTCGGCTGGGGCGGTCAGTTGCTGGCGCCCGAGGGTATCTGGCTGGCGATGAAGGGGCGTCGGCCGGAGGACGAACTGGCCGGCGTGCCGGCCGGTTTCGCGGTGCGCGCGATGCATCAGTTGGCGGTGCCCGGGTTGGACGGCGAACGCAGCCTGGTGGTACTCGGCCGAGCAAGCGGCTGAGGCAATGCTAATCTAAGCCCCTTTTCGCGCACGGTAGCGACGATTCCATGGCTCGTATCATCGCGGTCGCCAACCAGAAGGGCGGCGTCGGCAAGACCACCACTTCCGTCAATCTCGCCGCAGCGCTGGCCGCGGCCAAGCGCAAGGTATTGCTGGTGGATCTTGATCCGCAGGGCAACGCCACCATGGCCTCGGGTGTGGACAAACGCCAGGCCAAGCCCAACGGCTGCGAGGTGTTGCTGGACGAAGCGCCGATCGAGGCGGTGATCCGCAAGACCGAGGCGTTGTACGACCTGCTGCCCGGCAACGGCGATCTGACCGCGGCCGAGTTGAAGCTGATGGACGCGATCGCGCGCGAGAGCCGGCTGAAGGAACAGCTGGCCAAGGTGAGCGACCGCTACCACACCATCCTGATCGACTGCCCGCCGTCGCTGCATCTGCTGACGCTCAACGCATTGACCGCGGCGGATAGTCTGTTGATCCCGGTGCAGTGCGAATACTTCGCGCTGGAAGGGCTGTCCAGCCTGCTCGACACGGTCAAGGCGGTGCGCCAGCGGCTCAACCCGCAGTTGGAGATCGAAGGCCTGCTGCGCACCATGTACGACGTGCGCAACAACCTGGGCAACGAGGTTTCGGCCCAGCTGACCCAGCATTTCGGCGACAAGGTGCTGCGCTCGATCATCCCGCGCAACGTGCGTCTGGCCGAGGCGCCCAGCCACGGCCAGCCGATCCATCTGTACGACCGCAGCTCGCGCGGTGCGATCGCCTATATCGGGCTGGCCGGGGAAATCATTCGGCGCGAGCGCGCGCTCAAGGCCGCCGCCAGCGGTGGCGCCATCGCGATGCCGCTGGTCGAGGATGCCGACGCGGCGCTCGACCTCGCCGACGAACACCACGAGGAGTAAGCATGGCCGCCAAGAAACGAGGACTGGGACGCGGGCTGGACGCCTTGCTGGGCAGTGCTGACGACGACGCCCCCTCGGTACTCGAGCAGGAGGGCGAGCTGCGCAACCTGCCGATTCAGCAGATCCAGCCGGGCAAGTACCAGCCGCGGCGGCACTGGAACAGCGAGGCGCTCGATGAACTGGCCGCCTCGATCCGCGCGCAGGGCGTGATCCAGCCGGTGGTGGTGCGGGCGATCGGCCACAATGCTTATGAGCTGATCGCCGGCGAACGGCGTTGGCGCGCCGCGCAGCGCGCGCAGCTTGCGCAGATTCCGGCACTGGTCAAGGTGGTCGAGGAAGCCGCCGTACCGGCGATGGCCTTGATCGAAAACATCCAGCGGCAAGACCTGACCCCGCTGGAAGAAGCCGATGCGCTGAAGCGGCTGATCGACGATTTCGACCTGACCCACCAGCAAGCGGCCGACGCGGTCGGACGCGCGCGCGCCTCGGTATCCAATTTGTTGCGGCTGACCGAGCTGCCCGAGTCGATCAAACAATTGCTGGACGACGGCAAGCTGGAAATGGGCCACGCGCGCTGCCTGTTGACCTTGGCCGAGCGCGACGCCGAAGCGCTGGCGCTGGAAGCGGCGCGCAACGGTTGGAGCGTACGCGAGTTGGAAGAGGCCGCGCGACGTCTGCGCACGCTGCCCCAGGGCAAGGCCAAAAGCGCGCCCGCGCGCGATCCCAACATCGCCGATCTGGAGCGCGAGCTGGGCGAGCGATTCGCCGCGCGGGTCGAGCTGGCGCAAGGCCGCGGCGGCCGCGGCAAGCTGGTGATCCACTACCACAGCAACGACGAACTGGACGGGATTCTGGGCAAGATTCGCTGATCCGCGCCCGCCTTTTACACGCGGCGCGGTGCGGCGGTCGCGTGGTTGCCGGGGCCCGACTCGCGGTAACCGCGCGCATCAGCAATACTATGCGGCTGTCTCAGTGGACTCGCTGCCATGCCCCAGCTCTCTGTGGTCGTTCCGGTTTTCAACGAACGCGACAACATCCCGCCGCTGCTGGCCGAGATTGCCGGCGCCCTGCGCGGCCAGATCGACTTCGAAATCGTCTACGTCGACGATCAGTCCACGGACGACAGCGCGGCGGTGCTGCGTGCGGAAAAAGCACGCTACCCGGAGTTGCGGGTGCTGCGTCACCTGGCCCGCAGCGGCCAGAGCACCGCGGTGTGGAACGGCGTGCGCGCGGCACGCGCACCGTGGATCGCCACCCTGGACGGCGACGGCCAGAACGATCCGGCGGATATCCCCAAGCTGTTGGCGGCACGCGCACAGGCACCGGCGCAGGTGCGCTTGTTCGCCGGTTGGCGCACCACCCGGCGCGACAGTTTCAACAAGCGGATTTCTTCCAAGATCGCCAACGGCGTGCGTTCGCGCATGCTGCAGGACGACACCCCGGACACCGGCTGCGGACTGAAACTGTTCGAGCGCGACGTGTTTCTGCGGCTGCCCTACTTCGACCACATGCACCGCTACCTGCCGGCGCTGGTCAAGCGCGCCGGCTTCGCCAGCCAGAGCGTGCCGGTGGGTCATCGTCCGCGCACCGCCGGGGTTTCCAAGTACGGCATGCTCGATCGGCTGTGGGTGGGCCTGGCCGATCTGCGCGGGGTGGCCTGGCTGATGCGCCGGGCCAAGGTCAGCGGCACCGAGGAGCTGTAAGTACGCGGCAACGCGCTGCGATGCCGCCCAAGTTGTCGTCGTTCGATCGGTGGCGAGTGGTGGGGGTGAGGTGGCGACGCGGCGACCGCTCAGCCGGCGTCGTCGCCTTCAACGGCCTGCACGGCGTGCGCCAGCCGTTGGGCCGGTGCCCAGCCAGCCAGCGCCTGGCGCGCGCGCAGCCGGCCCAGTTCGATCAGTTCACGTGCGCGATAAAACTCGTAGGCCGTGGAGATGTTGCGCGGCAGCTCGATCAGCAGATCAGGTGGATAAACTGCCAAACGCAGCCGCGCCAGGTTGGCTTGCATCAGGTTCATCGATTGGTTCAATGTTTCGAATGCGCCCGGTTCGTGGGGCTTGGGCTCACTGGGTTGGCGTCGCCGGCCCAGCCATTCGCCCACGCGGGTGCGTGGCAGCGGCGGTAGAAGATCGTCCGCGGACACTTCGCGTTCGGGCGCGGCCGCGATTTCAGCCGGACCGTCCACACTGACCGCCAGCAGGTAATCGGCATGCTCGCGTATCAGCGGCGTCACCGGCACCGGGTTGAGCAACGCGCCATCGACCAGCCGACGACCGCCAATGATATAAGGTCGAAATACGGTGGGGATGGCGATCGAGGCGCGGATCGAGTCGAACAGCGAACCGCTGGTCAGCCATACCTCCCGTTCGCGGTCGATGTCGGTGGCGACGGCGGTATAAGCCAGCCCCAGATCCTCGATGTTGATGTCACCGATCAAGCCGCGCAGCGTGCCGATGATGCGCTCACCCTTGATCAGGCCACCGCGGCGGAAACTCCAGTCGACCAGCCGCAGCACATCCAGCTTGGCCAGGTTGGATACCCAGTCGCGGTAGACATCCAGCTTGCCCATGGCGTAGATGCCGCCGATCACCGCGCCCATCGACGCGCCGGCGATGGCGACGATCTCAAAACCCTGCGCCTGGATTTCTTCGATCGCGCCGATATGCGCCAAGCCCTTGGCGCCACCGGCACCCAGCGCCAGGGCGACGGTTGGGCGGCGCAGCGCCGTGGCCGAAGTAGTCGGGGCGCTGCGTTCGTGGATATCGCTATGGCTCATGGATCGATCCTGGTATGGGGCGGTGTCGCGAGAGCGGTATTGACGGTTGATGGCCGAGGTTACCTGCGCATGCGCCTTAGGTTCAGCCCGCGCAGCGCCTAAGTCTATGCCGATCGCCAGTGCTGGCATCGGTGTTACGCCGATCGAGCGCGATCACGACGGTGGGTGCGGGCCGTGCCGGGTCAGCGTGGCGACATTGATGTCGTAGCGCTCGAACGCTTTTACCAGCGCGTGCGCGATCACCGCCGGTGGTGCCTGAAGACAAAAAGCTTTGGCGGTAAAGACGTCCATGAAAGATTGATCGTGTATCGACGGCATGCTTGCAGCGGCCGCGTTCGCTGCAGCGGAGCGCATCATTGACGCTCGCCGTTTTGGTAGGCGCCAAGCGCCAGTTGCAGTTGGATTTTCATTTCTTCGCGCAGCGACAGCGGCGCGACGATCTGCGCGTCCGGGCCATATTTGAGCACGTCCAACAGCAGCTCCTTGGAGTTGGAATAGGGCAGCCGCATCTCGTAGCGGCCGTCGCTGAGCCACTCGCCTTTTTGCTGCGAATGCCAGTGTTCGTCGGCAACCCAGCGCGCGGCATGCTCGGAAAAGCGGATCGTGGCCCAGGCCTTGGGCTTCCCTGCGAAGATTCCGTAGCTGGAAGCGAGCATTTCGTTGAGGTCGCTGTCGGCCACATCCAGTGCGGCCTCGTCCAACGCCTGCGGTTCGTTGATGCGGTCCACCGCGAAGCTGCGCAGCGCCTCACGGTCGTGGTCCCAGACGTCCAGATACCAGTTGTCGCGATAATGGGTCAGCCGCTGCGGCGAGACGGTGCGCCGGCTGTCGCTGTTGGTGGTGCGCGCGCGGTAGCGAAAGCGCAGCCGCTTGCGCTCCAGCACCGCGCCGGCGACGGTACGAAACACCTGCTGGTTGAGCGTGCGCTCGCCCCAGGAGATCACCCGGATGCGCTCGATCGGTAGCGCGCGGCCGCTGCCCTGATCGGACAGCAGATGTTCGATGCGTGCCTTGAACGGCGCCAGCGCACCGGCCAACACGCCCGGGCCGGAGCGCCCGATCAGCTCGTTGAGCGCCAGCAACGCGGCCAGTTCGTCAGAGGTCAGCCACAAGCCAGGCAGTTCGAAGCGGTGGCCTTCGCCCACTTCATAACGGAACGCGGCCTGTTCGCCGCCGGCGCTCTCGATCGGCGCACCCAGGGCATCGCGCAGAAAGGCGATGTCGCGATACAGCGTGGCGCGCGAGCAGGTCAGCTCGTCCATCAGCCGGGGCAGTGGCACGGGGTAATGCGCCGACTTCAACAGGCGGTGCAGGGTAAGAATGCGCTCGTAACGATCCATGGGAAATCCCGGCCTATAGCCTGCGTAGCATGCGCATGCTACGGACGCAGCCGCAAGCGCATGGGGGAGTGGACTGGAAACCAGCGGGCCGTTCGCCGTCGGCGGCAACCTGCAAATAATTGCGTTGGCGCTGGCATGCGGCGGCGATGCCACCGATACTGAGCTTATGAACCATTCTGAGCAAGACGCCATGGAGCACGGCCCGAGCGCATCGGTGGGCGGGCTGACGATAGGGCTGGAGGTGGCGGCGACCATCGGCTACGGCATTTGGTTGCTGCTGGGCCTGTCGCTGGCGCTAGGCGTTTACAGCAATGGCCGCGGCGAGGTGCTGGTGCCACTGTTGCTGGGCGCGGTCTTGCTCAGTGTGGGGTTGCTGCTGGCCTGCTTGCCGGGACGCATCGCCACGGCGTGGCATGGTTGGCGGCCCGCGCGCGGCGTCTGGCCCGAACGCGACGCGATGTTGGCTTTGGTGTGTTACCTGCCGATGCTGGCGGTGGCGGGGTTGGCGCGCGGCGAGAACGATTTCTGGGCGACCCGGCTGTTCGGGGCCGCGTTGATGTTAAGCAGTCTGGCCGTCTTGGTTTACAGCGGTCCCGGCGCGGATATCGCGGCGGACGGCGAGCGCCGCCGCCTCGCCCCGCCGTTGCCGCTGAGCCGGGTGGTGTCGGCGCTGTATGGCGGCGGCCTCTGGCTGTGGCTGTGCATAGCCGGGCAAGGCCCGCAAGATCGCGTCGGTGATTTGCATCCCTGGGTGCTGGGGCTGCTGCTGCTCGCCTTGGTACTGGGGCTGGTCGAGGGCGCGCGCTGGCAGCTGCTGGAGCCGGCCGAACCGCCTCCGGGCGAGCGTCCGGCCCGGCGTTATCGGTCGCTGGACTCGCGCCGGCTGCTGGCTGCCGCGCTGGGCTATGCGGTGCCCTGCGTGAGTTTGCTTTGCGCCGAACTGGTGCACGATGCGGTGCCGCTGGCGGCCTGCGCGAGTTTGTCTCACCTGCTGGGTCGCTGGCTTGAGCAGCGACTGTATGCCCGGGCGCTTTGGCATAGCCGGCGATGGGACGCGGATCGATTCGGCTAAACTTTCGGCGATGGGGAACCCAGGCTTGCGCCCCTTGCAGCCATGGCGTTGCCATCTCGCCGCGCGATGATGAACATCCAGCCGGCGCAAGGGCTGAATTCATTGGATATTCAAAACGCGTCCTTCATGGTGACGCCTCACGCTTGTTTAACATATGGGAACGCTTGTAATGAAAAAGCCCCTGCTTGCCAGCTTCGGCTTGGCTCTTCTCGCCAGCTTTGGCCTGCAGGCCCAGGACGCCACGGCGCCTGCCGCGCCTGCGGCCGGCAGCGATGCCTCCAGCGCCTCGAACAATGGGGGCTGGAAGGGCTCGGGGGAATTCGGTTATGCCTCGGCCACAGGCAATTCGCGCACCGAAAATGCCAATGCCAAGCTGGGCCTGAGTCAGGAAAACGACTATTGGAAGAACAATTTCTACCTTAATGGCCTGCGTTCCAAGGGCGACACCGCAGTCACCAACGGCAGTGGCCAGACCGTCAACGTCTTGACCACCACCGCTAACCGCTACGATACCGGCGCCTCGGTAGGCTACAAGCTCGATCCACGCAGCTACATCGTGGGCGCGTTGCGCTATGAGCATGACGATTTCGGTGCCAACCTCTGGCAGGGCACCGCCTCGATCGGCTACGGCTACATCCTGCTGAAAAGTGATCGCAGCGAGTTGTCGTTCGAAGTTGGCCCCGGTTACAAGCAATACCGCCCCGCCACCGCGTTGATCGAGATCGACGATGTGCAGGTGCCGTTCAAGCAGAACACGCAAAGCGAGTTCGTGGCGCGCAGCCTGATCAATTACAAGTACCGGTTGACCTCCAACACCGCCTTCGACGACACGCTGCTGATAGAAGCGGGTTCCAAGAACAAGTACTACCAGAACGATATCGGCCTGTCGGTCAACATGACCCGCAAGCTGGCGATCAAGCTGGGCTACCAGGTGCGCTACAACAGCGACACCTTGCCGGGGATCAAATCCACCGACACGCTGACCACCACCAACGTGGTCTACAACTTCTAAACATCGCGGCGGATATGGCGCGGATGGCGGTGGCGTGTGCGCACGCCGCCGCGCCATCCGGCTTCACGGCCACGGCGACCGTGGGTGTAAGCGTTGCGACGATGGGGGATCGGCTGCGTGGGCGTGATCCTTGCCGGGCTGGCGGTCACCGCGTGCGGCGCCTTGCGCGAGGCGGTGCCGGTCAGCGGGGCGCTGCGCGCGTGGACAGGTGAGATTACAGCCAGTCGCCCGCACCCTGCGCCAGCAATGCCGCGGCCACCTGCCGGCCCAGTTGCGGCGCGTCTTCCACCGCACCCTCGGCCTGGGCATGCAGCAGTCGTCCACTGGCCGGATCGCCGACCATTCCGCGCAGGTGCAGCCCCTGCTCCACGCGCAGGCACCAGGCGCCGACCGGTACCGTGCAACTGCCGCCCAGCGCCTGGTTCATCGCGCGCTCGGCGCTGACGATGGCGCGGGTTTCGGCGTCGTCCAGGCACGCCAGCAGGTCGAGCACTCCGATGCGCTCGGTCAGCGCCTCGATCGCGATGGCCGCTTGGCCCGGCGCCGGCAGCCAGTCCGGCGCGGTCAGTCGGGCACGGATGCGCGAGGCCAGGCCCAACCGTTCCAGCCCGGCGCAGGCCAGCACGATCGCGTCGTAATCGCCGGCGTCGAGTTTGCCCAGCCGGGTGCCGACATTGCCGCGCAGGTCCAGCAGTTGCAGGTCCGGCCGCAACGCGCGCAACTGCGCTTGCCGGCGCAGCGAGGAGGTACCCACGCGGGCGCCGTTCGGCAGCGCTGCCAGATGATCGAAGTGATTGCTGACGAAGGCGTCGGCCGCGTCGGCGCGCGGCAGAATCGCCGGCAACACGAAACCGGTTTCCAATTCGACCGGCACATCCTTGAGCGAATGCACCGCCAGGTCGGCGCGCCCTTCCAGCATCGCCACTTCCAGTTCCTTGAGGAACAGGCCCTTGCCGCCGATGCTGGCCAGCGGGCGGTCGAGGATTTCATCGCCGCGGGTGGACAGCGGTACCAGCGTCACGTGCAGACCTGGATGCGCGGCGCGCAGCGCGGCGGCGACATGTTCGGACTGCCACAGCGCCAGGGCGCTCTTGCGGGTGGCGATACGCAGTACGGAGGGCTTCATGTGAATCCTAGTGCGGCCTTGCCGGTCGGCCGGTGAAAGCGGGCATTGTCGCGTAAACCGCCGCGCGGCGCAGGTGGCAGTTAGCCGCTGCGCAGTCGTTTGCGCACGGCGGGAAGATTGCGCCGGCTGACTTCGGGCATCAGTTCGCTACCGGCCAGGCGCGCCAGCACGCGGCCGTCGGTCAGGCTCTTGAGGCCCAGCAAACGCGCCGCCGGCACCAGGCAATTGCGATGCAGCCGCAGCAGTCGCTGCGGGTAGGCTTCTTCCAGCTGACGCAGCGATTCCTCCAGCAGCAACTGACCGCTGGCGTGCTGCACCACCACGTATTTCTCCTCCGCCAGCAGGCAAATGACCTCCGCCAGCGCGATGCGTACTTGCTCGCCGCGCAGCCGACCGAGCAGGAAGTCCTGGGTGTCCGGCGCGCTGGCTTGCAAGCGGTGGCGCGCGCGCGCCAGGCTTTCGCGCAGCCGTTCGAGCCGCACCGGCTTGAGCAGGTAGTCGATGGCACCGAGCTCGAACGCCTTCAACGCGTGATTTTCGTAAGCGGTGCTGAACACTACCAGCGGCCGCCCCAATGGTGCCAGTCGCGCCGCCAGCGCCGCGCCATCCATGCCTGGCATATGGATGTCCAGCAGCAGCAGATCGGGCGCGTGCTGGGCGATCGCGGTCAGCGCCTGCTCGCTGTCGGCGGCCATGCCGACCAGTTCGGCATGCTCGCATTCAACCAGCATGGCGGCCAGGCGCAGCCGCGCCAGCGGCTCGTCGTCAACGATCAGCACGCGCATCGTGCGCTCCCGCCGGCAGGTGCAGGCGCACCACGAAGCGCCCGTGTGCCTGCTCCACCTCGATCCGCCCGCGGCGGCCGTAGTGATAAGCCATCCGTTGGCGCACATTGGCCAGACCGTGACCGTGGCCCATGTCCTCGCGGGGTTGGTTCGGCGTCAGCGGGTTGGCGATCTCGATCACCACCTGCTCGCCACGACGGTAGCCGCGCAGCTCGATCAGGCCGCCCTCGCGCAAGGGCTGGATGCCGTGGCGCACCGCGTTTTCCAGCAGCGGCTGCAACAGCAGGCGCGGCAGCGGCAGATGGTCCGGCAGATCGTCCAACTGGCGCCTCACACGCAAGCGCTGGCCCAGACGCAGTTGTTCGATCGCCAGGTAGCGCTCCAGCAGGGCCAGCTCGTCGCCCAACGTGCCCGGGCCGTCCTGGCCCAGCGCGGCGCGGAACAGTTCGGCCAGATCTTCCAGCGTGCGCTCGGCGGCGGCGGCGTCGATGCGGATCAACGCCGCGGCGGTGTTCATGCTGTTGAACAGGAAATGCGGCCGGATGCGCGCTTGCAACGCGGCGACCTGGGCCTGCGCCTCGGCTGCCAGCCGCAGTTGCCACTGCGCCACCACGTAGAAATAGCGCAGCATCGCCGCGCCCAGCAAGGCGGCGATCAGCATGTTGTCGCCGACGAAGGTTCGCGGCGTGTGCGCGTCATGCTGGAGCAGCAGTGTGAGGTCGAGCCAGTCGACCAGCGCGCTGGCCAGCCCCACGATCAGTACGATCAGCAGCCACACGCCGGCATAGGGCGCGTAGCCGGGCAGGCGTTGCAGCAGCGGTCGCAGCTTGCACAGGCTCACCCCGATCACCAGCGCCAGCCACACCACCAGCAGCATGCCTTCGCTGTAGCCACGCCAGTGGCGCGGGCCGCCGGACGCCAGCCACATCACGTTGGCCGTGAGCGCGCCCACCAGCAACAGGGCGAACAGCACCGGCGGACTGCAAAAATCCGGTAGCGAGTGAGGTGACGAGACGATCGGCGGGCGCGACATGCCGGCGAGTATGCCCGCCCAGGGAGCGGTTGCGCGATGGGTTAGACGGCCAGTCGCGCGCCCAGCCACTGGCGCAGGTCGGCCAATTCCGGCGGACACACCTGATGCGCCATCGGGTAGCTGTGCCAGTCCACCGCGTAACCAAGGTGCTCCAGCGCTTGCCGCGACTGCTCGCCGCGCGGATAGGTCACCACCGGATCGGCGCTGCCATGGCCCCAGAAAATCGGCACCGCGGCATTGGCCGCGCTGCGTTCGGCGGCCAGTTGCTCGGCCAGCGGCAAGTAGGCTGACAGCACCACGATCCCGGCCAGTGGCTGATTCAAACGCAAGCCGGCGCTCAGCGCGATCGCGCCACCCTGCGAGAAACCGCCCAGCACGATCTGCGCGCTGGGCACGCCGCGCGCGTTCTCGCGTTCGATCAACGCCTGCACTGCGTCTATCGAGGCGCGGATGCCCTGCTCGTCCTGGCGCGCCTTGAGGTCGAAGCCGGTAATGTCGTACCAGCCGCGCATCGGCATGCCGTTGTTGATGGTGATCGGCCGCACCGGCGCGTGCGGAAAAACGAAACGCAGCGCCGGCGCGCCGGCCGGCACCAGCTCAGGCACGATCGGCGCGAAATCGTTGCCATCGGCGCCCAGGCCATGCAGCCAGATCACGCTGTGGCTGGGGTTGGCGGCGGTTTCGCGTTCGATGCAGGGCAGGATCATGGGGCGGCTCAACGTGGCGGGCGGCCGCCCATTTTGCACCACTAACGCGGTCGAAAGGTGGGTCGGCCACGCCGTAGGGAACGGGTTGGTCACCGAGCTCATCTCAAAGCCGTTCTTGCGTCGGCCTGCCCATGTCAGCATCACAAAGAAGATCACGCCTCACGGGTGATGCGATTAGATCTTACGGTAAAGCGTCGCGGACGTTTGGACGCTCTAATGTCGGGATATATAGATAAACGCCTAGCCATCCAGGCATCTAGACGGCTGGATGAATTTAAGAACGCGGTGACGTTTTGATAGTTTGGCTATGCCCATGGTTTTTGTCGTGCGGGGTGGCACGCAGTCGTCGCGCGGCGGCAAGCTAGGTCGCCGAAGGAAGGGAGAGGTTTCTTTGGGAGTCCGTTTCATGAGGGAACGGCGACCATCGAGCATAAACGCTGGCAAATCGCCCGATAACCTGACCATTGGCGCTTGCAGTGCCGGCTGGCTTGGTTATCCTGCCAGGTTTCCCATTGTGGAGCGTCGCATGCGCCCTATTCTCCTAGCTGGCCTGGCCACCCTGGTCACCCTGCCGGCGTTGGCTCAGACCACGGCGGACGTGCCGGCCGCGCCGCCGTTGAGCCTCGATACCATCATGGCCAATCCGGATTGGATTGGTCATGAGGTGGAGCGGCCCTTTTGGAGTGTCGACGGACGCAGCATCTATTACGCGCTCAAGCGCGACGGCAGCCCGGTGCGCGATCTCTATCAGGTGGCGTTGGCGGGTGGCAACCGTAAGCTTGACGAGGCGGCCCAGGCCAGCGCCGATGGCCCGGCGGTGTTCGATCGCGCGCACACGCATGCGGCATATATCCGCCACGGTGACGTGTTCCTGCGCGATCTGGCCAGCGGTCGCACGCTACAGATCACCCGCGGCACGCAAGCCGAATCCTCGCCGCAGTTTTCTGCCGATGGCCGCAGTCTGCAGTTCGCCCAGGACAACGATTGGTACGTCTACGATCTGGCCAGTGCCGTGACCGCGCCGGCGGCGGTGCTGAAATTTGCCGACGATCCGCAGGCCAAGCAGCCCGATCAACTGGGCGAGTTGCAGCAGTCGTTGTTCTCCACCCTGCGCGGGCTCAAGTCCGACAAGGACGCGCTGCGCGCGCATGATGAGGCGCTGGCGGCGGCCGATCCGACGCGTGCGCCCGCGCCGTTCTGGCTGGGCGACAAGATCGAGCCGGTCGGCAGTCGGCTGTCCCCGGACGGCCGCTGGCTGCTGCTGGTGACCGAGCCGAAGGACGCCAAGCCCGGTCGCGCGCCGCAGGTGATCCATTACGTCACCGATTCGGGTTATGCCGAGCCCAAGAACGCGCGCACCTACGTGGGGCACAACGATTCGGTGGGTCAGTCGCTGCTGCTGCTGGACCTCAAGCAACACCAGAGCTACCCACTGGCCACCGATGACCTGCCTGGGATCATGGACGACCCGCTGGCGGCGATCCGCGCGCAGACGGTGGCCGCGTTGACCCAGGCCGGCAAGCCTGAGCAGGCCAAGGCGCTCAAGGCGCCAGCGCTGCGCCCGGTGCAGGCGATGATCAACCCGGAGGACGGCAGTGGCGGCGGCATCGTGTGGAGCGAAGACGGCGCCAATCTGGCCGTGCAGTTGCGCGCGATCGACAACAAAGACCGCTGGCTGGCCAGCGTCGACTTTGCCAAGCACGCGCTGGTGCCGCAGAACCGGTTGCACGACGACGCCTGGATCAACTGGAACTTCAACGATTTCGGCTGGCTCAAGGATGGCCGCACGCTGTGGTTCCTGAGCGAGCAAAGTGGCTATTCGCAGCTCTACCGCATGAGCCTGGGCGGCACGCCCAAGGCACTCACGTCGGGCAAGTTCGAGGTCAGCCATCCACAGCTATCGCCAGACGGGCGTTGGTTCTACCTGCGCAGCAATCAGGCGGCGCCGTACAGCTACGACGTCTACCGGGTGGCGGTGGATGGTGGCGTATTGAACCGAGTCACCCACTTCCAGGGCATGGACCGCTTTAAGCTGTCGCCGGACGGAAGCCAGTTGTTGGTGCTGCATTCCTCGCCCTATCTGCCGTCGCAATTGGCCGTCCAGCCGTCCGCTGGCGGTACGCCGCGCGAATTGACCGACTGGATCAAGCCGGCGTACAAGGCCATGCCATGGATCGCGCCGAAGATCGTCGAAGTACCCTCCACGCACGGCGCCGGCGCCATCTACGCCAAGTATTACGGCCCGGCCGATGAGCAGGTCGCCGCGGCGTCCAAGCCGGCCGTCATCTTCGTGCATGGTGCCGGTTACCTGCAGAACGTGACCTTTTCCTACGGCCACTACTTCCGCGAGCAGATGTTCCACAACCTGCTGGTGGCGCAGGGCTTCGTGGTGCTGGACATGGACTATCGCGCCTCCGAAGGCTACGGGCGCGCCTGGCGCACCGCGATCTACCGCCAGATGGGTCATCCGGAACTGGAAGACCTGCTCGACGGCAAGGCGTGGCTGGTGCAGCAGCATGGCGTCGATCCCAAGCGTGTGGGCATCTACGGCGGCAGCTATGGCGGCTTCATGACCGAGATGGCATTACTGCGCGCGCCAGGTGAGTTCGCCGCCGGTGCCGCACTGCGCGCGCCGTCGGACTGGACCAGCTACAACGACGCGTACACCTCCAACATCTTGAACGACCCGCAGCTCGATCCGCAGGCCTACAAGATCAGCTCGCCGATCGAATACGCCGATCAACTGCGCGATCCGCTGCTGATCGAGCACGGCCTGATCGACGACAACGTGATGACCAGCGATTCGATCCGCCTCTATCAGCGGTTGATCGAGCTGCACAAGAACAATTTCTGGCTCTCGCTGTATCCGCTGGAGCGGCACGACTTCGTGCACCCCGATTCCTGGTACGACGAATACCGCCGCATCGACGAGTTGTTCCGCGATTACCTCAAGCCGCAGTCGCCCCAAGGTCACAGAGTCGACCGGCGTTTGCGGTTCCAAGCCGCGCACGCCCGTGGATCGGCTGATCCGGGGGCTGTAAGAGCGGGATTTCGAGACGGCGGCGTCGCGCTCGGTCGCGGGGAATGAGGGGTGAGCGAGTCCGTTGCTTTGACACGGACAAGGGCTTGGCTGGTGCTCTGCGTCCGGGGTTACGTTGCAGTGGCAGGATGACCTCCCACCGCGGCTAGGCGGTACCGACAGCGGCCACGGACGACCGCGTGGCAGGATTTGTACGGCTTTATATTTGCCTATAAGATATTTGCGTTGACAAATATATTTTCGGCAATAGAATGCGCAGCCATGAATTCCAAGACCGCTCCCGCACTCTGCCAGCCGGATAACCTCGGCATGCTGTTAGCGATGGTTCGGACCGAGATTGTCAAAGCGGTCGAGGCCGAGTTGAGTCAGCGCGGACTGGACCTGCGTTTTACGCAATTTTTGATTCTGCGTCGCCTCGATGTGCTGGGGCCGATGGGCGCCAGTGAACTGGCGCGCGTGGTCGAGCTGGATGGTGGCGCGATGACCCGGCAACTCGATCAGCTCGAAGCGCGCGGCGTGTTGCGCCGGGTGCCACACGAGCAGGATCGGCGCGCGCTGCGGATCGAGCTGACGGCGCCGGGCAAGGTTCTGTGCAAAAGCGTGCATGAGTGTGCTGCGCGCGTGATCGAGGAGTCGCAGAAGCAGCTCAACCCCACCGAGCGGGTGCAGTTGCAGGACTATTTGGAGCGTGTGCTGCACACGCTGCGCAACAAAGACTGAAGTTCCTTCGCGAGGCATCATTATGCGTCTGCACCTACTTGCGGCGACCACGGGATTGGCATTGGCCCTGGCCGGGTGTGCCAGCAGCGGTGGCCTGCATCCGGAGGGCTCGCTGACCGCGTCCTCCCAATTGAAAGTGGATCAAAGCCTGGCACGGCTGAATGTCTCGCCGGCGGCGTGGCCCAGCCAGGATTGGTGGTCCGGCCTGGGCGACGCGCAGCTCGATACGTTGATCGGCGAGGCACTCAAGGACAACCCCGATCTGCAACTGGCCGATGCGCGAGCGCG
>JBEVMS010000344.1:0-6509 GCA_040508515.1 Dyella sp. | reverse complement strand
TGCGTCGGCGCATCATCAACTGGGTGGCGCTGCTCTTGAGCATGCTGGCCACGGCGATCGGGCTGTTCTTCCTGGCCTGGATCTTGTGGGAAACCCTGATGCGCGGCATCACCGCGCTCAATCTCAACCTGTTCACCAAGATCACCGCCTACGGCGACGATGGCGGCCTGCTCAACGCCATGGTCGGTAGCCTGATCATCAACTTCATCGGTATCGCCATCGCCACGCCGATCGGCGTGCTGGCCGGCACCTGGCTGGCCGAGTACGCCAACCGCACCCGGCTGGGCGAGACGATCCGCTTCTTGAACGACATTTTGCTGTCGGCGCCATCGATCGTGCTGGGTCTGTTCGTCTACACCATCGTGGTGCTGCCGATGACCGCGCTGAGCAATGCCTCGATCACCTTTTCCGGCCTGGCCGGCGGCATCGCGCTGGCGCTGATCGCGTTGCCGGTGGTGGTGCGCACCACGGACGAAATGTTGCGCCTGGTGCCCTCGACGCTGCGCGAAGCGGCGTTGTCGTTGGGCGTGCCGCAGTGGAAGCTGACCATGCAAGTGCTGATCCGCGCGGCGCGCTCGGGCATCATCACCGGTGTACTGCTGGCGCTGGCGCGGATCAGCGGCGAGACCGCGCCGCTGCTGTTTACCGCCTTCGGCAACAACTACATGACGTTCAACCCGCTGGACAAGATGGCCAGCATGCCGCAGATCATCTACCAATACGCCAACAACCCCAGCGAGGTGTCGCATGCCATCGCCTGGGCCGGTGCCTTCGTGGTCACCATGTTCGTGTTGGCCTTGAGCCTGCTCTCCCGCCTGGTCATTTCCCGCAACAAGGTGTCCCATGACTGAGTCCGCCACCGTCGGCATCCAACCACAGGCCGCCGCCCTGGCGCCCACCAAGCTCAAGGTGCGCGACCTCAACTTCTACTACAACGGCTTCCATGCGCTTAAAAGCATCAGCATGGACATCCCGGAGAAGAAGGTCACCGCAATCATCGGTCCCTCCGGTTGCGGCAAGTCGACCATGCTGCGCGTGTTCAACCGCATCTACGCGATCTATCCCAAGCTGGAAGCGAAAGGTTCCATCGAATTGGATGGCGAAAACGTCCTCGATCCCAAGTACTCGATGAACCGCCTGCGCAGCAAGATCGGCATGGTGTTTCAGAAGCCGGTGCCGTTTCCGATGACGATCTTCGAGAACGTCGCCTACGGCATCCGCCATCACGAACGCCTGTCCAAGGCCGAGATGGAAAACCGCGTGGAACAGGCGCTGCGCAGCGCCGCGCTGTGGGACGAGGTCAAGGACAAACTCAAGCAGAATGCGCTGGGCCTGTCCGGTGGCCAGCAGCAGCGTCTGTGCATCGCGCGCGGCATCGCGCTCAAGCCCGAAGTGCTGCTGCTGGATGAGCCCACCTCGGCACTGGACCCGATTGCCACCAGCCGCATCGAGCAGTTGGTGGAAGAACTCAAGCACGAGTACACCATCGTCATCGTCACCCACAACATGCAGCAGGCCGCGCGCGTATCGGACCTGACCGCCTTCATGTACTTGGGCGAGCTGATCGAATTTGATCGCACCGAAAAAATCTTCACCAAGCCCAGCAAGAAGCAGACCGAGGATTACATCACCGGTCGCTTCGGTTAAACCGCCTCACGTTCGTCACGCCCCCGATTACCCACCACGCACCACCCTACTTTGAGGCACCCTTCGCATGGCCAAGGAACACATCATCAAGAGCTATGACGACGAACTGGTACGGCTGACCGGCGAAATCGTGCGCATGGGCGAGCTGGCGGTCAGCCAATTGGAGGCCTCGATCGACGTACTGGAACGCCGCGACGAACGCGCCGCCCAGCATGTGGTGGGCAATGACGAGGCGATCGATCAACTTGAGCAGGAAATAAGCCACGACGTCATCCGCCTGCTGGCGTTGCGCGCGCCGATCGCCAGCGATCTGCGCAACGTGCTGGCTGCGCTGCGCATCGCAGCGGACATCGAGCGCATCGGCGATTACGCCGCCAACGTCGCCAAGCGTTCCATCCCATTGTCGATGGTGGCGCCGGTAGCACCCGCGACCGGCCTGGGCCAACTCGCCAAGCTGGCCGCCGAAGAAGTACGCGAAGTGCTTTTGGCTTACCGCGACCGCGACGCAGAACGCGCTTACAAAGTGTGGAAGAGCGACGCGGTACTGGATGAGGCCTACACCGGCTACTTCCGTCAGCTGCTGACCTACATGATGGAAGACCCGCGCAACATCACGCCCTGCACCCATCTGCTGTTCATGGCCAAGAACATCGAGCGGATTGGCGACCACGCCACCAACGTCGCCGAAAACGTCTGGTACCTAGTCCACGGCGAGCCACTGACCAAGCAACGCAGCAAACGCGATTTCACCTCCAACCCCGACCTCACCCGGCTGGGCAATTGACCAGAGTAAGCGCTGCTGCGCGTCGCCCCTGGTGCGGCTGAACTGCCAACAAGCACATGGCATCAGCCCCACTCCCTAGGCTCGGTGCTACTTGTCCTTCGTAACGCCGCAAACAAGCCGGACAAACACGCAGGTCTTGCCGCCGTCACATCGACGGCGGCAGTGTCATGCCATCGCGGCGTAGGGCGCGCCGCCGACGCTGGGTCTGGACGACGCCGAATACGCCGATCAGCAGCCACGCCAGTTCGAACGAGAAAATCGGCCAAGCAATCGGCGCCAAGCCAAAGCCCAGCGACAGCAGCAATGCCAGTGCGCCGACGATGTTCATTATCTGGTAGACCAGGCCGACGCCGCTGAGTTTGTGTGCCTGCAGCAGCAAAAACGCCAGCAACAGCAAGAACACACCCAGGTAACCGGCCCAGTCGTACCAGAAGAGATTCACCGTTTTAGACTCCGTTGGCGCAATGCCTCGAACAATACGACGCCGGTCGCGACGGAAACGTTGAGGCTTTCCATGCTGCCGGGCATCGGGATCTTGGCCACGAAGTCGCAAGTGTCGCGCGTGAGCCGACGCATGCCCTCCCCTTCACTGCCCAACACCAAGGCCACCGGTCCCTTGAAGTCGATCTGATAAATCGACTTTTCGGTCTCACCATCCAGCCCGGTGATCCACACCCCGGCGTCCTTGAGCGTGCGCAGGCTGCGCGCCAGATTGATCACCGCGATCAGTGGCACCCGATCGGCACCGCCCGCCGAAGCCCGACGCACTACCGGCGTCAGCCCGACCGCGCGATCCTTCGGTACGATCACCGCAGTGACTTTCGCCGCCGCGGCGCTGCGCAGACATGCGCCCAGGTTATGCGGATCGGTGACCCCGTCCAGCACCAGCACCAACGCCTCGGGGCCGTCACGTTCCAGCAGATCGGCCAGGTCCGACTCGCCGGCCATCGCCGGCGGCTCGTACAGCGCGACCACGCCCTGGTGACGTGCCTCACCCGCCAGCTTGTCCAGATCTTCGCGCGGACGCGCATGCACCGGAATATTCAGACCCTTGGCCTGCGCGGCCAGCGCCTGGATGCGCGCGTTGCGCTGACCTTGTTCGATCAGCACCTCGCGCACCCGCTCGGCGTCGTTGCTCAACGCGCCCTCGACCGGGTTGATTCCTACGATCCAGCTCTCGCTCATTACTTGCCTTTACGTCGACCGGCGCTCTTGGCGGCGGCCCGGTTCTTGGGTTTGGGAGACTCGGTCGGGCTTGCCGCGGCGGACTTGGGCTTGCTCTTGAACATGCCAAAGACCTTGCTGACAAAACCGCCGCCTGAAGACGCCTTGCGCGGCGCGTGCTCGACCTTGCTCGGCGCCGCGGCGCGCTTCACCGGCGGACGCGCTGCATCGCCATTGAGGTATTTGCGCAATAGTTTGAAGTCGATCTTTCGATCCTCCAGGCTGGCGCGCAGCACCTGGATCTGCACGTGGTCACCGAGCCGGAAAATCTCGCCGGTGCGCTCGCCTTGCAGCAGCTTGCGTGCCGGATCGAAGTGGTAATAGTCGTTGGCCAACTGGCTGATGTGCACCAGGCCTGAGACTTTCGAATCGTTCAACTCGACGAACAGGCCGAACGAGGTCACGCCGGTGACCACGCCGTCGAAAGCGCTGCCGACATGTTTTTCCATCCATGCGCACTTGAAGCGCTCGTCCACGTCGCGCTCGGCCTCTTCGGCGCGGCGCTCGCGCTGCGAGCAATGCACGGCCATGGCGGCCATCTGCGCTGGCGTGTAGCTGTAACCCTCCGGCCGGCCCTTGCCGAAGGTGTAGCGAATGGCCCGGTGCACCAGCAGATCGGGATAGCGGCGGATCGGCGAAGTGAAGTGCGCATAGGCTTCCAGCGCCAGGCCGAAATGCCCGTAGTTCTCCGGCTGATAGGCCGCCATGCTCTGCGCGCGCAGCAGCACCGACTGGATCAATTCGCGCTCGGGGCGATCGTGAATCTGCCGCAGCAGCTCGGAGAAGTCTGCCGGCGTGACTTCCTCCTGCGAGGGCATCGACAACTTGAACTCGCGCAGGAAGCGTTGCAGATCTTCGTATTTCTCGGTCGGCGGCGGCTCATGCGCGCGGTACAGCGCGGGGATTTTCTTCTTGCTGAGGTACAACGCCGCCTGCACGTTGGCCGCGATCATGCATTCCTCGATCAGCTTGTGCGCGTCGTTGCGCTCGCTGGCGCCCATCGACTCGACGCTGCCGGTGTTGTCGAGGCGGAACTTCACTTCCGGCGTTTCGAAATCGATCGCGCCGCGATGACGGCGTTGCGCCGACAACAGTTGATAGAGCCCATGCAGATGCTCCAACTGCGGCAGCACGTCGGACACTTCGCCGCGCACATCGGCGTCGCGCTCGCCGATCGCCTGCCACACCTTGTTGTAGGTCAGCCGCGCGTGCGAGAGCATCACCGCGTCATAGAACTTGGCCTTGGACACTTCGCCGTCGGGGTCCACGGTCATGTCGCAGACCATGCACAACCGCTCGACATCCGGATTGAGCGAGCAAATGCCGTTGGACAAGGTCTCCGGCAGCATCGGCACCACGAAGCCGGGGAAATAAGTCGAGGTGCTGCGCTCGTAGGCCTCGCGATCCAACGCGTTGCCCACTTGCACGTAATGCGAGACGTCGGCAATCGCCACGATCAGCCGATAACCGCCGCCACGGCGCGGCTCGGCGTAGACCGCATCATCGAAGTCGCGTGCGTCCTCGCCATCAATGGTGACCAGCGGCAAGGCGCGCAGGTCTACGCGGCCCTCGCGCTCAGCGGCGGTGACCTTCGGCTCGACATTCGCCGCATCGCGCAGCACCTCGGCCGGCCATTCGTTCGGCAGGTCGTGGCTGGCGATCGCCATCTCCACTACCAGCGACGGCGCCAGGCGCTCGCCCAGCACGGTGCGAATCTCACCCAGCGGACCGCGATGCTGGGTCGGCGGCTCGGTGATCTCGACCACCACGATCTGCCCCGAACGCGCGCCCTGCTCCTGACCGGGTTTGATCAGGATGTCCTGATGCAAGCGCCGATCGTCGGGCGTCACCAACGTCACACCGTTGTCGATCACCACCCGCCCGACCAGGCGCGGCGAACGTCGCTGCAACACCTCGACGATGGCGCCCTGCTTGCGCCCGCGCCGGTCGATGCCAACCACGCTGCCCAGCACGCGATCGCCGTGCATCACGGTGCGCATCTGCTGCGGCGAGATGTAGAGATCCTCACCGCCTTCGTCCGGGCGCAGAAAGCCGTAACCCTCGGCATTGGCCAACACCACGCCGGCAACTAGATCCAGCTTGCGCGCCGGCGCATAGGCGCCACGACGGTTTTGCAGCAGTTGGCCGTCGCGCACCATCGCGCCCAGTCGCTTGTGCAGCGCCTGGATATCCTGGGCCTCGTACAGCTTCAGCGATTCGGCGATGACCGCCTCGGTCAACAACTCACCACGCTCGTCCAGCAAGGCGATGATCGCCTCGCGACTGGGGATCGGCCGCTCGTAGCGCTGCGCCTCGCGCGCGGCATACGGGTCGGCTGCGCCCGCCGCACCGCGTCGCCGCGGCTTGCTCGGTGCGGCCCCCTCGTTGCCCCCCGGCTTGCGGCGCGGCGGCTTGGCAGCCCCCTCGGTCGGTGGTGATGCCTTGGAAGTACTTGATGGCTTACCGCTTTTTCTTCTAGTCACGTAGTCGTCCTGATGAACCGATGATGCGCCGCGCAGAATTTTCCCACGCGCGATGAAATTAGTGTTGACAATACTTGGGTCAGTGCCTAAATTACGCGGCTCACGCAGCCCTCGCGGCAACGTGGACCACCTGCCCAGGTGGCGGAATTGGTAGACGCACTAGTTTCAGGTACTAGCGAGTAAAATCGTGGAGGTTCGAGTCCTCTCCTGGGCACCAATTGTAGACGAAGCCCGCAGCGATGCGGGCTTTTTCGTTTTTGGATCTTCAGGTCTGTGGGTTCCAGGTACGCACATCGCCTCGTGTGAATCGCCTGCCGTCTTGTCCGCGCGGCACCCGTCGCCGCAGCCAGCGGTGAGCCGATCGGTACACC
>JBEVMS010000342.1:0-4312 GCA_040508515.1 Dyella sp. | reverse complement strand
CGCGACTTCAAGTCCGACGGCCAGCGCTATGCCGCGCGTCATACGCAGCATCTCTACAGCCATTGGCACGCGGCCTGCGACGCGCTGGGGCTGCGTATCGAAAAGGTGTTGGAGCCCATGCTCGATCCGGCCGACATTCCCGCCGGCGCGCATTTCGACCGCATCGCCTTGGAAGTGCCCGTCGCGCTGGTGTTCCAGTTGCGGCGTGTCGCCTGATTTTTCGCCGAGTCCACATTTCACTTAACGGCCAGTCTTCGCTATGAACCGATCGCCCAACACGCTGTTGATCAATCCGACCATCACGTCGCCGTCCAGCGCCCGGTTCCCGTTGTCGTTGCTTAATCTATCGGCCGCGCTGGATCGCAACGGCAGCAGTCAGATCATCGATGGCAACGTCGATCGCGACTTCGTCAATGACACGTTGCGCGCGATGGAGAACAACCGCTTCGATGCGGTGGGCATCAGCGTCATGGGCGGCCCGCAGATGGCACCGTCGATCGCAGTCTCCAAGGCGATTCGCGAACGCCACCCCTCGACGCCGATCGTTTGGGGCGGCTATTTCCCCACGCTGTACACCGACGTCGCGCTGTCCGCGCCCTATGTCGATTACGCGATCCGCGGGCAGGGCGAAGAAAGCTTTCCCGAATTGCTTAACGCTCTGACCGGTCAAGCGCAGCCGGACCTGGCCAAGATCGGTGGGCTGTCGTGGAAGAACGATGGCGCGCTGATGCACAACCCCAACCGTCGATTCTCGATGGGCGACAGCGGGCTGGTGCTGCCCTACGAAAAATTGGGCGACACGCGTCGCTACCTGGGACGCACCTTCCTGGGCCGTCGAACCGCGTCGCATCAGGCGGCGATCGGCTGCCGCTTCCGCTGCACGTTCTGCGGCGTGGCGGCGATGTTCGGCGGCGCCACGGCGCTGCCCACCGCCCAGCGGCTGGAGCGCGAGCTGAGTTATCTGAAATATGAACTCGGCGCCGATTCGATCCAGTTTTTCGACCACAACTTCTTCGACCGCGAAGAGGACATGATCCCGCTGCTCGAAGTCATGGCAAAGCTGGAAATGCCCTGGTGGTGCTACGCGCGCTCCGATGCGTTGCTCAACTTGTCCGAGAGCACCTGGAAACTGGTGCGCAAGAGCCGACTGAAAATGGCTTACATCGGCGCCGAATCGCCGAGCGGCGCGATGCTCAAGGAAATTCGCAAAGGCACGCGGCCGGATCAGACGTTGGAGGTCGCCGAGCTGTGCCGGCGCAACGGCGTGATTCCCGAGATGTCCTTCATGGTCGCGCCGCCGGTGAACACCGAGGAAGAGACCATGTTGACCTTCGAGTTCATCCGCGAGCTGAAGCAGATCAATCCGCAGTCGGAGATCATCGTCTACATCTACACGCCGCTGCCGGAAAGCAGCAAGCACGAGAAGGATCGCGGCAAGCGGGCCAGCACGCCGCTACTCGATCTCAACGGCGAGCCGATGGTGTTTCCGACCACGCCGGAGGAATGGACGCAGCAGCGCTGGGTCGATTACGCCTGCCACGCGGATGCGCCCTGGCTTACCGAAGATCTGCGTCGTCGCATCCAGGATTTCGTCACGGTGCTGCGCTACCGCTATCCCACCGTGCAGGATTTGCGCTCGCCGCCGTGGGCCAAGCGCGGCTTGAGCGCGATGGCCGGTTGGCGCTATCGCCATCGCAGGTACGACCGGCCGTGGGAACTGAACCTGGCCAACCGGCTGGTGCGTCTGCGCATGCCGCAAGTCTCGGGCATTTGAGGCTCGTAGTGCACGCCGTTCAAATCAATTTTCTGCCCGCGCCGCCGGGCTGCACGCCGGACGAGGTTTTCCAACGTTGGCCGTCGCTGGCGGATATTCCCGAGGCGGTCGCCAGTTCCGGTACGCGGGTTTCGGTGATCCAGGCGGCGGCGCACAACGAACGGGTGACGCGCAACGGCGTCGATTACCATTTCACCGATATCAGCACGCTGGACTCGCTGACCAAGCAGGGTGAGCGCTTCGCCGGTGTACTCGAAGAAATCGAGGCGGACATCCTGCATGTGCATGGCCTGGGATTCGCCGAGCACGCTTTCGCCGTGGCGCAGCGCTTGCCGCGCTTGCCGATCCTGTTTCAGGATCATGCCGATCGACCGCCACGCTGGTGGCGACGACGGCCATGGCGACACTGGTACGCGGCGGCGGCCGGTGTTGCCTTTACCGCGCCGGAATTGGCGCAGCCGTTTACCAGCGCGGGTCTGTTCGGGCCGCAGACGCGGGTGTTCACGATCCCCGAATCCAGCAGTCGCTTCCGCTGCGGTAGTCGCGCCGAGGCGCGTGCGCAGACGGGTCTGTATGGCGATCCTTGCGTGCTTTGGGTCGGTCATCTCAATCCCGGCAAAGACCCGCTCACGGTGCTCGATGGCGTGGCCCAGGCGGCGCTGCAATTGCCGGGGCTGCAGTTGTGGTGCGCCTTTGGCAGCGGGTCGTTGCTGCCCGAAGTGCAGCAGCGGATCGAACGCGATCCCTTGCTGACCGGACGCGTGCACTTGTTGGGCAAGGTGGCGCACACGCAGATCGAGCCCTTGATGCAGGCGGCGGAGCTGTTCGTTTCCGGCAGCCATGCCGAGAGTTGCGGCTACGCCTTGCTGGAAGCGATGGCCTGCGGTGTGGCGCCGGTGGTCACCGATATTCCTTCGTTCCGCGCGCTCACCGACGGTGGTCGCATCGGCGGCCTGTGGCCTTGCGGTGACGCGTCGCGGCTGGCCGAAGCGCTGGTGCGCACCGCGGTGAACAGGCCGTTGCCGCAGCGCGTGCGCGCGCACTTCGATGCGAACCTCTCGTTCGCGGCGGTGGGTCGCCAATGGGCAAACGCCTATGCGCAGCTCCTCGACAGCGCGCTGCGGAGAACCGCATGAAGCTGGCGCTGGTGGTGCCTGGCGGCGTCGATCGCACGGGCGAGTTCCGCGTGATTCCCGTGCTGCTGACGCTGATCGAGCGGCTTGCGCGCCAGCACGAGGTGCATGTATTCGCGCTGCGTCAGGAAGCGGCCGCGGGGCGCTGGGAACTTGCCGGCGCCACCATCCACAATATCGGCGACGGCTGGCCGCGGCTGCGCGCGATCGCGGCAATACGCGCCGAGCATCGCCGCGCGCCGTTCGACGTGGTGCACGCGATTTTCTCGGGCTCGTGCAGTTTTGTCGCGGTCGCCGCGGCCAAACTGCTGCGGCGACCGAGTCTGGTGCACATCGCCGGCGGCGAGTTGATCGCGCTGCATGAGATCGGTTACGGCGGTCGGCAAAAATGGCAGGGACGGCTGCGCGAAGCCGTCGTGCTACGCGCCGCCGATGCGGTCACCGCAGCCAGTGCGCCGATCATCGATTCGCTGCAAGCGCTGGGTTTGCAGGCTCAACGATTGCCGTTGGGCGTCGACTTGCAGGCATGGCCACCGTTGCTTCCGCGTGCACGCACCGCCGGGCCGGCCCGCTTGCTGCATGTCGCCAGCCTCAATCGCGTCAAGGATCAAACGACCTTGTTGCGCGCACTGGCGGCGCTGGCCGAGCGTAGTGTCGCGTTCCAACTAGATCTGGTTGGCGTAGATACGCTGCAAGGCGAGATCGAGCGGCTGGTCGGCCAGCTCGGGTTGCAACGGCACGTGCGGTTCTTGGGCTTCAAGACGCAGCGCGAGTTGCGTCCGATCATGGAGTTGGCTGACCTGCTGTTGATGTCGTCGCTGCACGAGGCCGGCCCGCTGGTGCTGTTGGAAGCAGCGGTGGCCGGCGTGCCCACGGTGGGCACGGCGGTGGGGCATATCGCGGAGTGGGCGCCCTCGGCGGCGCTGGCGGTGCCTGTGGGCGATTGGGCCGCGCTGGCCAAGGCGATCGAACAAGTGCTGGCCGATGAGCCGCTGCGACTGCGGTTGGCGCAGGCCGCCCAGCGCCTGGCGATTGCGGAAGACGCCGATTACACCGTGCAAGCGTTCGACGCCTTGTACCGTCGATTGCTCGCGGCCGTTCGCGGCCGCTGAGCAAGAGTCCGCCGACGCGTAATGCGCGGCGGGCTGTTCCAGCGCCGCGCGTACGGCGTAGAACAGCCCATTCGGAGTATCCATGGGAGTAGAGGACAGGATGCGCCGCGAGGCGCCAGCGTGCTCGCGGCGTAGTCCGGCCGCTTAGCGAACAGCCCGATCTACGCTAAGCGGCGTCGGGTTGTTCCAGCGCCGCACGCACCACGTACAGCGTGTCCATGCGCGGTATCGATTGGGTGAGCCAGGTCAGGATGCGCCGGCGATGGCCCAGCGTGACCCAGCTTTGTCCCTGC
>JBEVMS010000313.1:0-4057 GCA_040508515.1 Dyella sp. | reverse complement strand
GCACCAATGGCCGTTAACGCGCCTCAATGGCCGGTGTCGCCCTTCATCGCGTCGCCTTTCATGGCATCACCCTTCATGGTGTCGCCCTTCATGCCCTTCATCGAATCACCCTTCATCGAATCACCTTTCATGGCATCGCCCTTCATCGCGTCGCCTTTCATCGAGTCACCCTTCATGGCATCGCCCTTCATGCCCTTCATCGAGTCACCCTTCATGGCATCTCCTTTCATGCCCTTCATCGAGTCACCTTTCATGGCGCCCATGCTGTCCTGAGGGGCCTGCGTTTGCTGGGCAAAGACCGGGGCGGTGAGCATAGTGAGCAGCATGGCGCCGGCCAGCAGCGGCAGTCGATACAGTTTCATGAGTATTCTCCAGTAAGCATGGATGTTGGGGATGCGACCAGGGTGGCCGTCAATAAGCATTCGACACAGCTAACGTGACGGTTACCTTGTGAGTCGCGGCTGCAACAGACGCTGACCCAATGCACTGTTGAGCGCGATCACCAGACCGATCGCCAGCAGGTGCACCGCCAGATCGGTGAACGCGGCATCGGCGGCGTGACAGATCTCCAGCAGTGCGGCCGAGCCGGTGGCGCTGGCCAGCCCCGCCATGGCCGCAGTCAATCGCGGACGCAGCGGGCAGGCGCGGCGCAGCAACCAGACCATCAGCGCCGATAGAGGCACTGAGAAGCCGATGATGAAATACAGGCAGACCAGGCCTTCACCGCTCGGCGCCGCGCCAGGAAGCAGCCATTGGCGCAGGCAACCAATGCCGCTGGCGCCCAACCACCACAAGGCCGGCGGCAGCGGTAGCCAGGCCCAACGAGCACTACGCCCGGGTATGGCCAGCATCAACGTCACGAAAGCTGCCGTGAGTGTGGTCAACACGGCCGCCAACGCAGCCCAACCCAGGTCGGGCGACTGTCGCCAGCGCAGTAGCATGTGCTGATCGCCGAAATAAGCCAGCAGCCCCGCCGCCAGCAGCGCCAGGAGCCCCAGCCAGGCGCCGCTGCGTCGCAGCGGCGACCACAGTCGCCGCACCGGCGCCAATTCACCGCCCAATTGCCGGATCAAGGCTTGATGCAATGTGGTGTCGTTCATCGCTCAGCCTCCCCCACTCAGATGTTTGCGCAGTACTTTCAAGGCGCGATGCAGGCTTACTTTCAAGGCGCTCGGGCTACGCCCGGTCAGCGCCGATGTTTCCGCCAACGATTGTTCTTTCAGTGCCGCCTCCACCGCTTGACGCTGACCATCGGGCAATGCGGCAATCGCCTGGTGCAACTTTCGCGCGCGCATATCCTGATCGGACTGTTCGGCCGCGTCGTCGGCGCCATCAGGATGATCCACGCCGTCCAGTTCGGGCAGTTCGCGCAGGTCGCGGCGCCCTTGCTGACGCAGCGCGTCGATCGCTCGCCGGGTGGCCAGCGCGGCCAGCCACGCATTGTACGAACGGCCTGGGTCGTAGGTGTGACGCGCCCGATGCACGCTCAGTAAAGTTTCCTGTACGACGTCGTCCACCAGTGCTCCCTGCACCCCTTGCCGCCGCGCCACTGCGCGGATCAATCCGACCGAATCGGCTAACACGCGCTCGTAAGCCAGCCGATCGCCAGCCTGCGCTTGGGCCATCCATTGCGCACGGCGCCGTTCGATATGTTGCGTGCTGCTAGATACTTCGTCCACGCGCGCGTCGGCTGCAGCCATGAAATGAGGACGCACATCTAGAGCTATTGGAGTGGCAAAGGTCAAGCGCAATCTCATCGAGCCAGGCCATCCCTCGGCTAAGGGTCTTGGCTAGTTCGATCAAAGCCCGATAACGGTTACCTCATATGGGCAGGTAACCACCGCCCCTCACGCGTCGAATAGGTAGACAACAACCCGAGTCCGCCATTGTGGTGCGGTTCGCTCGCAGGGCTTTTTCAGCCGCCATCATCTGCCAGAGGCTCACGCTAATGAGCAAGTTCGATCACATCGACCCTCCACGCCGGCGCTTTTTGCAGCACGCCTTGCTGGGCGGTGCCGCCGTCACGCTGGGCGGCCTGCCGTTGCGTGCACTACGTGCCCAGGGCAGCGCGCCGGCCACCGTGATGCTGGAATATTTCGACGATAGCGGACGCTCGCTCGGCCAGCGCGCTTTCACCAAACCGCAACTCAGTCTCGCGCAGTGGCGGCAGAAGCTTTCGCCCGAGGCCTTCGCGATAACGCGTCAGGCGGGCACCGAGCGCGCCTACAGCGGCCAGTACTGGAACCAGCATGGCGCTGGCATTTACCGTTGCATCTGCTGCGACACCGCGCTATTCGATGCCGCCACCAAGTTCGAATCCGGCACCGGCTGGCCCAGCTTCTGGCAGCCGATTGCCAAGATCAACTTGGCCGAAAGCAACGACACCAGCCTGTGGATGGACCGCACCGCGGTGTCCTGCAAGGGTTGCGATGCGCACCTGGGCCACGTGTTCGACGATGGCCCCCGACCAACCGGACTGCGCTATTGCATGAACTCGGTGGCGCTGCGTTTCGTGCCGCACATGGCGTAAGTCAATCGCGGCGAAGCTTGCTCATGCATCGCCGCCCGAAGGCCCCCAGAAGATCACCCAACTGGCGAAGTCATCGCTGAACGACTCGAAGCGGTGCTCTGCGCCGGCCTCGACGAACAACACATCCTGCGCGGCGAAGCTCCGGCGTTGACCGTTCTTCACGAACTCGCCGCTGCCGCGGATCACGATGTATAGCTCGTCCTGCGCGTGCGGCCCCTGCGTGTCCTGGGCGCGCGGCGCATACAGGCCGACCTTCATGCTGCCGTGGCGCAACGCATAGCTGAAACGCATCGCTCTGTCCGCGGCCGGCAGGCTGGCCTCGATCTCTTGCAGCGAAAACATCCAGTCCGATGTAGGCATGAGCGAGCCTCGCATAGGGTTACATCGGGAATCATGCACCGGCGACGCGCACCGATCCAGACGCCCGTTCAAGCGCGATCGGCCAGCGCCGCGACGGCCGAATTCGGCGCGCACGCGGTGACCGACACGATGCGATCCTGCACCGGATGGGGTTGCAGCTCGCCTAAATCCGCCTCCCGGCTAACGTGCGTCAATAAGCATGCTGCGTAAAGCAGTGTGGCGCATCCACAGCGGGGAGACGAAAACCTCGAATGCATCGTCCGTCGGTCGGCCGCCCAGGGCCCGCACCGCGCAGCATGGCTCAACCGCGCCGGTAGGGCGCCAACAAAACCGGGTCGTCGAACAACGCTTCCGGCAACAGGTAGCGCGGATCGCGTCCAGCGGCGAACAGCTCGCGGATGCGCGTGGCGGACACTTCCAGCGGCGTGACCGCCAGCGTCGCTACCTTGCCGGCGGGACAGGTGCGCAGGGATTGCGGGTCGACTACCCGACGCGGAGCCACCTCCAGCGCCAACTCCACCGGCCAGCTGCCCGGCACACCCGGGCGGCTGATCACACCGACATGGGCCAACTCGAATACCTCCTGCCAGCGATGCCAGCTGGGCAGGCCAGCGAAGGCATCCGCACCGAGCAGCAACACCAGCGGGCGACTGCCCTGCTCGGCGCGCAATTCACGCAGCGTATCGATGGTGTAGGACGGACCGTGCCGCTTGAGTTCGCGGGTATCCAGGGTCAGCCGCTGTTGTTTATGCAGAACCGCTTGCAGCATCGCCACCCGCTCGCCGGGACTGGCCTGTGGTGGTGAGCGGTGCGGCGGCACATGCGCCGGCAACAAGCGCACTTCGGCGTCCAGCAGCTCGGCCGCTTCCCAGGCCACGCACAAGTGGCCCAGATGAATCGGATCGAAAGTCCCACCGAAAATCGCCAGCGGCGACGGCGTGGACTCGCTCAACGTGACAGGCTGCGATCCGAGGTTACTGTTCATGCCAGCGCAGCGGCCGCGCGCGGTTCGGCGATCACCGCGATCAAGCGCGCCGCGGCCTGCCACGGATCGCCCTGCTCACGGCCCTTGGCCATGCGATCAATGCTGGCCGCGCGCGCCAGACAAGCCAGCCAATGTTCGCGCGGCGCCCGCCGCAGCGCCTTGCGGAACAACTGCTCGCGCGC
>JBEVMS010000309.1:0-7838 GCA_040508515.1 Dyella sp. | reverse complement strand
CCTGCGCGCGCTGCCATTCGGCACGCGCCTGGGCGTCGTCGTTCTGCGCCGACTGCACATCCTTGTCCGCGGCGCCGCCTGCGGCCTGCACCGCCTTGGCCCGTGCCAGCGCGGCATCGGCCAGGTCCCGCGCGGCGCGCGCCTTGGCCGCGTCCGAGGCCGCCTGCGCGGCGTCGCCCGACGCGATTTCCAGCAGCAACTGACCCCGATGCACCGACTCACCCAGGCTCACCTTCAAACTCACCACGCGCCCGGCGACCGGCGGCAACACGCTGACCGTGCTGGATGGATCGGCGCGCACCACCGCCGACGCCTCCAGCCACTGCGGCTGTTGCCGCGCGCTGAGTTGTTGCAGTTTCAGCCGCGTGCGTAGCGGCGAACCCGCAGGCAGCTCGATCCGCCCCTTCACCTCTACCTGCATCGGTGCCTGGGACGCGCCCGAAGGCGCGCTTTGCGAACAGCCCAGTAGGCTAAGCAGAACCAACAGGCAAGAACAACCAGTAAGAACCGAACGCTGCGACATGGCCATGCTCTAAAAGGCGGGGCGAACAAAACCGCTGCGACGCCAGGCCGCAGGGCATGAAAATTCATTGAAACCACGTGCGCTGCCGACACTGCTTTGGCCAGTACCCGTTGCAGCGGCGCTGCGCAAGCCAGCCGAATCGATCCGTCGTTACGGCGGCCGCTCCGTGCCGGGCAACCCCATCCTCGTCCACCACGCGTGGATCACACGCAAGCCACCGCCGCGTGGAAGGTGCGGGCTGCGCCGACCCAAGACGATCAACGCCACGCCCGTATCAGAACAAAGCCTTCCTTTCGCGATCTTGTCGCCGAAGTGCTTAATCGGGCGCTGTTGGGCGAGTGTTTATAACCAGCGGCCGTAGCGGCGTATGTAAATACGCTTCATCACCTGGGTCAGCACGCAGTAGCAAACCAGGGTCAGCGCCAGCCAGGCGAAATAGGCCGGCGGCAGCGGCACCAGGCCGATCTTGGCACCCAGCACGGTGTAAGGAATCAACAATCCGATGACGATGATCGCGCCGGTCAGGGCCAACACCGGTGCCGACGCCACGCTCTGCACAAACGGAATCTTGCGGGTGCGGATCATGTGCACGATCAGCGTCTGCGACAATAAGCCCTCGATGAACCAGCCCGATTGAAACAGCGCCTGGTGCTCCATGCTGTTGGCGCCGAACACATGCCACATCAACAAGAACGTGGTGACGTCAAAGATCGAGCTGACCGGACCGACCCAGATCATGAAGCGGCCGATGTCGCTGGCGTCCCATTTGCGCGGCTTGCGCAGGTAATCCTCGTCCATGCGGTCGAACGGAATCGACAACTGCGAGATGTCGTACAGCAGGTTCTGCACCAGAATCTGCAACGGCAGCATCGGCAGGAACGGCAGGAATGCGCTGGCGATCAACACCGAGAATACGTTGCCGAAGTTGGAGCTGGCGGTCATCTTGATGTACTTCATCACGTTGCCGAAGGTGATCCGCCCTTCGATCACGCCCTCCTCCAGCACCATCAGATTTTTTTCCAGCAGGATGATGTCGGCCGACTCTTTGGCGATATCGGTGGCGGTATCCACCGAGATGCCGACATCCGCTTCGCGCAGTGCCGGCGCGTCGTTGATGCCATCGCCCAGAAAGCCCACCGTGTGTCCGATCCGCTGCAGCGCCTTGACCACGCGCGCCTTTTGCAGCGGCGACATCTTGGAGAACACCGTGGTGCGCCCGACCAGCGCGTCCAACTCGCCATCGCTGAGCGGCTCGATGTCGCGCCCCTGCACCGAGTGCTGCACGTCCAGCCCCACCTCGCGGCAGATTTTTCGAGTCACCGCCTCGTTGTCGCCGGTAACCACCTTGACCGCCACGCCGTGGTGATGCAGCGCGGCGATCGCGGTGGCGGCGGTGTCCTTGGGCGGATCGAGAAACGCCAGACAGCCGATCGCGATCAGCTCGCTCTCGTCGGCCACGCCATACGCCCGGCCGGTCGGCGGCGCCTGCTTGATCGCCACCACCAGCACGCGCAGGCCATCTTCGTTGAGCCGGCGAGTCATCGCCTTGATCTGCTCGCGACGCGCGTCGGTCATCGCCACCACTTCACCGTCGACCCGCGCCAACGCGCAGATCGCCAGCATCTCCTCCACCGCGCCCTTGCAGATCAGCAAATGCTGCGCGCTGCCGCTGCCGAGCACCACCGACATGCGCCGACGCTGGAAGTCGAACGGAATCTCGTCGATCACTCGATAGCGCGACACCGTGTGTTCAAGGTCGCGATGCGCCAGCACCGCCTTGTCCATCAGGTTCTTCAAACCGGTCTGGAAGTGGCTGTTGAGGTAGCCGTATTCCAGCGCTTCGGCCGACTCATGGCCGCCCAAATCCAGATGCCGTTCCAGCACGATCTTGTCCAGCGTCAAGGTGCCGGTCTTGTCGGTGCACAACACATCCATCGCGCCGAAGTTCTGGATCGCGTTCAAACGCTTGACCACTACCTTGCGCTTGGACATGGCGATCGCGCCCTTGCCCAGATTGGCGGTAACGATCAGCGGCAGCATCTCCGGGGTCAGTCCCACCGCCACCGACAGCGCGAACAAGAACGCCTCGACCCAGTTGTGCTTGTCCAGCCCGTTGATCAGAAAAACGATCGGCACCATCACCGCCATGAAGCGGATCAGCAGCCAGCTGACCGAGTTGACCCCGCGATCGAAACTGGTGCGCACGCGCTGGCCGACGATGGTGCGCGCCAGCGAGCCCAGATACGTGCGCTCGCCGGTCGCCACCACCACCGCGCTGGCGGTGCCGGAAACCACGTTGGTGCCCATGTAACAGACGGTCGGCAGGTCCAGCGGATTGGCCGCATCCTGCTCGCTGAGCTGGGTCGCGCTGGGCGCGGATTTTTCCACTGGCAACGATTCACCGGTGAGGATCGCCTGGCTGATGAAAAGATCCTTGGCCGACAGCAGACGCAGATCCGCCGGCACCATGTCGCCCGCGCCCAGATGCACGATATCGCCAGCCACCAGTTCGGCCACCGGCACCTCGATCCGCTCGCTGTGACCATCCGAAGCGCGGCGCGTCACGGTGGCGGTATTGCGCACCATCGCCTTGAGATTCTCGGCCGCCTTGGACGAGCGATACTCCTGCGTGAAGCTCAGCAGCACGCTGATCGCCACCATCACCGCGATGATGATCGGCCCGGTCAGATCGTCCGGCGCGCTGACGATCTGCACCACCGCCAGCACCACCAGCACGATGATGAAAGGGTTCTTGCAGGCGCGCAGCAGCTGACGCGACCAATGCGGCGGCTTTTCGTGCGAGACCTCGTTGATGCCGTCACGGTCGAGCCGGTCAGCGATCTGGGTTTCGTCCAGCCCGGCCAGACTGGTTTGCATCTGGGCCAGCAGCACGTCGTTGTGGCTGAACGCTTCCAGCGCCACCGCAACCCGAGTCGCGGCGGCGCCCTTGCCGGTGGCGGCCTGGATGGTTTGCTTGATCATGATTCGCTTCCGTCGATGCGGTGAAACCTGGCGCCCGGCCGCACGCGAATGCTCGCCAGAGCTACGACATATAGCCGTTCAGACGTCCAAAACACAGTTCTTTACGCGCCGGGCCGCCAAGGTCCGGTGCGTTACGAGGTCAACGTCGCGCCGGCCATTGCGGTCGATGCGCGTCAGTCATACCAGCGGCGTGTTTCTAGCAGCCTTCAGGCGGCCGCGTGCCAATGCGCAGGCGCACGGCTGTCGGCGCCATCGCTCTGCCACGGCTGATCGATCAAGCCATGCGCACTGACGGCCGGTTCGACCAACGGGCGCGGCACGGTGACCGTGATGGGACGGCGTACCGGCTTGCGGCCACCCAGCAAAACCCGCGCACCGACGGTACGCAGACGGAAGAAATCAGAAAGGATTTTCATGGCCCTTCTCCTCAAAAGTACGGCGCCTGGAGCGCCGCGTGAGGATGGGCCGGTCTTCCCTAGTCGAGGAAAGCGCCAGCCGACCGCAGGCGGTCGCCGCAGACAATCAGCTTGTTATGCGTCGCCGGCACCCGATGCTCGCGGATGTCGACGTTGCGACTAGGGTAAACGTCCATATGCCTTGGTTTGGTCGGACAGGGGGGCCCAACGGCGCAATAGATGCCGCGGGGCGCGCGCATTGTCGTGCGGCACTGCGGCAGTGTCAATGCGCGCAGCGCCTTGCATGAAGCGAAAGTTCTTGCAGGGCATGCGCCAGCCGCACCGCGCCCACATCACACGGCGCGGTCGAAGGTCAGGGCGGTTTGCACCAGCGGACTGACCAGCCAGTGATCGGCCAGCAAAAACGCGAACAAGGCCATCAGGTAGACCACCGAAAACTTGAACACGCGCATCGCGTAAAACTCGTCCGGCGGATTCATCAAGCGGATCGCGTAGTACAGAAACGCCAGCCCCAGCACCAGCGCGCCGCCCAGGTACACCGCCCCGGACAGCCCGGTCAGCGACGGCAGCACACTGACCAGCAGCAAAACTACCGTGTAAAACAGCACCTGTCGGCGGGTGTAGGCCACGCCATGGGTGACCGGCAGCATCGGCACCTTGGCGCGTGCGTAATCGTCACGGCGAAAGATCGCCAGCGCCCAGAAATGCGGCGGCGTCCACACGAAGATGATCAGGCACAACTGCAACGCGTAGGGATGCAGCGCGCCGGTCACCGCGGTCCAGCCCAGCACCGGCGGAATCGCCCCGGCCAGGCCGCCGATCACGATGTTCTGCGGCGTGGCGCGCTTGAGGTAGGCGGTGTACACCACCGCGTACCCGATCAGCCCGCCGAAGGTCAGCCAGGCGGTCAGCGGATTGATCAGCAACGCCAGGATCAGCATCGAAGCGATTCCCAGCACCAGCGCGAACACCAGCACCTGGCGCGGCCGCAACTGGCCGGTCGCCAGCGGACGGTGCGCGGTGCGCGCCATCAGCTTGTCGATGCGCTCGTCGATCAGGTGATTGAACGCCGCCGCCGAACCGGAGGCCAGCCAGATGCCCAGCGTGCCGAACACCAGTGCGCGCCACGGCGGTAGCGCCGGCACCGCCAGAAACATCCCGATCACCGCGCAGAACACCAGCAGCGCCACCACCTTGGGCTTGGTCAGCTCCAGGTATTCGTAAAACCGATTACGCATAACGCAGGCTTCCCAGCCGCGGCGTCGGCGCGCGCCGCTGGGTGCGCGCCAAGCTGGCCAGCAGGGTGAACAGCAGCAGCGCGGCAACGCCGTTGTGCGCCGTCGCCACCGGCAGCGGCAGCCCGAAATGCACATTGCTGATGCCCAGCAGCACCTGCGCGATCAGCACCACGCCGACCGCCACGCCGTAGCCACGCAAACCCCGCCGCGCGAGCCGATGCGCAAGCAACGCCAAGTAGCAGAACACCACCAGCGCGCCAATCCGGTGCGCGATCTGGATCGCGCTGCGTGCCGCCATGTCCAGCACGCCACCCTCGTAGTTGACCCCGATCCCGCGCCACAGCACGAAGCCCTCGCGGAAATCGGTCGGCGGCGTCCACTGTCCCAGGCAGGTGGGGAAATCCGTGCCGCAGGCCAGCGCGGCGTAGTTGGACGAGGTCCAGCCGCCCAGCGCGATCTGCCCCAGCAGCAACACGATGCCGAACACCACACCCACGCGCAGACCGGCCAGGCGATCGTCGTGGGCGCCAACGCCGGCATAGCGCAGCGCCGCGTAGGCCAGCAAGGCGAAGGTGGTGATCCCGCCCAGCAAGTGCCCCATCACCACGATCGGCTTGAGCAGCAAGGTCACCGTCCACATGCCGAGCATCGCCTGGAACACGATCACGGCCAGCGCCAGCACGCTGATCCGCCAGGCGCCGGGCTGGCGCAGCCCGATGGCCGCCAACAGCGGCAGACCGATCGCGACCAGCGACAGCCATAACGACAGCTCACGCTCACCACGGACATACAGGCCGACCCCGCCGGCGGCGAACAGCGCCCCCAGCAGCACCGCCGTCCGCGCCCAGCGACTGCGCCAGCTCGCGCCCAGCGCCAGCAGCAGCACCAGCACGCCCAGCGTGCCGGCCAGGAAACGATGCACCTGCTCGCGCCAGGCCTTATGCGACTCGTAGGGACGCTGTGGGAACGCGGCATCCGCATGCGCCACCTCGTGGGCTTGCTCCGGCCAGGTCACCTGGCCATAGCAGGTCGGCCAATCCGGACAGGACAGCCCAGCGTTGGACAGCCGCACGAAGGCGCCGAACATCACCACCCCGAAGGCAAACAGCGCCGCCAGCAAAGCCAGCCCCCCCAGCACTCTCACATTACGCTTGGACATCAGTGAATCACTCGTTGCAGATCTTGGCGTAGCCCGGTGGGGTCGAACCCGGCGGGATAAAACGACAGCGCGGTGCCATTGGATTCGACCAACAGCGCACTCACGCTATCGGCCGTCGTCGGGCGAAATTCAGCCAGCTTACCTCCGCCGTCGCTCCCGAGCAGCCAGTAATTGCGCAGGCCCTCGGCGCTGGCCGCGGCAGGCGGCTGACCCAGGTACAGCAGGCGCAGCCGCGAGGCGTTGCGATTCAAGGTGATCCGCGCCGCCGCCAGCTTGGTCAGCGTGTCCAGACAGCGACTGGCGCAATCGGGGCCGGCCAGGGCCAGCAGGGTCAGCCGTGGCTGTTCGTCGCGCCAGGCGTACCATTGGCCGTTCTCCAAGCGCACCGGCAACGGCTCTTCGGCGAAATTGCGCTGCGGCAGGATCGGCAGCCCATGCGCCTTGCCGCTGGGCTGCCAGCCGCTGAAGGTCAGCACGCCGGCGGCCAACATCGGCGCCAGAAACACACACATGATAAGCAGCAGCTTCAAGCGGCTGCGGCGCAGAGCGGCAGGTGCTGGGGTCATCGACGGTCGCTCCGGAGGGGTGGCTTGCGATGCACGACCAGCATGATCACCACTGCGGCCAGGGCGAAGGTGAACCATTGGAAAGCATAGGCGCGGTGCCTCGAAGGCGGCATCGCGGAAAAATCCATGCTGTGCCGACGCAGATAGATCGATCCCTGTTCGGGGTCCAGCGCCAGCACGCGAGGATATAGCGGTGCTTGCAGATCGGCAGCTAACTGCGCCAGATCCAGATACACCGTGGTCTTGGGCCAGACACTCTGACGCGCAAACGCATCGCCCCCCATCTCGAAACCCACCCCGGGCGGCGGCTGATAAAGGCCCACCAGACTGACCTCTGCCACGCTCAACGGTGGCACCTGAGGGGACTGGCCACTGCCATTCCCCGGAAGAAAGCCAAGATCCACCAAAAGAAGACGATCGTCGCCATTTGGCCGTAAAGGCGCATAGACTTCCACACCACCTCGCTGGTCGTGCCGGGGATTGTCCAACAGGTATAGCCGATCCACCAGGTAACGACCGCGGACCGCAAGCCGGGGCAGCGCATCGGCCGGTGGCTGGCCGACAGCCGCGGCAAAATCTTGCCTCGGCGCGGCATCCGCCGCGGCATACCGCCGCATGATCGCCTCTTTTTCGTTGGCGCGATCCAACTGCCAAACACCCAGGCGCACGAACAGCAAGGCGCCCAGCACGGTCAGCACGCATGCCCACCACGTTGGCCGGCGCAGCCCGATCACCGGGCGAATCCGCCGCTGAGGGCTATACTGTTTTCGATAAATAGGAACGGACCGCTCACATGGAAACCATTTACAAGTATGCGTTGGTGATTCTGTTGCTGGTGGTTTTGTTCAATCTGGGCCAGGCGTTGTATTTCATGGTGGCAGATAAAGGCAGCGGCAAACGCACGGTGTGGGCCTTGACCCGTCGTATCGGACTGTCGCTGCTGTTGATCCTGAT
>JBEVMS010000277.1:0-20058 GCA_040508515.1 Dyella sp. | reverse complement strand
GGAGTGGCCTTATAACGCGCTGCCTTATCGCGCTCGCTTTGCTTCCAGTCCTGATAGGCCTCTATATGCGGAATGTCGCGTAGCAGCTTTGAGTGCGGATCGACGATCGCCAAACCTCACGACGGCAAAGGGAGCGTGCCGCTGCCGTCATTCATCGGCACCGTGCGCAGCTCGTTGCCTACCTGCACCTCCACCGGCATGGGAAAGGGTTTGTCCTGCGGCACCTTCCAATGCAGCGTGAGTACGTCGCCTTGACGCGTAACCTCCAGTTCGGGCAGCGCCGCCTGATAGAGGTAGACATCGAAGAACCAGCCGTAGTCCTTGCCGGTGACCTGATTGACGATGGCGATGTAGTCGTGCGTGCTGGCGTAGCGTGGCTGGAAATTGCCCGGCGCGGGGTCAGGTCTTCCGTAGACCAATCGGCGGATGGACTCGAAGAACGCCTGATCGCCGATCAACTGACGCAGGCTGTGCAGCATCAACGAGCCCTTGTCGTAGATGTCGTTGCCCGGACCGCGTTTGGCGTCATAGACGTCTTCTTCGGTCTGGCTATGGCCGGAGACGATCGGCCGCGCGTTTTTCAACCGTGTGCGCTCGTCGTGCAGCATCGAGAAGTACGGCATGTCGCCGTAAAGATACTGGCCGTACAGCGGCTGCATATAGGTACCGAAACCTTCATGCAGCCACATGTCGTCCCAATCGGCATTGGTCACCTGGTTGCCGAAATACTCATGCGAAAACTCATGCTGCAAAAGCCAGTCGAAACCATACGCGCCCTTGGCATAACCGTTGCCATAGGCGTTGATGGTCTGGTGCTCCATGCCCATATGCGGGGTTTCGACCACACCCATCTTTTCGTCGCCCCAGGGATAGGGGCCGATTTCCTGCTCGAAGAAATCCAGCATGCGTGGAAATTCCGCGAACAATGCCTTGGCCTGCGCGGCGTGTTCGGGCAGATACCAGAACTCCAGCGGTATGGTGTTGCCGTAGCGGCTCGTGTAGTCGGCCTTGAGCAACTCGAACGGGCCCACGTCGATGGCGATGGCGTAGGTGTTCGGATGCCGCGCGCGCCAATGGTAAATGCGCCGGTTGCCCTGCTCGGTGATCTCGATCAGCCGGCCATTGCCGGGCGCGGCCAGTGGCTTGGGGACGCTGATATAGGTGTCGACTAGGTCCGGCTCGCCCTGTGGTTGGTCGATGCACGGCCAGAACAGGTCGCAGCCCTCGCCTTCCACCGCGCTGGCAACCCAGGGTTGGCCGTCCGACGTCTTAGCCCACACGAAGCCGCCATCCCAGGGCGCGCGCTTGGCTACATGCGGCTTGCCGGCGTAGCTGAGGTCCACCGTCACCGCGCGACCCGTCGCCAGCGGACGTGGCAACTCGATGCGAAGGCGGCCGTCCGGATTGCTCCAGCGCGCGGCATCGAGCGTTTTACCGTCCAATGCAATCCGGCTGATCGGCAGATTGTGGTCCAGATCCAGCACGATCACCGAAGTGGGTTCCACCGCGCGGAAATGCAGCCGGGCCATCCCCTCAATCCGCTGTTGATCGGGATCGATCGAAAAATGCAGCTCGGCATGTTCGAAATGCACCCGCTTCTGCTCGGCCGGCATCACACCGCCGGAGTTCAGTGTTTGCGCACTCAAGGCTGGCTGACTGGAACTGGCCGGCGCCGGATCATCGGACGCGAGCACCGCGCTGGCGCAGGCCAGCGACACAGCAAGCGCCAACACACGCCGCGACACAATAGACATGGTGGCTCCCCGCCAGCACAAACCCCGAGCATGCCAGTCGCGGCATGACTTCGATAACGCCAGAAGTCACGAAACCAAGACGTCAGATGCGGCCGCGAGCTCCGTCGAGCAGTACATCCAACGCGGGCAGTTGCTGACGACTTTCGAACACCCGCTCGCCACCATGCAGCGGATCGCGAAAACGCAGACGCTGCGCCAGCAGTTGCAGCGGCCGCGCCGGGTCATCCGGCACGGGCTGACCTTCGAACGAGGCGAGCAACTCGGGATACAACGGGTCGTTGAGGATCGGCGCACCCAGCACAGCCATATGCACGCGCAGTTGATGCTTCTTGCCGCTGACCGGTTGCAATCGATAACGCCAGACGCGCTCGCCGCGTTCAAGCACGTCAATCACGGTTTCACTGTTGGGTGCGCCGGCGCTTTCGCACATGCGGAAAAACGGCGTGCCGGCGACAATGCGGCTCAATCGACGCAGCGGAAAATCCAACTGCGGCAACGGCGCGGCGAGCGCATGGTAATCCTTCGTGATGCGCTGCTGGCGAAACAGCGCCTGGTAGGTGCCGCGCGTCGCCGGGTTGGCCGAAAACAGCACCAGGCCCGTGGTCAATCGATCGATCCGATGCAGCGGCACAAGTTGATCATTGCCCAACCGCGCGGTCAGGCGCGCCAGCAAGGTCTGCGTCACGTAGCCGCCGGCCGGGGTGACCGGCAGGAACGGCGGCTTGTCGGCCACCACCAGATCGTCATCGACATGCAGCACCTGCTCGATGCCCTCGATCGGTGCCTCGACGGCGACCTCGCGGTAGTAATGCACCCGCATGCCCGGCTCGAACGCGCTCTCGGCAGACAACGGCTGCCCGTGGCCGTCCAGCACGCGGCCGCGCGCCATCCGGTCGAGCCACGTGGCGCGTTCGATGCGTGGAAACCGCACGCACAGGGCATCGATCACCCGCACCCACGGACCGGGCGGCAAGTGCACGGTACTGGCGGCGATCTCGGGAAGCGTGGAACAGGACATGCGCGATGGCCTCATGCGGAATGGCTAGTATCGCCTCTCCACGCCCACGCCGTTTCGCCGGCGCCCTGGCCCAAGCTGCGTCGCAACGACGCGGCTGTGCGTCGGCACGCTTGACGTGCGATCATTTAACGAGATGTGGACCTTGGCCTTCCAAGGTTGGATCACGCCAAAGAGGCAAGATTTTGCGCCGCACGCTAGTGCATAAACGCCTCGTCGCATGGCTGGCCATGCTGGCGATTTGGCTGACGATGGTGGCGCCGGTGGTCTCGCTGACCTTGCCGGCGCCGTCGTCGTGGCCAGTCCTGGGCGCTTGGTGCGAGGGCCATGCGGGGTTGGTCGCGCATGCGTCGGATACCCCATCCCATCCGCACCATGATCGACTGGCCAAGTGCGGCTATTGCGATCTTCTCAATCACAGTCCCGGTCTGAGCGGCGATTTTTTTGTCGCCGCCCTGCTGTTGCGCACGCCCTATCAGCCGCGACCTTTACCAACCATCTTCCTGGCCGAACGCGCGCCCGATCGCAGCCACGCACCGCGCGGTCCACCGTCGATCCATAACGCCTGATCGTCCTCACGTACCCGTCCTCGTGGCGGGTTTGCGTGCCGATGCCTTGCTGGATCAATTGGACTCCCTCATGTCGACTCGCTTCGGCGCGCCGCCGTCCTTGGCACAGCTCGCCACGCATCCTCTTGCAGCCGTGGCCATTGGTTGTGCTGCGAGCGCCTTGCGTAGAGGCGTTGGCACATGCCATCGACGTCCGGTCATTCCTCACTAAACCCGCGCAAGCTCCAGACGTTGCCCGCGGTGGACGCCTCAGCGATTCCTCGTGCCACGTTGCCGGTATCGCATCGCGGCCTGATTGTGCGCCACGCGCATATTCCCTTTTCGCCATCGACCTGACCTGATGAACAAACTCGACACACCTGCTGCGGTGACCGCCCAAGTGCGCCGCCATCACGCGTATCGGCTGCTGTGGCGCTGGCATTTTTATGCCGGCTTAGGTTGCCTGCCGTTTGTGCTGTGGCTGAGCACGACGGGATTGATTTATCTGTTCAAACCGCAACTGGAGCCGCTGCTGGAACAGCGTTACGCCCAGGTGGCCCAGCCTGGCGCGCCATTGCCGCCATCGACACTGGTGGCCAAGGCGATCGCAGCGGTGCCCGGTAGCACCCTCAATGCCTATCAACTTGCGCAAGGCCCGCATGATGCGGCGCAAATTCTGGTCGGACACGGCAAGGATCTGCATCGCGTCTATCTCGATCCCAGCAGCGGCCAGGTTTTACACAACGTGCGCGAAAACGATCGCTTCATGCGCGTGATTTTCTACCTGCATGGTGAATTGATGCTCGGCGAACGCGGTTCGATGGTGGTGGAACTGGCCGCTAGCTGGACCATCGTCTTGCTTTTGAGCGGGCTCTACCTGTGGTGGCCGCGCAGCACACGGCTGGCCGGCGTGCTCTATCCCCGGCTGCGCCAGGGCACACGTATCGCCTTGCGCGACCTGCATGCGGTGACCGCCATGTGGATCTCGGTGCTGGCGTTGTTTCTGCTGGTATCGGGCCTGCCCTGGAGCAAATCCTGGGGCGGCATGCTGGCGCAGTTGCGTCAGTACCATGCCGACACACCACGACGGCAGGATTGGACCATTAGCAGCGACGCCGAAAAGGCCAAGTGGCAGGCCATGAACAGCGCGCCTGACGCCCAGCCGACATCCGCGATGGACAGCATGCCGGGCATGAACATGCCCGCGGCCGACACCGTCGCCAGACCGCTCGCCGCGCATGCCGACTACCGCGCGCTGGATCGGCTGCTGCCTGTGGTCGACGCGCTGCGACTGCAGGCGCCGGTAACCATATCGCCGCCCTCCCGGCTGGATGCCCATTGGAACGCCCACGCGCAGCCGCAGGATCGCAGCCAGCGGGTCGATCTGGAACTCGATGGCGAACGGGCGCAGGTGCTGTCGCGGATCGATTTCGCCCAGCGCCCGTGGCTGGATCGCGTGATCGGCTATGGCGTGGCGATCCATGAAGGCCAGTTGTTCGCACCGCTCAACCAGATCCTGAGCGTACTTACCGCACTTGGTCTGCAATTAATGGCGATCAGCGCGGCGCTGTCCTGGTGGCGACGGCGTCCCAGCAGCATGCTGGGTGCGCCGCCGCCACCCTTGGACCGTCGCTATCCGCTGGCGCTGGTCGGTGCGCTGATGCTGTTGGGCGTGCTGCTGCCGCTGCTGGGTTTGAGCATGCTGGCTGTGCTGCTGATCGAACGGTGGTGGCTGCGCCGCTGGCCGGCGGCGCGGCAGTTCCTCGGCTTGGGCGCATAGGGCGTACAATCACCCTTTTGCCCGAGCCACACGCATGGCCCTCAACGCCACCGTCTACAAAGCCGAGCTTCAAGTCAGCGACATGGACCGGCATTACTACGCCACCCATCCGCTGACTCTGGCGCGCCACCCCTCCGAAACCGAGGAGCGCTTGATGGTGCGTCTGCTGGCCTACGCGCTGTTCGCCGACGAGCGCCTGGAATTCGGCAAGGGCCTCAGCCAGGACGATGAGCCGGACCTGTGGCAGAAGGACTATACCGGCGACATCCTGTTGTGGATCGAACTGGGCCAGCCCGACGAGGCCCGTGTGCGCAAAGCCTGCGGGCGCGCGCGTCATGTGGTGGTTATCACTTACGGCGGCCAAGCCGCCGAGGTGTGGTGGGCCAAGAGCGGAGCCGCGCTGGCACGCAACAAGAACCTCAGCGTGCTGGATATCCCACCGGAAACCGTGCAACAACTGGCCAGCCTGAGCGAGCGCAGCATGCGCCTGCAAGTGCTGGTACAGGACGGCGAGCTGCAGCTGATGGGCGAGCAATCGGCCGTCGCCGTGCAACCGACCAAGCGCCTCATCGCCGCCGACAACTAAGCAGCCGACCGGCCATGCGCCGCATGGCACACCGCCACGATCACCCCGCCCCACGCACTCAGCGGAGGGCCTGACGCCAAGCTTACAGTACGCTTACACTAGCCGCCGACCCGCCGGAATCAACACCGTCGCCGGGGCTGCAGCAAGGGCAAAGCGGCTTATGGACAACATCTGGAAGCGATTATTCGCTCGCGACGAGCGCCCGGGCGTTGCCCACGCGGAGGGCGACGCACTGGCGTGGATGACCGTCTCCGAATCGCAGCCCGTGCCCGGACCCACCATGCTCGGTCATGCGGAAATCGAAGATCGATTCCATCGCTTGGTGTTGGGCATGGCATCTTCCCATACCGTCGAACCACGGCTTGCGGAGCTGGCCATGCTCAAGCGGCTGGACCAGATCTGCGGCGCCGATCGCTTCGATATCAGCAGTCTGCCGCGCCTGCCGACGGTATTGCCGCAATTGCTTCGCCTGCTCAAAACCGACAACACCAACGGCAGCAAGCTGGCCGACCTGATCGGTCGCGATCCGGTGCTAGTGGGCGAGGTGATGCGGGTTACCCAGAGCGTGCACTACCGCACCTTGAAACCGATCGTCAGCTTGCAGCATGCGGTAGTGCTGCTGGGCCAGGACGGCTTGCGCCAGATGGTCACCGCGCATGTGATGAAGCCAATCCTGCAAGCCAGCGCTGGCATGTACGGCCATGCCGCCGGCCAGCGCCTGTGGGACCATGCCGAACGCTGCGCGCATGCCAGCATGTATCTTGCCAAGGGCTACGCCGATCCATTCGAGGCGTTCCTTGCGGGCGTGGTCTGCAACGCCGGCGTCGGCGCGGTGATTCGCGTGCTCGACCAGGAAGCACCGCCGACACTAGGCGTCTTCAGCCGACGTTTTCTTGCCGGCTGCGCGTGGATCGCCAGCCACCTCACCTTACGTGCCGCGCAGCATTGGGAACTGCCGCCTCATGTGATCGAGGCCCTGCACGAGCGCATGGCGATCCGCACGCAACCGCCGAGCAGCGAACTGGGCAAGGCGCTGCTTGATGCCGATCATCTGGCGATGATCCAACTCCTGGTGGAGAACCAACGCGCCGAGCGGCATACGCCGCCCGCGTCCGATCGCCCCGGCCAATTGCCGCTGGCAAGACTGGAACGCGCCCAGCAAGATTTACAGCGCAATTTCCCCCTGCCCGACATCTATCCGGCTTGAGCCAAGCCCGCCGTCAGCGGGCCTGGCCTTCAGCTCAACACGCTCAATCAGCCGAGTTCAAGACCAGCGAGAAACTTACCGGCGCGCTGGCCGACAACACATTGAGCGCCATCACGTCATGCAGCGCGGTAACGCCGTCGCTCAAATCGAACTTCTGCAGATCCACCACGATTGGTTGCCGGGTGCTGACCAACAAGGCCCCATGAGCTAGCTTGACCACGCGCAGATTGGCATCCAACGGCTGCTTGGTGCCATTGAGCGCCAGCGAGCCACTGAGGCTGACATCCTTGAACTGGCCGGTTTTGAGCCCCTTCAGCGCGCTCATATCGAACTGCGCGGTGAACTGCGCGTTCGGATGTTCGGTCACCTTGAACAGCATGTCGCGAATCCGCTGATCGCGTAACGGAATCTGCGTCTGCACACTGCCCAGATCCACCGTCAGCTGAATCTGTCCGGTGCTGTCGAGCTTGCCGGTGAACGTGTTGAACGTTTGCACTTCCTCGATCGCGGCGATGCCCGGCTTACCAGCCTTGGTCGTCACGAAATGCAGCTCCGAGTGCGGCGCGTCCAGATTCCAGCTGTCCGCCTGGGCTGCACCAACCTGCAAAGCCAGCAGCAGGCCCAAAGCCGCCACGCCGTAACTGCTCTTCGATAGTAGTTTCATCAAGCATCTCCAATGAGGGAAAGTGTCTGTTAGCGCAGTGCGGCTGCGACTGCGACCAGCGCGTCGACCGCCGGCACACTACCACTTTCGTTGCGCAGCAACATGGCGCACGGACGCAATCCCTGACGCAAGTTTGTGATGCCTGGACCGCTTCCAGAATCGAGCCCGCACACCCTGTGAACAACAGCCAGCCATCAGACGAATACATCAAAAACTATTAGAAGCTTATATGTCTAAACTGATTAGAAAAAAACATCTAAATGCGGCCCTCACCCATCAGCTTAAGCTCGATGCTCTTTCATGCGCGGTGGCGCGGCCATGCTCGTCCAGGCATGCCGCCGGCCTCGATGTCCGAGCTCGCGTGGCATAGACAGCACGTGGGAAATGCCTGGCTGCAACGACACCACGCCCCAACACGGCCGCTCTTCCGCGTGCGCGGTCCGTCGCCGGGCGATTGGCACCGTTGCCGACTCGCATCGCGATCGTGCGCGCGACGCTGCGCACGGATCGGAAACGGAACAGCGGGGCGATCGTCGGTAATGTGAACTTGCGCCGGCTACCGGCAATCCGCAGCGCCGGCAAATCGGGCAGACTGCGAGTCATGCGGCACACGGGGTGCCCACGGTATCGGCGCGGATATCCAGCCATGCGCAAGTCCATCACCAATGCCGCTGTTGCTGCTCAGTCGCCCGTACACCGCCGCGGTGCCGATGGCATCGCGCACCGGCCACGCCGCTATCCAGACGCGCGATTTTTTGCCCCCGGAGACTGCCGATACTTTGCTGTGGCTCGGCCACGAAGCCCCCTCCCGGCATGCGCCGGAAGGCAGCGCGTTTGGCAACCGCAAGGCTACCTGCCGCGCGCCGCAGGCTGCCCATGGGCTGTTGGAACATCCGACGTGGCCTCACGCGGCAGGCGACGCATTATCAACGGCGGCGCGGCGCCCGACGGTCGACTACGCGACTACCCAATCTCTCGGGCCTTTCGGGTGACGCCATGAATATGCCGCCGTTTGATCTGACCGATCCGGCCCAGGCCGGCACCTACGTGGTCGGCGCCAGCGATCTGGACATGTTGGCCGAAGGCGCCCAACGCCATGGGCTCTTGCTGCGACGCATAGACTTCCACGATTGCCACGACAAAAGCGCCTTGCTGCGCACGCTGGCGCAAAGCCTGGCCTTTCCCTTCCACTATGGCCACAACTGGGAGGCATTGGCCGACCGCCTGGCGGATCTTTCCTGGCTGCCGGCGCGTGGCTACGTGCTGATGCTCGAACACAGCGAAGCGCTGCAACTGGCGGTCGAGGACGATTTCGATCTGGCGCTCGACATCATGGACGATACTTCGCGCCACTGGGCCGAGCAGCGCAAGCCGTTCTGGACTTTCCTGGCATTGAGCGAACCGGAGCATCCGCTGCCACTGGATGCCTGATCCCGTGTACGTCACAGGCCAGGCAACATGGTCCTGGCCAGTAAGGACAGCTAAAAGCTACAAGGCGCGATCGGAGCGCGCACGGTGCGCCTCGCGCTGCAATTGGAATACCCATTGCTGCAGGATTTTTTGCTCGCTGGTACCCGGCGAGCGAAAGCGCATGCCGGTGATGGTGATGTCGCGTGCGTCGTTGTACTGGGTATGGCGCACGTCTGAATCGACGATCACATCGGCCTTGCCGGGCACGCGCAACGTGAGCCGATAAACATTCCCCGCCTGCAACAAATGGCGGTGATCGCCGCTCAAGCCCAACCGGCAGCCCGTAATGGAGATATCCAGCAACTGCCCAGCGAGTGGTGCGTCCAACCACTCGTAGGCGCTTACCCCCACTTCGGGCAGATTGGCAAGCACCACCTGCACGCGGAAATCCTCGCGTCGCTGGAAATACGACATCCGTTCGGGGATGGCCATCCAATAGCATGGCAGGCCATCGAGCACGCCGGACGTGGCGCCACTCATGCATTGCCAGGTCATGCGCACGCCATCGTGATAGCCGGTCACTTTGAATGCGCTGCCGCCGCGGATCAGTTCGGCGCCTGCGAAGGGCACCAGTTCATCGATCGCGATAAGGTCGTAGTCACGCCGCATGGCGATCAGTGTGCTGCGGAAGCGCTCGCCACCCTCGCTGAAATTCAGCAACAGCGGCACGCGATGTTGCTGCAACTGATACAGGTGCGCACGAATAATGGCGGGATCCTCGACAAGCTGCGGGTCGAAATCCGGGTCCGATCCGATGTCTTCGATCACCACCGAGTCCTCTTGCTCCTCAGACATGCACGCACCGCTGCGCTGCTGCCACGCCCCATCGAACCTGTCGACTTTCCATGCGAAACTGCCACCTTTAGAAAACATCAAAATCAAGACCTGACGTCATGGTATATCGGCAAGCTGCCGGATAACTTTCGCGACGATTCTGCCTTGAGCTGCCAGCCTCGTGAATCCTCCGGGCGCAAGTTCGCTGGCCATAATGGCGGTACTGCTCTACCGTGGCCGGTTTCTCTATTTCCCCTCCTATGCGCACGCTTCCCAGCAATCCCGGCCTAGTCGTCATCGGCGGTGGCCCCGCAGGCTTGATGGCGGCCGAAGTCGCCCGCGCCGCCGGGGTCGAGGTTGACCTTTACGAAGCTAAAGGCTCGGTCGGGCGGAAGTTTTTGATCGCCGGCAAGGGCGGCATGAATCTGACGCATAGCGAGCCGCGACCAGCCTTCGATGCCCGCTACCGCGAGTGCGCCGCCGAGGTTGGCGGCTGGCTGGACGACTTCGATGCCGCCGCGCTGCGTCACTGGGCGGCAGTATTGGGCGTGAGGACGTTCGTCGGCAGTTCCGGACGGGTGTTTCCCAGTGACCTCAAGGCCGCGCCGCTGCTACGCGGCTGGGTCCGCCGATTGCGCGATCAGGGTGTGCACTTTCACGTGCAGCACCGCTGGCTGGGTTGGGACGACGCGGGCGCGCTGCGTTTTGCCACGCCTCAGGGCGAACAACGCCGACACGCCGACGCGGTGGTGCTGGCGCTGGGCGGTGGCAGCTGGCCGCAATTGGGTTCCGATGGCGCCTGGCAGCCCTGGCTGGCCGAGCGCGGCGTGCCCGTCGCGCCCTTGGCCCCGGCCAATTGCGGCTTCGATATCGGCTGGAGCGCACATCTGGCCGAGCGCCATGCCGGCGCGCCGCTGAAACCGGTGGTCGCGTCTTGGATCGACGCCGACGGTCAGGAACACAGCCGCCAGGGCGAGTGCGTGATCACCGCCAGCGGTATCGAAGGCAGCCTGATCTATGCCTTATCGGCGCAACTTCGCCACCGCATCGCCAGCGACGGTCATGCCATGCTGTGGCTGGATCTGGCGCCCGATCGCAGCGAGCAGCGCCTGCACCAAGACCTAACCAAGCCGCGTGGCAAGCATTCGCTGAGCGACCATCTGCGCCGCCAGGCGGGCATCGGCGGCGTCAAAAGCGCGCTGCTGTACGAACAACTCAACCCCACCCAACGCAACGACATCCCCCTGCTGGCGCGGACCATCAAGCGCCTGCCGCTACGCCTCACTGCGGCCCGCCCCCTGGCCGAAGCGATCAGCAGCGCCGGTGGTGTGCGACTGGAAGCGCTGGACGATCGGCACATGCTGCGCCAGCTACCGGGCGTGTTCTGTGCCGGCGAAATGCTCGATTGGGAAGCCCCCACCGGCGGTTATCTGCTAACCGCCTGCTTCGCCAGCGGGCTGCGCGCCGGCCGGGGCGCCAGCGCCTGGATCGCCGCGCACAGCCGCTGAGCGCACGCCAGACGCGGCAAGCGAGGCGCGAGCCGATACACTGTGCGCTTTCTTTGCGCTGGCGCTTTCCGATGTCCGAACCTATTCGCCTGAGCAAACGGGTGATCGAGCTGACCGGCTGCTCGCGCCGCGAGGCGGAGTTGTATATCGAGGGCGGCTGGGTGCGCGTGGACGGCGTGGTCGTCGAGCAACCGCAGTTCAAGATCGTCGATCAACACGTCGAAGTCGATCCCAACGCCACCCTCGAACCGCTCGAGCCGGCCACCCTGTTGCTGCACCAGCCGGTCGCGGTGCAAAGCGGCCCCTGGCGGACCAGCGTAGTGCCGACGATCGCGCTGGAAAACCACAGCCCGGACGACCTCAGCGGCATCCAGCCATTGCATCGTCACCTCACCCGACTCAGCGCGCCGATGCCGCTGGACCACGGCGCCAGCGGGCTGGTGGTGCTGACCCAGGACTGGCGCGTGGTGCGCCGGCTGACCGAGGACAGCGCGCGGATCGAACAGGAGTACCAGGTCGAGGTGCGCGGCACGATCGCCACCGATGGCCTGGCGCGGCTCTGTCACGGCCAGAGCTATCAGGGCCGGGTGCTGCCGCCCTGCAAGGCCAGTTGGCAGAGCGAAAACCGGCTGCGTTTTGCCATCAAGCATGTGCACGCCGGCCAACTGCGGCACATGTGCGCCCAGGTCGGGTTGGAAGTGACCGCGATCAAGCGCCTGCGCATCGGGCGCATCCCGCTGAGCCGAATGGCACCGGGCCAATGGCGTTTCCTGCCGACCGGCGAGCGTTTCTAGCACCCATCCGAAGTGTGGATCGACCCGCATCTCGCACGGTCGCCACGGCAAACTCATACCGGCACTTCGCTCACCACCCGATCGCGACCACCGCTCTTGGCCTCGTAGAGGGCAAAGTCGGCACGGCGGATCACGTCCTCCACGCTGACATCCTCGCGGCCGATCCAGACCAGTCCGATGCTCAAGGTGACCCGATATTGGTCGCCCTGCCAATTGTGCGGGGTGGCGCTGACCGCCGCCTGGATCTGCTGCATGCGGTTCTCCGCATCGATCCGGCCGATGCCCGGCAAGATCATCAGGATTTCCTCGCCGCCATAACGTCCAAGCCGGTCGCCCTCGCGCACATAAGCTTCCAGATGCCGGGTTATGGCTTGTAAGGTCGCGTCACCGGCCTGATGACCAAAGGTGTCGTTGATGCGTTTGAAATGGTCGGCATCGATCAGCGCCACCGCCAGCCCGGGCGGCACGCGCACCGACAAGTCCAACTGCGCGGCCAACAGGTCGAATATTGCCTTGCGGTTGTACAAACCGGTCAAGGCATCGTGGGTGGCTTGGTCGTAAAGCTCAGCGCGGGCACGCTCAAGCTCGCGCTTTTCCTCGGTGAGTTCGGCGGTACGCTGGCTGACCATCGCCTCCAACCGCTTGTTCTGCTCCAGTAAGCGACGCGTGCGCCAGCGCCAACTCAGTCCCAGGGCCGTGACCAGCACCACAAGCATCAGTGGGTAAGTCCACCAGGCCAGCCACCAGGGCGGTGCGATCTGAAAATCGAAATGGCTCACCGCCGACAGTAAGCGCCGATCGTCATCGATAGCCTGGATTTCAAAGCGGTAATCGCCCGAGGACAGGCCGGTGAAGTTAAGGACGTGCGCCGAGGTTTCAATCCAATCCGAGCCGCGCAGACGGTAGCGAAAGTGCGCCGGACTGCCAGACGATCGCCCAAGCAACGCATAGTCCACCGTCAACGGCGCGCGGTTGTCGTTGACATCTACGCTGGCTCCCTTACCAACCAGCTGGGAGCCGTAGCGCACCGAGGTGATCATGACCTGGCGCGTGCTGGGCGCAAGCATCGCCTCGGGTTTGAGGATGTGGCTTACACCGATCGCCGAGCCGATCCAGACCGAGCCGTCGGCATCTTCGAAAAAGGCATTCTGGTCGGTTTCGTCCCACAGCAAGCCATCGTCCCGGGCGATGTGGGTCCAACGGATGCCGTCATAGACATCGACCCCGCCGCCACCGCCGATCCAGATCCAGCCGCGGTGATCGCGACGGATGAAATAAGCCAGCGAGTTATCCAGCCAGGTGTCGCCGATGTGCGTCGCTTGCAGGAGATCGCCCCTGATCCGCGCGCGAAACACGCCCGGTTCGTTGCCGCCCAGCCACAGGCTGCCATCGCGATCGACCGCGATCGTGCTGTAGCCGGATGCCATCTGCGCGCCGCCGGTGCGCATTCGCCTCCATTGCTCGTTGGCATAACGCAACACGCCGGAATTGCAGGCAAACCACAGGCCGCCCTGCGCGTCCTCGGCGATGTCCGAACATTGTTTATCCGTACTCAGGCGCACCGGCACCTGCTGGGCCGGCGCGCCTACCGCGTCGATGTGATAAATCCCGTTGACCGTGCCGATCCACAGGTGCCCACGGCGATCAAAATGCAGCGCCTTGATGAACACCGGCAAGTTCGCCGCCAGGCTGGTGCGATCGCTGGAGGGGTCGTAACGCAGCACGCGCCGATCGTACAAGCCGACCCAGATCGCCCCGTCGGGCGCCTTGGCCAGACTCAACACCTGACGCGGCGCTGGTTCGATCGCCAACGGCCACGGTTGCAACCGATTGCGTTGCGGCATCAACACGCTTCCACCCAGTTCGTTGCCCAGCCACAAGCGTCCCTGGTTGTCTCGCAGGATCGACCAGTTGGGCACGCTATCCAAGCCTTGCCCGATGCCCCAGCCGTCAACCAGACCGTAGCCGTTCCAGCGATAGATGCCACGCCCGTAAGTACCCAGCCACAGGGCACCGTCGCGATCGAACAAAAGCGCGACAATGCCAATCTCGGGCAGGCCGTTGCTGGCGTCGATGGTGCTCCAGCCGGCGCCGTCCCAACGCGCCAGTCCACGATTGGTGCGCGTGAGGACGCGGCCGCCGGCGTCCTCGACGAAGCCACCGTCGTCGGTGACCACATCCATATCGCTGTCCGGTACGTCGCGCGCCACGAAACGTGTGGCACCCTCGGGCCGCACCACCACACGATGCACTCCACGCACCCACAGCGTGCCTTGCCGATCACGCAGAAAGCCCAGCCAGGTGTCCGTGGGAATACCCTGCGACAGGCCGCGCACATGCAGTTGACCGGCGCGATCCAGTTCACAGAGCATGCCGTCGCACCCGAGCCACAAGCTGCCACGATCGAGAAACGCGCTGGTGATATTGCCCAGCACCGGATGGTCGGCCACGCTGGCGGCATCGAACATCGGTTGCAATTGCCACTGCCGATTCGACCCCATCGCCAACGCCAGCAGATGGCCGTCGCGCACCAGCAACAGACGTCCATCGTCCAGCACAGCCAGCTTGCGGCCGATGTCGACTACCAGCGGTTTATGTTCTGGCTCGACGTTTTCAAAGTGCAAGCCGTCACCAACCCGTAGCCCCGATTGCGTGGCAACCCATAGCCGTTGGCGGGAAGCGTCCTGCGCGATCGCGGTAATGTACTCGCCACGCACGAACCCTTGCTCGCGTCCCATGCGCTGAAAATGGCTACCGTCGAACCGGTACAGTCCCATTTCCGAACAGGCCCAGATAAAGCCCCGCCAATCCTGCAACATGCAGTTGATGGTCTGACTCTCAAGTCCGGCCTTGCGGTCGAAGGCCTGAAAGGAATATTGCTGCGCGCGGCCTGGGCCACTCGCCAGCATCCACAGTGCAACGAGCATTGGCAGCAGCCATCGTGGCGTGCATGTCATTGAGGTCAGGGCCCCTACTCCCTATGCCGAACCACCACGCGGCCATACGGCCGCCCCCATCGGTCATTCCCTACGCGACATAGTGTGACATGGGCGCCCCTCGCCCACGGGCTGGTGCGTCATTCGTGCTCGGGCAACGGCTGGCGCGCCAGCCACGTGGCCAGTTGCAGCCGGTACTGCGCCAACGCCTCGTCGTAAAGATCGTAGACGCACGGCACGCAGCCGGAGTTACAACATTCGTCGGGTTCGGGCACGCCCGGCGGTTGCGGCGGTGGGTCCAAAGGCGGGAGTTGATCGTGCGGCATCCGCCCATTCTACCTTCGGCCACGGGCCGCAACGATACGTCTTAAGGTAGCGAGGCCGTGGCGCCACACTTACCTGCGCGTAACAGCAATGGGAGCATGATCTTGCGTATGGGGCGACGGCAAGACGATGGTAAGGCGCCAACTGCGCAGATCGACGGGTCGCCCTAACGGTGGCAAACATCCTCTGCCCTACGAGGCGCGCCGTGTCCATTCCTGCCAGATCAATCCACTACCGCGGCTACGATATCGCCGCCGCCGGGCAATCCTGCACTCTCTACCTCGCGGGGGCCATCGTCGAGCATTTCGCCCACGACTATGACTTCTTGGATATCTCACACGACCTGGTGCTGGCATTGCTGATCGGCGAGGCTTACGAGCGCGTCGACCAGCACATCTCAGAGCGTCGCTACGCCTGATTGTCACGGGCTGTTTACTGCTGCGATTTCGTTTGTCCGCAATCGCCCATCTCACCGCGTCGCCTAACCTGCGGCCAGGAACCTTTCAGCATGTCTAGCTCCCCACCCTTGGTCAGCGCTGGCCGAGGCGATCCCGTCAAGCCACAGTTCAACGGTGATAACCGCTTTCAGCATGAATTGCGTCGGCGCATCGACGAGCATTTCTCAGTCACCGGCCAACGCTCACGCGACAACCCGAGCTTGTACCTGAAAACCGCGCTGATCCTGTGCGTGTTCGCGGCGTCTTATGTCGGCTTGGTCGGTTGGGCCAGCACGCTGTGGCAAGGCCTGTTGTACGCCGTGGTGCTGGGCATCGCCACCGCCGCGATCGGTTTCAACATTCAACATGACGGCGGTCACCAAGCGTTTTCGCGCCATCGCTGGATCAACCGCACCATGGCTGCCACGCTGGACCTGATCGGCGGCAGCTCCTACATCTGGCATTGGAAGCACGCGCACTTCCACCACACCTACGTCAACATCGACGGCCACGACAGCGACATCGACTTGGGAATTCTCGCGCGACTGGCGCCCACTCAACGTCATCGTCGGATGCATCGCTGGCAGCATTACTACCTGTGGTTGCTCTACGCGGTCACGGCGATCCGCTGGCATCTCTACGGCGACTTCCGTGACCTGATCACCGGCAAGATCGGCGAGCGGCGCTTTCCCCGTCCGCGCGGATGGAATCTGGTGGTGCTGATCGGCGGCAAGCTGGTTTTCTTTGCGCTGGCCTTCGGGGTGCCGCTGCTCTATCACCCCTTCGGCGTCGTGCTGGGATTTTATCTGCTGGTCGCCGCGATTACCGGCTTACTGCTGGCGCTGGTGTTTCAGTTGGCGCATGTGGTGGAGGACGCCCGCTTTGTATCGACCGCCCCGGCCTCGCCGCGCATCGAGCGCGCCTGGGCGGCGCATCAGCTCGATGCCACGGTGGATTTCGCACAAGACAACCGCGCGCTGAGTTGGTTGATCGGCGGGCTCAACTTCCAGATCGAGCATCATCTGTTCTGCCGGGTTTCGCATGTGCACTACCGCGCATTGGCACCCCTGGTTGCGGCCACCTGCCACGACTTCGGCATGCCTTACCGCCATCATCCGAACCTACGTGCTGGCATCGTCTCGCATTACCGCTGGCTCAAGCACATGGGCCTGCCGCTGGCATCCTCGTAACGCCCGGTCATCCCCCCACGTACACGTTGACGCCGGACGTGGGCCGACAAGGTTTCATGACGACATCCCGTTTCACCGACAGCCAGATCATTGCTGTGCTCAAGCAGCAACGCGTGCAGGCGGCGTCCGTTCCGCCGCATCAGGCACCAGGCATCAGGCACCGCCTTGGAAATGGCGCCATCCTTAAGCGTACCGATTCGCCATCAGTCCGCGGTGGCGGCGCGCGGACGCAGGGTCAACTGGGCCAGGACGAAGGCAATCAGCGCCACAGCAGCGATTCCCAGCAGCATGGGAAGCGCCGTGCCGTCGACGAACAAACCAACCAGGGCGATCACCACCGCCCCGGTGACGAATTGCAAGGTGCCCATCAGCGCGGAGGCGGTGCCGGCGATCCTGCCGTGCTCTTCCAGGGTCAGCACCGCAGTGGTCGGAATCACCAAGCCCAAAAAACCGTAGCCCACGAAAAGCAGGCTCATCATCACCGGCAACTGCTGCATACCAGCGCTGAACAACAACGCCAGTAACAGCATGCTTGCGGCGAAGCCGGTCACCGCCACGCGCACCAGGTTTTTCAAACCAAACCGGCCACCCAGGCGGCCGGTAAACTGCGCCGCGCCGATAAAAGCGATCGCATTGATCGAAAAAGCCATGCTGTACTGGGCTGGCGTGAGCCCGTAGTGGCCGATCAGCACGAACGATGAGTTGGCCAGATAGACGAAGAAACTGGACACCCCGAACGAGCCGATGAAGATCAGCCCCATCACATGGGGATCTTTCAACAAAATGGCATAGCCGCGCAAAGCGCTGGCCAGGCCACTATCCAACCGTGCCTCAGGTGGGCGAGTTTCTTTCAGTACCAGTTTGACCAGCAGCAGCCCCAACAGCGCCGCGCCGGTGATCACGTAGAAAATCCCACGCCAACTGGCAAAGGCAATCACCAGGCTACCGGTCAGTGGCGCCAACACCGGCGACACGCTGAATACGAGCATCAGCATCGCCATCAGGCGCGCCGCGTCGGGGCCCGTGTGCATGTCCCGTACCACCGCGCGCGGCACCACTGTGCCGGCACACGCACCAAGCCCCTGGATGAAACGACAAATAATCAGCGCATGGATGCTTGGCGCCAACGCACAACCAATGCTGCCCAGCGCAAACAACACCAGCCCAAAGTACAGCGGCGGCTTGCGTCCCACCATGTCCGACACGGGCCCGTAGATCAGCTGCCCCAATCCGAGCGAGATGAAGAAAGCCATCAGGCTCATCTGGACCAGGCGCACATCGGCCTTCAGGCTGTGCTGGATCGACGGCAGCGCCGGCAAATACATGTCGATCGCAAACGGACCGATCGCCGACAACAAGCCGAGAACGAGCGCGGCTCCCAAAAAACGGGACGTCATGCGGGGTAATTCCTTGGATAAGTGAGCGGCGTTGAGGGCGTCCAGGTCGCTGGCTCCTAAAGCCAGCATGCAGGGGACGGCTGCGGACCGACAATATTAAACCAGCCCGTACTGATATCAACCCCGCCGGCGACGCTAACTAGCGTAGGATCGAACCACAACCAAACTTTTGCGACCGTCCGATAAGAATCATCGCCGGTGCGCCCCTTCATTCGTCATCTTCCCGCGGCTTGGGAAGCTCGTCATTTCAGGGAGCGCCCATGCCGGGTTATCAGACACGCCAGCTCACCGTCACCCTCGGCGGACATCCCTTCAGCATCCACGCACTCAGCGATCGCCAGCAGTTCGCCGATCCGCATGGACATGCCGCGCGCATCGGTATCTCCTCGGCGCTGTGGAGCCTGTTCGGTCAGGTATGGCCGGCCGGGCGCGTGCTGGCCGAGGCGATGAGCACATTCGAGGTCGCCGGCAAGCGGATTCTGGAACTTGGCTGTGGGCTCGGCCTCTCCAGCCTAGTGCTGCAACGGCGCCGCGCGGATGTGGTCGCCAGCGATCACCACCCCCTGGCCGAGCTCTTCCTGCGCCGCAACGCTAGTGCCAACCGGCTGCGCCACGTGACCTATCGCGACCTGCCGTGGCAGGTGCCCGATTCCACGCTGGGCCGCTTCGATCTGATCATCGGCAGCGACATCCTGTACGAACGGGACCAGTCCGACCTATTGGCGGCGCTGATGCTGCGCCACGCGCACCCCGATGCGCAGGTGCTGATCACCGACCCCGGGCGCGGCAACAGCGCGCGCTTTACGCATGCCTTGCAGGATCAAGGCTACGCGGTGACCGAGCAGCGTAGCCGTTTCGATCAGCACGACATCGCTCCCTTTCGCGGCCAGTTGCTGAGCTACCGGCGCGGCAGCGGCTGATGCAACGGAAGGCTATGGCAGCGGCCAGCGCCCCAACACGCGATGCTCGGTGCGCCCCAGCAAGCTGTGTACCAGCAGCAGTTCATCCACCCGCCAGCGCAGCGGCTCGATCGGTTGCGCGTCGACCGCGCGGTCGTCATAGAGCAGGGTGAGGTGTGGCAGGAACGACTGCTCCACCCGGCGGCCCAGTCCGCAGGCCGCCATGCGCTGGCCGAGTGTCTGTTGCAACTGAATCAGAGCGGCCAGCTCACGGTCCTGACCGCGCAGTACCAACGGCAGATTGCGCTTCGCCTTGAAACTGACGACATGGTCGAACACCACCTCGAAGCCGTGCACGGCGATGCCCGCCGCCGCTGCCCTGGCCTGGGCCAGCTCATTGGCGGGCAGCCCTACGTAATCGCCCAGGTGATGCAAGGTCACATGGAAATGCGAAGTCGGCCGTACCCGGCCGCGCAAATTCAAGCTCGTGCGCAGGTGCTGCGCCAGTTCGACGATCTGCGCCGCCGTGGTTGCATCGGGCATGACCGCGAAAAACAGCCGGTCAGTCGGCTGCGGCGCCTCGAAACCGGCCAACGAGAGCTGCGCTGCGGTGGCGGAAGGATCAAAACTCATAGATAGGCCTTGGCGAACGGCCACGCATTCTGCATCAGCCGCTCGCGCATGGCAGCAGGCGCGGAAACATGCGCCCGCTGTGGACCCGGCGACTTAGAGCGGCGCCTCGAAGCTGCCGGGGCTGTTGGCGCTGCCGCTCCAT
>JBEVMS010000263.1:0-3134 GCA_040508515.1 Dyella sp. | reverse complement strand
GCTCCAAGGCGCTGATCTGCCTGGGCGGCAACCTAGCGGTGGCGATCTCCGACCCCGAGGCGACCTACCCGGCGATGCGCAAGCTGGACTTGGTGGTGCACGTCGCCACCAAGCTCAACCGCTCGCACCTGATCCCGGCCAAGCACGCCCTGCTGCTGCCCTGCCTGGGCCGCACCGAACTGGACATCCAGGCCAGCGGCATCCAGTCGGTCACCGTGGAAGACTCCATGTCGATGGTGCACGCCTCGCAGGGCGGCTTGAAGCCGGCCTCCGAGCATCTGCAATCGGAGCCGGCGATCGTCGGCGCGATGGCCCGCGCCACGCTGCCTGATTCCAAGGTCGACTGGGAAGGCATGGTCGCCAACTACGACGTGGTTCGCGACGGCATCGAGGCGGTATTCCCCGAGTTCTACAATTTCAACGAGCGTGTGCGCGAGCCGGGCGGTTTCCGGCTCTACATCGGCGCCAGCGAGCGCGATTGGGGTGGCCCCGGCAAGCGCGCCAATTTCCTGGTGGCCAAGGGCATCAACGAGGATCTGGAAAAGAACTACGGTCCGCAGGCGCTGACCATGACCACAATCCGCTCGCACGACCAGTACAACACCACCATCTATGGTCTCAACGACCGCTATCGCGGCATCACCGGCCGGCGCGACGTGGTCTTCGCCAACGCCAAGGATCTGGCCGCGCGCGGGATCAAGCACGGCGATCGCATCGACGTGCAGTCGCTGATCTCCGAGCAAGGCGCGGACGGTAGCGCCCAGCACACCGTGCAGGGCTTCATCGCGGTGGCTTACGACATCCCGCAGGGCTCGGTGGCGATGTACTACCCCGAGGGCAATTGCCTGGTGCCGCTGGATTACCACGATCCGAAGTCGGGCACGCCGACCTACAAATCGATCCCGGTGCTGCTGGCTCCCACCGACAAGACGGCTGCACGTGCCGTCTGATCCCATCGCGGCCGGCTACGCGCTACGCCCGGTCATCCGGGTGCAGCACGGCGTCGAGGAGCAGGCCGACGATTGCCTGGCGCAGGAAGTCCCGGTCGCCGTGCTGTACGACGGCGACTCGTTCGCGGTGATGATGGCCACGCCCGCCGATCTGGAAGATTTCGCCTACGGTTTCTCGCTGAGCGAAGGCCGTGTGGCGGATACCGCGATGATTCACGCGGTAGAAGTGCATGAAGGCTTCGAAGGCATCCAGCTCAACATCGTCACCGACGAGGCGGCGATCACCGCCGAGGCGCCCGAGCGGTTATTGCCCGGCCGCAGCGGTTGCGGCATCTGCGGCAGCCGCACGCTGGAAGAAGTGGTGCGTCACCCGACGCCGGTCAGCGGCGGCATCTCGATCGACGATGCCACGCTGGAGAAAGCGTTGGCCGAGTTGCGCCAGCGCCAGCCGATCAACGCGCTTACCGGCTCGGTGCACGCCGCCGCCTGGGCGCTGCCGGATGGCTCGATCCACCTGGTGCGCGAGGATGTCGGCCGGCACAACGCGCTGGACAAGCTGATCGGCGCGATGCTGCGCCAGGGCATCGATGCGCAGCAGGGCTTTTTGCTGATCACCAGCCGCGCCAGCTACGAGATGGTTACCAAGGCCGCCACCGCCGGGATCGGCCTGATGGCGGCGATCTCCGCGCCCACCGCGCTGGCGGTGCATCTGGCGCGCGATTGCGGCGTTACCTTGATTGGCTTTGCCCGGCCCGGGCGGCATGTGATCTACAGCCATCCTCAGCGGCTGCTGCGCAACGACTGAGGCAACGTCGCCAGGGCCTGCAGCTTGGGGCGCCTGGCTCAGGATTCGGCGGGGCGATCCTTATCGCGTGGGTAGCGGCGACGCACGCTGTCGCGCACGTCCACGTCGAAGGTCAGCTGCAAGGCCTGCGCGCCTTCGCCCAGCGTGAAATGCAGGCCGTCGCGCGTCGGCAACTGCGCCGCATGCGTGCGCAGCGCGGCCAGCGGCAAACCCAGTTGCCAGTGCGCGGGGCTGCCGTCCAGCTGAAAGGACTCAGCTTCGATCGCTTGCAAGCTGTAATCGATCGCGAACGCCGCACCGAAAACCGTGCGCTCCTCCAGCGACTGCCCGTCCAGCAGGCGGGCCAGTTCATCCTCGTTGATGCGCACGCGCAGCTGTGGGCCTTGCAGTTGCAGTTTCATGGGCGATCTCCAGGCGATGACCGGCGCCGGCTCACGGCAGCAGCGCCAGCGGCTGGCCCGGCTGCAACGGAAAGATTTCCACCAGTTGCCCGGCGGCGTGTTCATCGCCAGCTTCAGGAAACACCGCCCAGGCGTTGCACTCCAGCAGCGGGCTGATGCGAAACGATTCCTGCCCGCCGGGCAGGCTGACGATCAACTGCGCCTGCGCGTCCTGCTCCACCCGCGCCTTGAGGAAATGACGCATGCCCGGCTTGACCCGGCACGGCGCCGCCAGCCGCGCCAGCAACGGACGCTCCGCCGGCAAGCCAGCCAGCGCACGCAGCGCCGGCGCCACGAAAAAGCGTAAGCCCACCGCCACCGCCATCGGGTTACCGGGCAAGCCGAACAACAACGGGCCGTCAAGCAGGCGAGCGAACAATTGCGGCTTGCCCGGCCGAATCGCCACCTTGTGATAAAGCACCTCAGCGCCCAGCGCGCGCAAGGTCGCCGGCACAAAGTCGTGGTAGCCCATCGACACCGCACCGGTGGAAAGCACCATGTCCACGCCAGCGGCCAAAGCATCCTCCAGCGTCTGACTGAAGCGCTGCGGCTGGTCGTCCACCGTGCGGCACAGCACCACCTCGGCGCCGGCCGATTGCAGCGCGGCTACCAAGTAAGGCGCGTTGGAGCCGTAGATCTGACCCGATTGCAGCGGCTGGTTGGGATCGTCAACCAGCTCCTTGCCGGTGCTGATCACCGCCACCCGCGGCCGCCGCGTGACATCTACGCCGGCCACGCCCAGCGCCGCCAGCAGCATCACCGCGGCGGCATCGACGCCGCGACCAGCGGCCAGCGCCTGACTGCCACGGCCCACGTCACTGCCGGCCCGGCGCACGTTGGCACCCGGCTGCAATGCGTCGCTCAATCGGATGCGCTGGATGGTGTCGCCGTCGCGCTGCACGACCTCGGTGCGCTCGACCGCGATCACGCTGTCCAGCC
>JBEVMS010000259.1:0-4780 GCA_040508515.1 Dyella sp. | reverse complement strand
ATTACGGGACCCAGAAATACCCGGCGTGACCGCACGCCGTCAAATGCGTGCGCAGCATCCGCTTAGGTGGAACTGCCCAACACCGTGCGAACTTGCAGCAGCTCGGGAAAAAAACTGTGCTCCAGCGCTCGCCGCAGAAACGCGACGCCGGAGGAGCCGCCAGTGCCAGGCTTGTGGCCAATGATTCGCTCCACCGTCTTCATGTGCCGAAAACGCCAAAGCTGGAAGCTTTCCTCGATATCCACCAACTGCTCACACAGGCTGTACTCGAGCCAGAACTCGCCCGGCTGCTCATAGATGCGCTTGAGTACCGGCAGCAGCCCCGGCTGGCTCGTGTAGGGCGTGCTCCAATCGCGCGCCAGCGACGCTGTGGGGACCGCGTGGCCGCGGCGCGCCAGCCAGGCCAACGCTTCGTCGTAAAGGCTGGGCGCTTGCAGCGCCGCCGACAGCGTGGCGTGCGCCGCCGGATCGTGCTCGAACACTGCCAACATCGCTGGCAGCTTGTTGCCCAGCAAAAACTCCAACTGCCGGTACTGCAGCGACTGGAATCCCGAGGCGCCTTCGAGCACCTGGCGAAACTGCAAGTACTCGGCCGGGGTGAGGGTTTCCAGCACCGACCACTGTTCGAACAACTGCTGCTGGATCTGCTTGACGCGCGCCAGAATTTTTTGCGTCATCTCCAGTCGGTCGTGCCGCAGATGTTCCATCGCCGCCGACAACTCGTGCACCAACAGCTTCATCCACAGCTCGGCCACCTGATGCTGCACGATGAACAGCAACTCGTCGTGATGCGCCGGCGTGCTGCGCGGTTGCTGCGCGCTCAGCAAGGTGTCCAGGCACAGGTAGCCGGTGTAGCTCAGGCGACCCTCCAGGTCGGTAGCGATACCTGCTTCCAGCGATCGCGGCTGGTCAGTCATGACGATCCGAAAGCTCGTAAAAACCCCATGTTAACCGCTTGCGACCCGAAGCCCGTATCCTTTGCATGCTGCAGCCCACCTTGTCTCCCCCGCAAGGCCCCTGCTATCAAACGCGGTTTGGGGACTTCCGACTCACCCGGAAGCCCTGCTGTGAGCCACGCCCGCGAGGGCGGCCACCCGCCATGCTTTCCCTTACCTACCCCACTCGGGAGCGAGTCGTGTCCATCGCCGCCAAGTTTGAAATTGAGTATCTGCAATACATGGATCAGGAGGGCAACCTGGTCCGCGACGACCTGCCCGCCTTCGCCAAAGATCTGGACCACATGGTCAAGCTGTACAAGCTGATGGTGTCCACCCGCGTGTTCGACGCCAAGTCGGTGGCGCTGCAGCGCACCGGCAAGCTGGGCACCTATGCCTCGTGCCTGGGCCACGAGGCCTCGCATGTCGGCATCGGCAGCGCGATGCGTCCGGAAGACGTGCTGGCGGTCAGCTATCGCGAGTACGGCGCGCAGCTTTACCGCGGCGTGCAGCCACGCGAGGTCTACATGTACTGGGGCGGCGACGAGCGCGGCAACGACTACCAGAACGAGCCGGCGCGCCACGATTTCGCCTGGTCGGTGCCGATCGCCACGCAGTGCCTGCACGCAGCCGGTTCGGCGTTGGCGTTCAAGATCCGCAAGGAGCCGCGTGTGGCGGTGTGCACCATCGGCGACGGTGGCTCGTCCAAGGGCGATTTCTACGGCGCCATCAACATCGCCGGCGCGCAGAACCTGCCGCTGGTGGCGGTGATCGTCAACAACCAGTGGGCGATCTCGGTGCCGCGCAAGATCCAGTCCGGCGCCAAGACGCTGGCGCAGAAAGGTCTGGCCGCGGGGCTGTATTCGATCCAGGTCGACGGCAACGACATCATCGCGGTGCGCAAGGCAATGGAAGACGCGCTGGAGCGCGCGCGCAACGGCCAGGGCGGCAGCGTGATCGAAACCGTCACCTACCGCCTCTCCGACCACACCACCGCCGACGACGCGCGCCGCTACCGCGACGACGCCGAGGTCAAGGATGCCTGGGCGAAGGAGCCGGTCAAGCGGCTGCGCGCCTGGCTGCAAGCGCAAGGCGCCTGGGACGAGGCCAAGGAAACCGCCTGGCTGGCCGAGTGCGACGAGTGGATGGATGCCGAGGTCGACGCCTATCTGGCCACCAAGACCCAGCCGGTGAGCGCGATGTTCGACTACACCTTCGCCGAGGTTCCCGCCGACCTCGCCAAGCAGCGCGATTACGCGCTGTCGCTCGAATCCAAGCATTAAGCCGGAATCTCACAGACATGGCACAGATTACCCTTATTGAAGCGGTTACCCAGGCGCTCGCCTACGAAATGCGCCACGACGACTCGGTCGTGGTGCTGGGCGAAGACGTCGGCGTCAACGGCGGCGTGTTCCGCGCCACCCAGGGCCTGCAGCAGGAGTTCGGCGAGCTGCGCGTGCTGGACACGCCGCTGGACGAAACCACCATCGCTGGCGTCACTGTGGGCTTGGCCGCGCAAGGCATGAAGCCGGTCGCCGAGGCGCAGTTTGAAGGCTTCATCTACCCGATGATGGAGCAGATCGCCTGCCACGCCGCGCGTCTGCGCAACCGCACCCGCGGCCGCATCACGGTGCCAGCGGTGTTCCGCGCGCCCTGGGGCGGCGGCATCCGCGCGCCGGAGCATCACTCCGAGGCCAACGAGCATCTGTTCACCAACATCCCCGGCCTGCGCGTGGTGCTACCGTCCTCACCCGCGCGCGCCTACGGCTTGCTGCTGGCGGCGATCCGCGACCCGGACCCGGTGATGTTCTTCGAGCCCAAGCGGATCTACCGCCAGTACAAGGAAGAAGTGCCCGACGACGGCGAGGCGCTGCCGCTGGACGTGTGCTTCGTGCTGCGCGACGGCACCGACGTGACCCTGGTGACCTGGGGCGCGCAGGTGAAGGAATGCCTGGAGGCCGCCGACGCGCTGGCCGCCGAGGGTATCAGCGCCGAGGTGATCGACGTGGCCACGCTGACCCCGCTGGATTTCGACACCATCGCCGAGTCGGTCGCCAAGACCGGCCGCTGCGAGATCGTGCACGAGGCGCCCAAGACCGCCGGCTTCGGCGCGGAGATCGCCGCGCGCCTGGCCGAGGAATGCATCTACGATCTGCTGGCGCCGGTCGAGCGCGTCACCGGCTTCGATACGCATATCCCGCTGTTCCGCCTGGAAATGAAGTACCTGCCCAGCACCGAGCGCGTGGTCGAAGCGGCCAAGCGCACGCTGGCGGCAAGCTGATCCCGCGCGCCCTCCCCCCATGCGTCGGGGAGGGCGTGATCGCATTTTTACTCTCTGGAACCTGGCACATGGCCGATATCAAGACATTCCACCTGCCCGACCTCGGCGAAGGGCTGCCCGATGCCACCGTGGTCGAGTGGCACGTCAAGGAAGGCGACACGATCAAGCTGGACGCCCCGCTGGTGTCGATGGAAACCGCCAAGGCGGTGGTCGACGTCCCCTCGCCCTATTCGGGTACGGTCAAGAAACTGCACGGCGGCGCCGGTGACGTGATCGAAACTGGCGCCGCGCTGGCCGATTTCGAACTCGATCCCAACGCCAAGCAGCGCGCCGAGGCCGAAGCCACCGGCCACCATCACGGCCCGAAAAAGGCCGAAGCGCCCAAGTCGGTCGAGCCGACGCAGACGGTCAACGCCTCCGATGACGGCGGCGAGATCGAATCCGGCGGCGAGCGCGCCGACGAAGGCACCGTGGTCGGCGCGATGATCAGCGGCAACCAAGTCCATGTCGAGCAGCTTTCCAGCGTCGGCGGCGTCAAGGCGGTGCCAGCGGTACGCGCACTGGCCAAAAAGCTGAAAATCGACCTGGCCCGCATCACGCCCAGCGGCGCGGGCGGCGTGGTCACCCTGAAAGACGTCAAGGACGCCGCCGCCAACGGGTCGGCCGCGCTCGGCGCCGCGCCCGCGCGCTCCGCTGCCGCGCAGCACCTGGCACCCAGCCTGCCCGAACCGGGCCCCGCCCCGCAGCAGCGCAGCACGGTGTCGCTGGCCGGCAAGCCGGTGCGCACCGCGCCGCCGTCGGTCAGCGCGTCCGGTCAGCCCGAGCAGCTCAAGGGCGTGCGTCGCAACATGGCGCGGGTGATGGCCGAGGCGCAGGCCAACGTGGTGCCGACCACCATCGTCGACGATGCCGACCTGCACGCCTGGATCGGCAAGCAGGACATCACTGCCCGCCTGATCCGCGCGATCGTCGCCGCCTGCAAGGCTGTGCCGGCGTTGAACGCCTGGTTCGACGGCAAAAACCTCAGCCGCACGCTGCATCCTCAAGTGGATATCGGCATCGCGGTGGACACCGACGACGGCCTGTTCGTGCCGGCGCTGCGCAACGCCGACATGCTCGACGCGGCCGGCATCCGCACCGCGATCAAGCGTCTGCGCACGCAGGTGGAAGACCGTTCGATCCCCGCCTCGGAGTTGTCCGGCTACACCATCAGCCTGTCCAACTTCGGCATGTTCGCCGGCCGCTACGCCACCCCCGTGGTGGTGCCGCCGACGGTGGCGATCATCGGCGCCGGCAAGCTCAGCCACGACGTGGTGGCGGTGATCGGCGGGATCGAAGTGCATCGGCGCATTCCGCTGTCGCTGACCTTCGACCACCGCGCCGCCACCGGCGGTGAAGCGGCGCGTTTCTTGAAAGCCATGATCGACGACCTCGAGGCCGAGGTCGAACGGCTGGCGAAGCTGGGCGCCACGCGCGTGTCGAAGGTGCGCGACCGCTGGTGGGTGATGCAGGCCCCCAGCGGCCACCGTTTCTGCGTGGTGCAACGGCAGCGCGAGGTGTTCGG
>JBEVMS010000094.1:0-5817 GCA_040508515.1 Dyella sp. | reverse complement strand
CGTGTCGATAACCGCCACCCCGCCGCGACCGCCAGCCTGCATGTGCAGTGCGCCGCGCGCCGCCCAGAAATCGGGCTCGAACCAGTCATCGACGACTTGTGGCGACCGCGCGGCGTCGAACAGAATCGCCCCGGCCGTTTCCAAGCGGATGCCGTTGTCCCTCATCATGCGCGAGCGCCCGTCACTGGTATGGCCGTTTTCATTCCGCCGGTTCTGTCCCACCTCGTTCATCCATGTGATTCTAGCCCAAGCCCCTATGCCCGCTCCCACCTCGCTCTGTCTGCTTCGCACCTCCGCCATCGGCGATGTCACCCATGTGGTTCCGCTGGTGCGCACGTTGCAACAGGCCTGGCCGCAGACACGGTTGAGCTGGATCGTCGGCAAGCTGGAGCGGCGCCTGGTCGGCGACCTGCCCGGGGTGGACTTCATCACCTTCGACAAAAGTAAAGGCTGGGCGGGCATGCGCGAGGTGTGGACGACGTTGCGCGGGCAACGCTTCGACGCGCTACTGCAGATGCAAGTGGCGATGCGTTCAAACCTGCTGAGTCTGGGCATCCACGCGCGTCGGCGCATTGGTTACGACCGCGCCCGCGCCAAGGATCTGCATGGCCTGGTGGTCAACCAGCGCATTCCCGCGCGCACAGGCGAACACGTGCTCGACGCGCTGGGCAGCTTTATCGAGCCGCTGGGCTTGCGGCAAACCCAGGTCCGTTGGGATATCCCGATCAGCACCGAGGACCGCGCCTGGGCCGCCGCGCAATGGCCGGACGATAAACCGGCGCTACTGGTCAGCCCGACATCCAGCCACGCTCTGCGCAACTGGATGCCCGAGCGCTACGCCGCCGTGATGGATCACGCCGCCGCACGCGGCTGGCGGGTCGTGCTGATCGGCGGACCATCTCCGGGCGAGCGCGCCATGGCCGACGCCGTGCTGGCCGCGTGCAAGCACGCCCCGCTGGACCTGACCGGCAAGGACACCTTGAAGCGCCTGCTCGCGATGCTCACGCGTGCCTCGATCCTCATCACCCCCGACTCCGGCCCCATGCACATGGCCAACGCGGTAGGCACCAAAGTGCTGGGCTTGCACGCGGCCAGCAATCCACACCGTTCCGGACCCTACTCCGACCGGCGCTGGTGCGTGGATCGCTACGACGCCGCCGCGCGCAAGTACCTGGGCAAACCGGCCGACGCCATCCCCTGGGGCAGCAAGATCGAAAAACCCGGGGTGATGGCATTGATCGAAACCGCGGCGGTGATCGAACGCTTCGAAGCCTGCGCAGCGCATCTGGGCCTGCCCGGTTGAATCACCCGCGAGCGGTCATCGGACAACTCACACTCAGGGCGCGCGGTAATCCTGGTAGGACTTTTCCTCGACCAACTGCGAACCCAGCAGCAGGTTGATCTGACGCTTGAAGGCAGCGCGCTCGTCATTACGGAAGTAAACCGCCCGCGCCAGGTCGATGAACTCCTGGTCGAAGGCCTGCGCCTTTTCCTTCAGACGGATGCGATCCTCGATATCCCACAGCGTCTCGTTGACCGCCAGCAACTGTGCACGCGGCGCGCTGATATCGGTCTGCGAGAGCGCATCGCTGGCCCAGGTCGCATTGAGCAGGTCCAGCTCATGGCGCACATTGGCCAACTTGGCCGGATCGCTGATCTGTCGCGACTTGATTTCCAGAATGGTGATTTTGTCGATCAGCTCGCCGTAGGACACCGGCACTTGGATAAGGCTCATTGGCATTCCTTGAATAAAAAAAGACACCAGCCGGTGGCTGGCGTCAGACCGCGCATGATAAGCGGCTGGGCCGCAGGCGCGCTTAGCAAATGCTTCGCTTTAAACGGCGGCTATCACGTGGATCTCGACATCGTCCAGCGTCACCACCTGACCTGCGTGGATCTTGCACGTCTTACGCAACTCCTGCACACCATCGACGCTCACATCACCACTGGCCACCAGCATCTTGCCGGCGCCGCCGCTGTGGCACAGGCCCACCAGTTTTAGCAGTTGATTGAGCTCGACGTAGTCGCCCTCAAGTTCGAATTGAAGCTGTTCCACGGCCGTTCTCATCAGATCAAAGCGCGACGAAATAACACAAACGCACCCGTAGCGCGAGGTCGCGCTCGTCGCTACGCAGGCAGTGCAACCGACTTGATGAGGCCAACCCGAACGGCAGTGAACGAAATATGGCCATTCGCAAAATAACGCGGCACCGATTCAGGCAGCTCGCTTTACTGTTGACCTTGTCGCAAGACCGTGCGACAGCAAACACTTGCCGCGACGTCACCACGCCACTGAGGTGCCCCATGAAACATTGCCTTACCATCGCCATCAGTCTGGCATTGATTGCCATGACCGGCGTCGCCGCTGCCAGCCCCTATCAGGACAATCATCGCGACCCCAACCGCAGCGGCTGGAATGATCGCGATCACGGCGGCAAGGATCACCGCGATCAGCGACATTACGATCGTCGCGACAATCGCCCCCCGCCGCGCCATGACAATGGCCGCCGCTACGGTCCGGGACCTGGCCCGCGCTATTACCGCGGCCAACACCTGCCACCGCGCTACATGGGGAGTCCTTATTACGTGCAGGATTACCGCCATTATCGCCTGCACGACCCGCGGCCAGGGCACCGTTGGGTACGCAGCGATAACGGTCAGTTCCTGCTGGTAGCGATCGCCACTGGCGTGATCGTCGAGGCATTGGTAAACCCCTAGTCATCTAACGCCTACTCTTCACCCATCTCAAAGCCCGCCTGCGCCGGTTTCGTTTAGGTGGGCGATATAACCAGGGTAGAGCGACGACGAAGAGTGTTTCCCCTAACCCCCCAGGAAAAGTTCGTGATCGGATCGTGCGAAAATGAGGCCGCCGGAAGGGTCCACGATCCGATCACTAACGACCACACTCGGCTGAGCGATTCCCCGCTGCGCATCGAGTGCACGCCGAATCCATCGCGCCCGATGCATCGCAAGCTAATGCGCCCACCTTGATCACTTGCTGCATCGGCCTTGGCGCTCCCGCTGGATGCCTCAAGCCCTTGGCAGGAAAACTTGCACAATCCATCCAAGGATGAAGGCGCCTGCACTGCTTGGCCGAGCCAAGGGGTCACATAAAGTCCAGCCAAACGCAGGCCTTTGCGACATCCAGCGAATCCATGGACTCACATATTCCGCCGATACTCCCCACCGACGTCGTACAGCGCGTGGCTGATCTGGCCGAGCGAGTTGTACTTGACCGCTTCCATCAATTGCTCGAACACGTTGCGGCGCTCGCGTGCGGCGTGTTGCAGGGCGCGCAAGCTGTCGGGGGCCAGGGCGTTGCGGGCGTTGCCGTAGGACTGCACGTTGGAAATCTGCTGGCCTTTTTCTTCTTCGGTCGAGCGGATCAGTTCGATCTCGGTGGCGATTTCGCCGCCGTGGTCCTTGGGCAGGAAAGTATTGACGCCGATCAGCGGCAGGCTGCCGTCGTGCTTTTTCTGCTCGTAGAACATCGACTCTTCTTGAATTTTGCCTCGCTGGTACATGGTGTCCATCGCGCCGAGTACGCCGCCGCGCTCGCTGATCGCCTCGAATTCCTTGTAGACGGCTTCCTCGACGATGTCGGTGAGCTCGTCCACCACGTAACTGCCCTGCCAGGGGTTCTCGTTGAAGTTGAGGCCCAGCTCCTTGTTGATGATCATCTGGATCGCCACCGCGCGGCGCACGCTTTCTTCGGTGGGCGTGGTGATGGCTTCGTCGTAGGCGTTGGTGTGCAGGCTGTTGCAGTTGTCGAACAGCGCGTAGAGCGCCTGCAAGGTGGTGCGGATGTCGTTGAACTGGATTTCCTGTGCGTGCAGCGAACGGCCGCTGGTCTGGATGTGGTACTTCATCATCTGGCTGCGCGCGCTGGCGCCGTAACGCTCACGCATGGCGCGCGCCCAGATGCGTCGCGCCACGCGGCCGATCACGGTGTATTCCGGGTCCATGCCGTTGGAGAAGAAAAAGCTCAGATTGGGCGCGAAATCGTCCACGTGCATGCCGCGCGCCAGGTAGTACTCGACGATGGTGAAGCCGTTGCTGAGCGTGAAGGCCAATTGGCTGATCGGGTTGGCTCCGGCCTCGGCGATGTGATAACCGCTGATGCTCACCGAGTAGAAATTGCGCACCTTGTTATCGACGAAATACTGCTGGATGTCGCCCATCATGCGCAGTGCGAATTCGGTGGAGAAGATGCAGGTGTTCTGCGCCTGGTCTTCCTTGAGGATGTCCGCCTGCACGGTGCCGCGCACGCTTTGCAGGGTTTCGGCCTTGATCCGCGCATAGGTCGCCGCGTCCACCAGTTGATCACCGGTAATACCCAGCAGGCTGAGCCCCAACCCCTCGTTCCCGGTGGGCAGCTCGCCGTGGTAGCGCGGGCGCGGCGCGTTGGCGTAGAGCGCGGCGATATGTGCCTGCGCCTGCGCCCAGCGCGACTCGTCGGCGCGCAGGTATTTCTCCACGTTCTGGTCGATCGCGGTGTTCATGAACATCGCCAGGATCATCGGCGCCGGGCCGTTGATGGTCATCGACACCGAGGTGCTGGGCGCGGACAGATCGAAGCCCGAGTAGAGCTTTTTCATGTCGTCCAGGGTGGCGATATTGACCCCGGAGTTGCCAATCTTGCCGTAGATGTCCGGCCGCGGCGCCGGGTCTTCGCCATACAAGGTGACCGAGTCGAACGCGGTGGACAGACGCGTGGCCGCGCCACCCTGGCTCAGGTAATGGAAGCGCCGATTGGTGCGCTCGGGCGTGCCCTCGCCGGCGAACATGCGAGTGGGGTCTTCGCCGCTGCGCCGATAGGGATAGACACCGCCGGTGTAGGGGTAATAGCCAGGCAGGTTCTCGCGCATCAAAAAGGTCAACAGGTCGCCCCAGTCCTTCGACTTGGGCGGCGCCACCTTGGGAATCTGCTGGCCGCTGAGCGAGGTGCGGTAGTTCTCCACCCGGATCGCTTTATCGCGCACATGGTATTCGGTGAACGCCTCGGTGACCGAGGCATAGCGCGCCGGCCACTCGCGCAGCAGATGGATCGCCTCGCTGGAAAGCGCCTTGACCGCCTCGTTGTAGCGCTGGCGCAAGGTGCTGAGCGAGCGATCGCCGCTGACTTGCAGCGCGGCGCTTTCGCAGAGATCCAACGCGCGCGGCAGCGCTTCGTCGCCAAGTTCCTTCAGCGATTCGTAGTAGTGCTGCGCGCGGCTGGCGGCGTCGGCCTGCTGGGCGATGCCGCTGTTGATGCCGCGGCCCTGTTCGGCGATCTCGGCCAGGTAGCGCACGCGGCTGCCGGGAATCAGCACGGTGGCGCGCGGTTCTTTCAGCGTGGTGTCCAACTGCGGCGTCCACTTTTCCGCCGGCAGCGACAGCTTGGCTTGCAGCAATCGGCACAGGTTGGTGAACATCCAGGTCACGCCTGGATCATTGAACTGGCTGGCGATGCTCGGATACACCGGCACCTGCTCGTCGGCCAGGGTGAAGGCGTTGCGGTTGCGCTTCCACTGCTTGCGCACGTCTCGCAGCGCATCCTCGGCGCCACGCTTGTCGAACTTGTTCAAGACCACCAGCTCGGCGAAATCGAGCATGTCGATTTTTTCCAACTGACTGGCTGCGCCGTAGTCGCTGGTCATCACATAGATCGGGAAATCGACCAGGTCGACGATCTCCGAATCGCTCTGGCCGATACCGGCGGTTTCGACGATCACCAGATCGTAGGGCTGGCTCTTCAAGAAATCGATGCAGTCGTGCAGCACCACGTTGATCGACGCGTGCTGGCGGCGCGTGGCCATCGAGCGCATGTAGACGTGC
>JBEVMS010000233.1:0-12865 GCA_040508515.1 Dyella sp. | reverse complement strand
TGTAGGCGTCTTGCACTTGCTTGGTCATGAGGAACTCCAAAATAAGGCGAAGGGGCAGATAGTGAGTAGAGCGAAGTGCGCGTCGGTGCGATCGAGAGGATCGAAAGCCAGCGCTTTCACTGCCGCGCGAGGTGGGCGCTCACTAATTCCTCAACGGCTTGCCCGTGGTCATGGTGTGGGCGATGCGGGCCTGGGTTTTTTCAGTCTTGGCCAACGCGACGAAGTGCTTGCGCTCCAACGCCAGCAGCCAGGCTTCATCGACTAGCGAGCCGCGCTCGACCTCGCCGCCGCTCAAGGTGTCGGCAATGCGCTTGGCGATTTCCACGTCGTGCTCGGAGGCGAAGTAGCCGGCCTGCAGATTGGCCAGCGAGGCTTTGAAAGTAGCCGTACCGACATCGCCGGCCACCGGCAGCGCGCGACCGGGCAGCGGCGGACGCCAGCCACTTTCGGCCAGCGAATTGGCCACCTGCTTGGCCACGTAAAGCAACTCGTGGGGATTGAACACCACCACGTCGCTCTCGCGCAGCAGGCCCAGCTCCTTGGCTTCCAGCGCCGAGGCGGAAACCTTGGCCATCGCCACCGTCTCGAAGATTTTCTTCAAGTATTCGAAGGGATCGTCCGGGTTGGCCTTGGCCGCGCGCACGGCGAATTCCTTCAGGCCGCCGCCCGCCGGCAGCAAGCCGACGCCCGCCTCGACCAGGCCGATATAGCTTTCCAGCGCGGCCACGGTGCGCGCCGAGTGCATCTGGAATTCGCAGCCGCCGCCCAGTGCCAAGCCGCGCACGGCCGCCACGACCGGAACCTGCGCGTATTTGATCGCCATGCTGGTGGCCTGGAAGTTGGCCACCATCGCCTCGAAGGCGTCGAACTTGCCCGCTTGCAGCAGTCCCAACGCGCCTTTCAAGTCCGCGCCGGCAGAGAACGGCTCGCCGGTCTGCCACAGCACCACGGCCTTGAGCTTGGCTTCGGCCACCTTGATCGCCGCCTGCACGCCGTCGAGTACTTGGTCGTTGACGGTGTGCATCTTGGTCTTGAACGAGAGGATGCCGATGCCGTCGTCGCCCAGCGTCCACAGTCGCACGCCGTCGTTTTCGTAGACGGTGCTGCCCTGGTCGAATGTCTCGCCGAGGATCGGATCAGGGAACAACTGGCGTCGGTAGACCGGCTGGGTCGAGCGTGCCTTGTCGCTGCCGGCGGCGGCCGAATAGGAGCCGGCCTTGCCGTGCACGCCGTTGCGCCCGTCGTTGACCCAGCCGGGCAACGGTGCCGAACTCATCGCTTTGCCGGCCGCGATGTCCTCGGCGATCCAGCCGGCCACCTGCTGCCAGCCAGCGGCTTGCCAGGTCTCGAAGGGACCGAGTTTCCAGCCGTAGCCCCAGCGAATCGCCAGATCGACGTCACGCGCCGTATCGGCGATATCCGCCAGATGGTAGGCGCTGTAGTGGAACAGGTCGCGGAAAATCGCCCACAGGAACTGCGCCTGCGGATCGGCACTAGCGCGCAGCTTGGCGAATTTTTCGGCAGGGTCTTTGATGCCCAGGATCGCAGCAACCTCGTCTGACGGCTTCTGCTCGGACGGGCGGTAATCCTGCTGGCCCAAGTCCAGCACCACGATGTCCTTGCCGGACTTGCGATAGACGCCGGCGCCGGTTTTCTGGCCCAGCGCGCCCTTGTCGATCAACGCCCTCAACCAAGCCGGCGCCTGAAAATACGTGTGCCAGGGATCGTCCGGCAAGGTATCGGCCATGGTCTTGATGACGTGCGCCATGGTGTCCAGCCCGACCACGTCGGCGGTGCGGTAGGTGGCGCTCTTGGGGCGTCCGAGTGCCGGTCCGGTCAGCGCATCGACGGTGTCGAAACCCAAGCCGAACTGCGCGGTGTGATGCATGGTGGAGAGGATCGAAAACACGCCGATGCGGTTGCCGATGAAGTTGGGCGTGTCCTTGGCGTAGACCACGCCCTTGCCGACCGTCGAGGTCAGGAAGGCTTCCAGGCCGGTAAGCACGGCGCAGTCGGTCAACTGGGTCGGGATCAACTCGACCAGGTGCATGTAGCGCGGCGGATTGAAGAAATGCACGCCGGTGAAGCGGTGGCGCAACTGCTCGGGCAGCGCCTCGGCCAAGGCATTGATCGACAGCCCCGAGGTGTTGGAGGCGAGCACGGCGGTGGGCGACACGTAGGGCGCGATCTTGGCGTAGAGGTCGCGCTTCCAGTCCATCCGCTCGGCGATGGCCTCGATGATCAGGTCGCAATCTTTGAGCAGTTCCAGATGCTCGTCGTAGTTGGCCGCGATGATCGCCGCCGCACGGCTCTTGTCAGCCAGCGGCGCCGGCGAGAGTTTTTTGAGGTTCTCGATGGCCTTCAGCGCGATGGCGCTTTTGGGGCCGTCTTTGGCCGGCAGGTCGAACAAGAGTGTTTCGACGTCGGCATTGGTCAGATGGGCGGCGATCTGCGCGCCCATCACGCCGGCGCCCAGGACGGCGGCTTTGCGGATACGTAGAGCGGAGGTGCTGATGGGTGCTGCGGTCATGGGTTGCTCCAATGAGGCGGACACGTTTGTAGATGAGGTGGCGCTAGGGATGGCTCAGGCCGGCGGCGGCGAAACGGATCAGATGCTGTACGGTCTGCTCGCGATGGCTGCTCTCGCTGACGTCGCTGCGCCGGCGGATCAGCCCGAAACCCGACATCGCATGGGTCAGTGCGCCGGTGACCAGATCGACCCGCCAATAAAGTTCATCCTTGCTCAGGTGCGGCAAGAGGCGGCCGAACTCCGCCGTAAACTGGCGAATCACGTGGCCGTAATTGTTCGACAGGAACGTGCGCAAGGTATCGTCGTGTTCGGCGAAAGCGCGTGCCAGTACACGCATGAACAAGGCGCCGCCGTTGCCGTCGTGCGATAGTTCGAGCGCCGGTTGGATGTACGCTGTCAGCACGTCCTCCAGCACGGTCTGCGGCTGACCGGCGATGCGCGCCAAAGCTTCCATGCGCCGTCCGTTCAGTTCATCCAGGCGGCGTCGAAAAACCTCTTCGATCAAGGCTTCCTTGGACCCGAAGTGGTAATTCACGGCTGCCAGATTGACACCGGCCGCGGCGGTGACCTGGCGCAGCGAGGCGCCCTCAAAACCCAGCCGGGCGAACAGTTCTTCAGCCGCGACAAGAATGCGCTGCCGCGTGGAGTAAGTTGAGCTGTTCACGTGCGCTTTTGCGATCCAAGTGAAAATCAAACGATCGTTTGAGGATACGCCGGGCGATTTGCGCGAGTCAAACAATCGTTTGATTTAGATCGTGATGGGCTTGCGTATCAACGGGAATCTGTCAAACTTTCGTGATCTAAATCCGTGTGCCACGTTGGATTTGGTCGCTGATTCGCCGGCTGGCCCGGTTCGAACTTTTACTCATAACAAGCTTTTGTCCGGAGCAGACCCTCATGGCGCTGGAGCGCACACTTTCCATCATCAAGCCCGATGCCGTCGCCAAGAACGTCATCGGCCAGATTTATTCGCGCTTCGAGCAGGCCGGCCTGAAGATCGCCGCGGCCAAGTTCAAGCAGCTGTCGCGCGCCGAGGCCGAGGGTTTTTACGCCGTGCATCGCGAGCGCCCGTTCTTTAAAGCGCTGGTCGACTTCATGATCTCCGGCCCGGTGATGATCCAGGCGCTGGAAGGCGACAACGCCATCGCCAAGCACCGCGAGCTGATGGGTGCCACCAATCCTAAGGACGCCGCGCCGGGCACGATCCGCGCGGACTTCGCCGACTCCATCGACGCCAATGCCGTGCATGGTTCCGATGCAGCCGAAACCGCCAAAGCGGAGATAGCGTATTTCTTCGCCGAGACGGAAACTTTCTCGCGCTAAAGGCCTACTGCCGTGAACCAGGTTGCTGTGGTCACTTCACCTCAAAAAGTCAATCTGCTCGATTTCGATCGCCAGGGGCTGCGTGATTTCTTCGCGCAGATCGGCGAGAAGCCTTATCGCGCCGAGCAGGTGATGAAGTGGATGTACCACCACCTGGAGAGCGACTTCGCCAACATGACCGACGTGGGCAAGGCGCTGCGCGCCAAACTCACCGAAACATGCTACGTCGGCCCGCCCAAGACCATCTTCGACAAGGCGGCCACCGACGGCACGCACAAGTGGCTGTTGGGGATGGACGGCAGCAACAGCGGCAACGCGATTGAAGCGGTGTACATCCCGGAGCCGACCCGCGGCACGCTGTGCGTGTCTTCGCAGGTCGGCTGCGCGCTCAATTGCCAGTTTTGCTCGACCGCGACCCAGGGCTTCAACCGTAACCTGTCCACCGCCGAGATCATCGGCCAGATGTGGGTGGCGGCCAAACACCTGGGCAATGTCACGCATCAAAATCGGCGCATCACCAACGTGGTGATGATGGGCATGGGCGAGCCGCTGCTGAACTTCGACAACGTGGTCAAGGCGATGAGCCTGATGCGTGATGATCTGGGCTTTGGCCTGGCCTCCAAGCGCGTCACGCTGTCCACCGCCGGCCTGGTGCCGATGATCGACAAGCTGTCCGAGACCATCGATGTCTCGCTGGCAGTCTCCCTGCATGCGGCCAATGACGAACTGCGCACCGAGCTGGTGCCGCTCAACAAGCGTTACCCGATCGCCGAGCTGGCGGCGGCTTGTCAGCGTTGGCTGGCGCGCAAGCCGCGCACCGCGATCACCTTTGAATACACCTTGATGAAGGGCGTCAACGACCAGCCGGAGCACGCGCGCCAGCTGATCAAGTTCATGCGCCGCATGCCCAACTGTAAGGTCAATTTGATTCCATTCAATCCATTCCCCGGAACGCGTTTCGAGCGCTCTGCGGCGGATGTGATCCACGCGTTCCAGACCCAGTTGCTCAATGCCGGCATATTGACCATGCTGCGTCGCACCCGTGGTGACGATATCGATGCCGCTTGCGGCCAGCTGAAGGGACAGGTGCTGGATCGCACCCGTCGCCAGGCGGAATTTCTTAAACGTTTGGACGAGGACTCGGCGCATGCCGCTTAAGCGGAAGCTCGCGGGGGCGTGCTTCGTTTCACTGGCGCTGAGCGGCTGTTTCTTGGCCGGCAAGCCCGCGCCAGGTTCGCAGGTGCCGGTATCGGGTGGCGTGGGCGACACCGCCATTCGCATTCCCAAAACCAGCAAGGCCGATCAGGCGCGCGACGCGGCGCGCATCCATACCGAACTGGGTCAGCGCTATCTGCAAAACGGTGACCTGCAGGGAGCTCTGGAGCGCCTGACCAAGGCACTGCAGTTCGACGATACGTATGCGCCGGCCCATACGGTGATCGCGGTGGTCTACGAGCGTATCAACAATCCGGTCGAAGCCGAGAAGCACTACCGCCGCGCGGTCGAGCTGGAGCCGAAAAAGGGCGATCCCAACAACAACCTCGGCGCGTTCCTGTGCAAGATCGGCAAGGGTGCCGAAGCGCAGTCGTATTTTCAGCGCGCCATCGCCGATCCGTTTTATGCCACACCGGACGTAGCCTGGACCAATGCGGGCATCTGTGCGCAAGGCGCTGGTGACGGCGTGGCGGCGGAGGATGATTTCCGCAAGGCTGTCGCACTCAATGCCAATAATGGCGAAGCCTTGTATCAGCTCGCAGCCCTGCTTTATAAACGCAATGATGCATTTCGAGCCCGTGCTTTTTTGCAGCGTTACGACGCGCTGGGTCAGTCAAGCGCCGCTTCGCTGAAGCTCGGTCACGATATCGAATACCGCCTGGGCAACATGGATGCTGCTCACGATTATGCCAGGCGCCTGAAGGGCCAGTTCCCGGATTCGGAGCAGGCCCACGCCCTTGACGCCACCGCAAGCTCATGACCATGAAGCAGTCAACGACGACCGGAAGCGACTACCCCGAAACCCACCAGCTCGGTGCAATGGGGCCTGACAGATCATCGATCGATCCGATCGCCTCGGAGAGCTTCGGTGCGCGCTTGCGCGCCATGCGCGAGCGGCGCGGATTGGGACTGGATGCCTGCGCGCAAGCCTTGAGGCTGCCTAGCAAAGTGTTGCGTCAGATCGAGAGCGATGAGCAGCTCGGCACCGATTCCCAGGTCTACCTGTCCAGCTACGTTGGCAAGTATGCGCGCCATTTGGGGTTGGACGAGGAGTCAATCCATGCCGCGCAGGCACGCTTGAAAACCCCCGAGCCTCCCCTGGTGGCTACCGGCGGTATTTCGCACTCGCGCTATCTGCTGGAGCGTTATGCCACCGCGGCCACCTACGTGGTGCTCACGGCGGTGATCGTGGTGCCGATGGTTTGGCTAGGCGTGCATGGCGCGCTTGATCGGGATATGAGCCATTTGTCACCGCTGGATGCCGCTCCGGTGGCTCAGCAGGATGCGCCAGCCACCGTGCCGGCGCCTTCGGGGACAGCGTTGGCCACCCAGTCCAAGCCCGCGCTGGCGCCATCGGCGGCGCAGTCAATGCACGTGGATGAGCAGCCCTTGATGGCTTCGATGGTGCCCAATCTGAGCGGGGATGGCGGCTTGTTGGCGAACAAATCGGCTGAGGTGTTGCCGGTCCCGGTGGCGCCGGTCGTGGCTCCGGATCAGGTCGGCAGTGGGCAGCATGCCTTGCAGCTGAACTTGATCAATCCCAGTTGGGTCGAGGTCACGGACAAAAGCGGCCAGCGCCTGGAGTACGGTCTTTTGCCTGCAGGCAGCAGCAAAACCTATCACAGCGATCAACCGCTGGAAGTGCGCATCGGCAACGCTAATGGCGCTCAAGTGAATTTGGACGGTCAGTCGATGCCGCTGGACGATTATCGGCGCGCCAACGTGGCGCATTTCAGGGTCGCCATTCAGGACGGCAAGGCCACGCCAAGCGGGGTTTGATGGCGGCGTGGTACGGCCCCCGTCGGTCGCCGCTTTCGGTTATGCTTGCCCATTCATCGCCGCCTTGCAGCCGGTGGGGTAAGCCCATGCACGCTTGCATGGCATTGGATTTTGTTGCCGTAGCGACGGCGAAAGTGGGCCACGTTGGCTCCTGAAGGGTTATGAGCATGGCATTTGACGCATACGACGATTACGAACAGAGCGAACGCGTACAGAAGTGGTTGCGGCAGAACGGACTCTCGATCGTCGTTGGCGTGGTGATTGGTCTGGTCGCGATCTTCGGCTGGCAGCAATGGCGTAGTCACCGCGCGGGGCGCGAGGCTGCCGCCGCCGAGATCTACCAGCAAGCGCAATCGGCGGCATTGTCCGGCAACAGCCCGGGCGCCGATTTGCTCACCGCGCAAATGATCAAGGACTATCCAGACAGCACCTACACACTGTTCGCTCAGGGCAACCAGGCGCAGCGGGATGTCCAGGCCGGCCAGTTGGACAAGGCATTGCAGTCGCTCAACGCGTCGTTGGCGCAGGCCAAGGATGACGGCTTGAAGTCGCTGGTCCAGTTGCGTCTGGCGCGGGTGGAATTGGCTAGCGGCAAGGCCGATGCCGCACTGGCGACGCTGGCGCAACTGCCGCCGAAGCACTTTGAAGGCATGCGCGAGGAACTACGCGGCGACGCGCTGGTCAAGCTAGGTCGTGTAGACGATGCGCGCAAGGCCTACCAGGTCGCACTGCAGGTGGTGGGCGAGGATGCGCCGCAGCGCGGCGCCTTGCAAATGAAAATCGACGATCTGGCCGTGGCCGGGAAGCAGGGTGCATGAAAGCTGATGTATTGAAACGCGCGTTGCTGATTGGGCTGGTTTCCAGCGTGGCGCTGGCCGGTTGCAATTCCTATAAAAAGGAAAACATCGAGCCGCCGACCCCCTTGGCCAAGGACTTCAAGCCGACCGTTCAGGTCGAGCGCGTGTGGCGTGCCTCGGTCGGTGGCGGTTCGGGCAAATCCGGCGTGCGCCTGCGTCCGCATGTGGTCGACGGCGTGTTGTACGCCGCCAGCACCGACGGCAAGCTGGCAGCGTTCGACGCCACCAACGGTAGCAAGCTGTGGGAAAAGAGCAGCAGCACCAAGGGCTGGTTTGGCTGGGGCGACAAAAAGCGTAAGGACGCCTTCTACGCCGGTGGTCCTTCGGTGGCTGGCGATCTGCTGGCGGTGGGTACCCTGGACGGTCACGTCTACGGGGTGAGCGCCAAAGATGGCTCGCCGCGCTGGGACGCTCAGTTGAGCGACGAGGTGATCGATTCGCCGGCGATCGACGGCAAGCTGGTTATCGTGCGTACTGAGGATGGGCGCCTGTATGGCCTGGACGCCGCCACCGGCGAGCGTCGCTGGGTCTACGATCAGGGCAACGTGCCGCTGCTGAGCCTGCGTGGCAATGGTCCGCTGCTGGTCGCGAACGGCGTCGTTTTCTTTGGTAGCGACGACGGCAAGCTGATCGCACTGCGTGAAGACAACGGCGAGAAGCTTTGGGAGCAGACCCTGGCCAGCGGTGATGGCCGCAGCGAGATCGATCGCCTTTCCGACGCCGATGGCGCGATTCTGCTCGAAGGCAGCACGCTTTACGGCGCGGCTTATCATGGCAACTTGCTGGCGGTGGACGGCCCCAGTGGCCGGCCGTTGTGGAGCAAGCCGTTCTCCACCTTTACCTCGATGGCGCTCAATGCCAGCGCGTTGTACGGCGTGGATGACCAGTCGCGGGTATGGGCCTTCGACAAGGCCAGTGGCGCTGACATGTGGAAAAACGACCAACTGCGCTATCGCTGGTTGACTGCGCCTGCGGTACAAGGCGATTACGTGGTGGTGGCCGACATGCAGGGCTACGTGCATTGGCTGCAGGTCGGCGACGGTGCGCTGGCGGCACGCGAGCGGCTCTCCAAGAAGCCAATTCGCGCCCAGCCGGTGGTTGCCAACGGCGTGGTCTATATCGAAGACGTCAACGGCCGGATCGGCGCGTATCGGCTGAAGTAGTTCGGTTCGACGACATTTTCAAGTAACCGTTGTGCTCCATCCTCATGCCTGCGAGCTTTCGAGTGCGCAGCGGATGCGGCAACACGCCTGACGTGGGTGACCACGGTCAGGCGTGTGCTGTTGCATAAGGCGCTTCGGCGCCATCGACGGGTTGGTTCTGCGGGGTGGCAATCGCCAGCTGGCACTGCCACGACCCATTTCAACGACTCGCTTGCCTTGCCCCTGACAGAACCGGCGCAGGTACACCTACTACCGGAAGGTTCTCATCATGCTGCCCGTCGTCGCCCTGGTCGGTCGCCCCAATGTCGGTAAATCGACGCTCTTCAACGCGCTGACGCGCAGCCGCGATGCCCTGGTAGCGGATATGCCCGGGGTCACGCGCGATCGCCATTACGGCTATTGTCGCCTGGGTGCGCGCCCGTTCGTGGTGGTCGATACCGGCGGCTTGTCCGGTGTGGACGAGGGCATGGATGCGCTGACCGCGCAACAAGTGCGCCTGGCGATCGAGGAGGCGCAGGTGCTGGTTTTCGTGGTCGATGCGCGCGACGGCCTGCTGCCGCAGGACATCACCATCCTCAACGAGCTGCGCCGCAGCGGCAAGCCGATCATCGCCGCTGTCAACAAGACCGATGGCTTGGACGAACATAACGCGCTGGCGGAATTTTCCGGTTTCGGCATCGCCAAAACGTTGCCGCTGGCGGCCTCGCACAATCGCGGCACCGAAGAGCTGGTGGCGATGGCGCTGCCGATGTTGCCGGAAGACACCGCCGAGGAGGTGGTGGTCGATGACGGCAGCATCCGGGTAGCCATCGTCGGGCGTCCCAATGCGGGCAAGTCCACCCTGATCAACCGGCTGCTGGGCGAGGATCGGTTGATCGTTTCTGACGTCGCCGGCACCACCCGCGATCCGATCCGTGTGCCATTGGAGCGCGACGGCAAGCATTACACCTTGATCGATACCGCCGGCGTGCGACGCAAGGCGCGCGTCGAGGAGGCGGTGGAGAAATTCAGCGTGATCAAGACGCTGCAATCGATCTCCGCTGCTCAAGTGGTGGTGGTGCTGGTCGATGCGCGCGAGAACCTGGCCGATCAGGACCTGACCCTGATCGGTCATGCGATGGACGAAGGCCGCGCCTTGGTGATCGCGGTCAACAAGTGGGACGGTTTGGACGCCTACCAACGCGAACAGTGCCAGCGCGCGCTGGAGCGCCGGCTGGTCTTCGTCGACTGGGCCAAGCAGGTCTACATTTCCGCCTTGCACGGGTCGGGTTTGCGTGAGCTGATGCGCGCCGTGGTGCGCGCGCATGCATCCGCGACCAAGGAACTGGGCTCTTCGGAGCTGACCAAGGCGCTGGAGATCGCCTACGAAACCTATCAGCCGCCGCTGGTGCGCGGACATGCGCCCAAGCTGCGCTTTGCGCATCCGGGTGGCACCAACCCGCCGACCATCGTGATGCATGGCACGCGCACCAAGCACATCGCGCCGGCCTATCAGCGTTACCTGGAAAACTTCTTCCGCAAGCGCTTCAAGCTGGAAGGCACACCGATCCGGATTGTCTTGAAGGATGGCGAGAACCCCTTTGCCGGCCGCAAAAATGTGCTCACCGAGGGCCAGTTGCGCAAGCGTCAGCGGATGGTCCGCGAGATGAAAAAACGCAAGCGCTAGCCTGAGCGCTGGCCGGTCGGCGCGTGGCCCCGTAAACGGAATCGCCGCCGCATGGCCACGTGGTTCCCCGCGGTCGTAAGCTAGGCGGATGAACACCTCTTTGCAGCGTGACGACTGGCTGGCCGAACTGCGCCAGCGTATCCCCGAGCTTTCGCCGCGCCAGGCCCTGCAACGGCAAGCCGACGGCGCGGTCTTGCTGGACATTCGCGAGGACGACGAGCGCCGCGACGGCAGCCCAGCTGGTGCACTGGGTCTTTCGCGCGGATTCTTGGAACTACGCATCGAGCAACTGCAACCCGATCGCGCCCAGCCGCTGATGTTGCTGTGCGGCAGTGGGCAACGCTCGCTGTTGGCGGCTGAAACCCTGCAGCGCATGGGCTACCGCTCGGTCAGTTCGGTGGCCGGCGGGTTCAACCGCTGGAAGGCCGAAGGCTTGCCGCTGAGCTCGCCGCTGCTCGACAGCGACAGCGCCGAACGCTATGCGCGACAACTGCGTCTACCCGAAGTGGGCGAGGCCGGTCAGGCCAAGCTGGCGGCGGCGCGGGTGGCGATCGTCGGCGCAGGTGGGCTTGGTGCGCCCGCGGCCTTGTATTTGGCCGCCGCCGGGGTCGGTCGCCTCAGTCTGATCGACGACGATGTGGTCGAGCGCTCCAATTTGCACCGACAAGTGATTCACGCCGATGCGCGGGTGGGCATGCTCAAGGCGGAATCGGCGCGGCTGGGTTTGCTTGCGCTCAATCCGCGGGTGCGTATCGAGGCGGTGCCGCAACGGTTACAGGCGGACAATGTCGAAGCCCTGATCGGCGGTCATGACGTGGTGATCGACGGCGCGGACAATTTCCCCACGCGCTTTCTGCTGGCGGCGGCCACCCGGCGGTTGGGACTGCCGATGGTCTACGGCGCGGTCGAGCGTTTCACCGGTCAGGTCAGCGTGTTCGATCCCAATCGCTCGGCGTCGCCTTGCTATCGCTGCCTGTTTCCCGAGCCGCCAGCGGCAGTCGACACGCCCAACTGTAGCGAAGCGGGCGTGCTCGGCGTGCTGCCGGGGATGATCGGGCTGCTGCAGGCGACGGAAACCTTGAAGCTGCTGCTTGGCCTGGGCACGCCGCTGGTAGGCCGCTTGCTGCGCTTCGATGCGCGGGAGATGCGCTTTCGCGAGACGCGCTTGCCGCGCGATCCGGATTGTCCGGGCTGCGGCGCGCAGGCGAGGTTTACGGGTTATCAGGATATCGCTGCGTTGTGTGCTTCGGCCGGCTGATCGAGATCGCCAGGCACCAGCGCGTAGACGGCCGCGTCCCAGGCCTGCTCTTGGATCCATAGGCGCTGGCGTGCGATGCCTTCGAAACGCGCGCCGGCTTTTTCGGCGGCGCGTCGGCTGGGCTGGTTATCGACCAGGGCGACCACCTCGATGCGGATCAATCCCAGTTGTTCGAAGCCGAAGCGAGCGATCAACCGACACGCATGCGCCGCAATCCCGTGGCGCTGGTGGCTCTGGCGAACCCAATAGCCCAGATTGGCGCTGCGCTGCTGACGGTTGCGCTGGTTGAGGCCGACGCCACCCAGCAGACGTCCATCGAGCGCATCGTGGATGGCGAAAGCGTACTGCTCGCCCTGGCGCCAATGGGACTGACAGGCGTTGATCCAACTGCGGGCGTCGGTTTCATCGTAGCCGGGATGGCACCACGGCAGCCAGCGCCCGAGCGTCGCCATTGATGCCTGCACCGCGGCCACTTGCGGCTGCAAATGGTCGGCCTGCCAGGGGCGCAGACACAAGCGCTGGTCGCCAAGTTCCAGGTTGGGGTCGATCAGCTGGCTTGCCGCCATGGAATAGCCGTTTGTGTGCAGGGGAGGGAGCCGGGATAATGCGCTGTTTTACGGCCAGGTAAGACCATGAGCGCACGCATTCTCGACGGCAAGCGGATCGCCCAGGAGCTGTTGCAGCGGATCGCGCGTCGGGTCAGCGAGCGCGCGGCCAAGCAGCAGTCGATACCCGGTCTAGCCGTGGTGCTGGTCGGCGATGATGCCGCATCTTCGGTGTATGTGCGCAACAAGCGCAAAGCCTGCCAGCAAGTCGGTTTCCGTTCGTTCGACTACGACCTGCCTTCGAGCACCACGCAAGAGGAACTGATCGCGCTGATCGACAATCTCAACGCCGACCCCACGGTGCACGGCATCCTGGTGCAGTCGCCGCTGCCTGAGCATATCGACGAAGAGGCGCTGGTCGATCGGATCGCCCCGGACAAGGACGTGGACGGTTTCCAGGCGATCAATGTCGGGCGGTTGGCGCTGCGTCGCTTCGGTCTGCGGCCGTGCACGCCCAAGGGCGTGATGA
>JBEVMS010000181.1:0-4446 GCA_040508515.1 Dyella sp. | reverse complement strand
CGCACGGCGAAGTCGCCCGGCTCGGCGACCTGCGGCACGTTACGATACCCGGCCGCTTCGAGGCGGCGCTGCTCGCCGGCCATGTCCAGCGTCTGGCCCTTGCGCAGCATCAGTCCGGCGCCGGTGATATGGCTGCGCGGTGCGATCCGCTGCATCAAGGTGGCGATCGGCACCACCAGCACGCCGCGCTTGACGCTGGGCAACTGGTAAAGCGTGGCGATGCGTTGCGAGACAATCTCCGGATGCGGGCTGAAAACGTCGTAGGGCAGGGTTTCCCAGTCGGGAAAATGCAGCACCGGCAGGCCGCCGGCGAACACCGCCAGCTCTTCTTCCAACGCGCTGGCGTGTTGGGTGTCGCGAGTGACTGCCACCAGCAGGCCTGCGTGCGCGCGGGCGGCCTCGGCCACCAGCAGAGCGCGTGAGGAACCGTAGGGCGGCGTCCAGAATCGGCGTTGCTTGGGTGTTGTCGGCAGGGGCGGGTGCGAAAGGGTGGTGCTTGGCATGGGCAGACGCGTCACTGGTGGCCGGCGCCGCAGCGCCTTCAAGTCAAGCGTTCAAGTGTAACCCTAGTCCGGGCCTGGGCAGCGCCGCGGACGTGACGGGGTGCCGGCGCAGGCGAGAACGTGGCCGATGGCGTGAGCGGCTACGCCAAGGGCGAAGCGGTAGCCAGATCAAAAAATGGCAGGGTTTCGTGGTGGAGGTAAGCCTTCCGCCCATGAGTATGCCTGCCTGGATTTCCGCAGCGCGCGCTTCGGCCGAGCTTGAGCCAACGGCGCACGCTCATGGCCACGATCCGTCACTTTCTGCGCAACGCCGGATGCACATGGCTGCCTGGTCTTCTTAGGTGCCCTGGGCATGGCGCCCTTTACGACATGACGCCCATACACTGGGTGCCTGCGGGTGCTCGCCAATGTTTCACTGGCGCCGCCACGCATCGAGTCGAACCGGAGAGTCGTTACAGTTGCAGGGCGATCAGCGCGGTGCCGGGTTCGTCGGGTACCAGCCGCTTGACGAAGCCCAGTTCCTTGCACAGTTGCAGCATCGGGCGGTTTTCCATCAGCACGTAGCCCCAGATTTCCGCCAGGCCGCGCCGGCGGCAATCTTCTACCAGACGTCCCAGCAGCAAGGCGCCTAGGCCGCGCCGGCTCCAGTCTTGCTCGACCAGCACCGAGAACTCGGCGTGGTTGGCCGCCTCGTCGACAAAGATCCGGCCGACGCCGCGCATCTCGCCCGGCACCACGCTTTCGTCCATCAGCACCAGCGCGGTTTCCAGGCGGGGATCGATATGGCATAGCCGATAGGCCAGCGGCTTGGGCAGCTCGGACATCGCATGTAGAAAGCGGCGACGAATATCCAGCGGCGACAGCCGGGTGAAGCAGCGGCGTAGCGCGTCGATATCGCCCGGCTCGATGCCGCGCAGATGCAGCACGCGTTCGTCGACGGTGTAGACCTTTTCACCCGTGGGCGTGCGCTGAACCCGCGGGAGGCCAAAGCGCTCGCGGCTGGGAGCCGGCACCGTCGTCTGAGTCGACAGAGGCCCAGGGCGCGGCCGGGATGGATCGATAGGTGAGTTCATGTACATGCCCATACTTTAGCGTATTGTGTGCAGTGCAGCATGAATGACTAAATTGATTTTCCTGACTATTTTGGCAAACATGAAGCGCGGCGTGGATTTAGATCGCGGGATGAATCCACTTGGCATCACGGCGGATAGTTGATTCACCGCGGCGTTTAATGCTGGCGATGACTAGCCACCCATCGTGGTGGCGCAGGTGTCAGGCACGCAGTGAAGATGCCTTGCCAGGCGCTATCATCCGCGCCCGCGTTGCCCCGGCGCGCGCCTTGCCTTTGGAGCAACTCCGTGAGCCAACATATTGGCGATATCGCCTTGCTGGTCGCCGACTACGACGCGGCGATCGATTGGTACACACGCGTGGCGGGCTTCACTTTGCTCGAAGACACCGCGCTGGGCGGGGCCAAACGCTGGGTGCGCGTGGCCCCGCCAGGCGCGCACGAGACCGCGTTGTTATTGGCGCAAGCCAGCTCACCCGAGCAACGTGCCGCGATCGGTCAGCAAGCCGGTGGCCGGGTCTGGTTGTTCTTGCATACCGATGATTTCTGGGCAGACCATCGACGCATGACGGCGGCCGGAGCGCGCTTTTTGGAAAGCCCGCGTGAGGAAGCCTACGGTACGGTGGCGGTGTTCGAAGACCTCTACGGCAATCGCTGGGATCTGATCCAGCGCAAATGAGGGCGCGCGGATAAGCATCGGCGTCGCCACAAGCTCAGTCGTCGATATCCGGCTCGAAGAAGCTCCAGCGCACCTCGGGGAATTGTATCTTCAGCTCGCGTTCGACGCGGTTGATCGCTTGGATCATTTTCAGGCTGCTGGACGTCGGACTCATCCGCGCCTTCACCGCCAGCATCACGTCCGGCCCCATCTGCACGGTCAGCAGGTTGAGCACTTCGGCAACCTCGGCACGCGATTTCAAATAAGTCATCAGCTCGGCGCGGCGCTGCGGCTCCACGCCCTGGCCGATCAGCAGCGCCTTGACCTCGATCGCTACCAGCACCGCAACCGTCACCAGCAACACACCGATCGCCACCGTGCCGAGCGCGTCATACATCAGGTTGCCAGTGAGCATGGTCATGCCGATCGCCAACGCGGCGAGCGTCAAACCGAGCAGGGCAGCCAGGTCTTCGCCGAAGATCACCAGCAACTCGCTGGAACGGGTTTCGCGAAACCATTGCCACAGATGGCGATCGCCGCGCGCTTTGTTGACCTCGATCAGGCAGCCGCGCATCGAGACACTCTCGGCGACGATGCCGAACAGCAGCACACCCAACGCCAGCCAGGGCCACTTCAAGGGTTCGGGGTTGTTGAATTTGTGCACGCCCTCGTAGATCGAAAACATGCCCCCCACGCTGAACAACAGAATCGCCACCAGAAACGACCAGAAGTACAGCGCGCGGCCCCAACCCAAGGGGTATTCCAGCGAGGGCGGACGCTTCGCCTGACGCATGCCGAGCAAAAGCAGGCCTTGATTGCCGCAGTCGGCCAGCGAATGGATCGCCTCGGCCAGCATCGCGCCCGAGCCGGTGATTACCGCCGCGAAGAGCTTGGCCACGAAGATGGCAAAGTTGGCACCCAACGCGAGAAAGATCGCCTTGGTCGAATTGGCCTGGCCGGACATGCGTGGCTTCCTGCGCAAAGCCGCTAGTGTAGAGGGCGAGAAAGTTTTTGGGAGCGAGGACGCTGCCGCGTTGGCGGCCTCGTATGATCGGGTGATGAGCTATCGTCAATGCTTGCCCGCGCCGCCGCTGCGTCATTTGATCGCGGCCTATTGGACCGTTGATGGTGCAGATGAACTCGACGCGCCGCCGCAGCGCGTGCTGCCCGATGGCTGCGCCGACCTGATCTGCGACCTGGCCAGCGTGCCAACCCGCGCCTATTGGGTGGGCACCATGACCCGCGCGATCGAGGTGCCGTCGCACGGTCGTCGATGCCTGTTTGGCGTGCGCTTTGCCGCCGGCGGTCTATATCCCTGGCTGGGCGCGTCGCTGGCCGGGTTGACCGATACGCGGGTGGCATGGGACGCGCTGCCGGCACGGCGGTGGCAGCCGCCGCTGGCGGGTTGGTGCGAGGACACGAGTTTCGCTGCGCGTTGCGCGCGCGCTGACGCCAGCTTTTTGCGCGCGCTGCCGCGCTTGCCGTCAACCGAGCTGACGCAGTGGCTGCGCGTCGGTGGTGACGCGCTGGTGTCGTGCACGGTACCGGCATTGTCGCAGCGCAGTGGCGTGACGATGCGCAGCTTGCAACGTCGCTTCGTTGAGCAGTTAGGGGTCAGTCCGCGACAGCATCTGCGCTATCTGCGGTTCGAGCGGGCTTGCCGTCTGATGCGTAGTTCCACTTTGGGGCTGGTCGAGGTGGCACTGATGACCGGTTATGCCGATCAGCCGCATTTCTCACGCGAGTTTCGCCGCTTTGCCGGGATCACGCCGGCGCGTTGGCGCTGACGCTTGCGTTCAATACAGGCGCCGCGGCCACAGGCAAGCTGCGCTTTCCCAATCACGCCGAGGTCGATCCCATGAGCGCAACGCTATGCCGCAAAGCTACCCCCGTGCTGTACGTTGAAACGCTGGCGCCGAGCTTGGCGTTCTGGCGCGATCGACTGGGTTTCACGGTCACCGCTGAAGTGCCGGGCGAGGACGGCACAGTGTTCGCCAGCCTGGCCTGCGGCGAGATCGAGGTGATGCTGCAGACGGTGGCTTCGTTGACCGCCCATCCCCATGCGGGCGCGCTCGGTTGGCGCGGCGAGCGCAGCTTTTTATTTATCGAGGTGGACGACATCGATGCGTTGGCGATCGCGCTGGCAAATGACCCGATCGTGGTGCCGCGGCACAGCACCTTCTATGGCGCCACCGAGATCGGCTATCGCGAGCCGG
>JBEVMS010000179.1:0-9952 GCA_040508515.1 Dyella sp. | reverse complement strand
CGAGCTCAGCTGGCCGATGTTGGGGTTTTCCATAAACAGGTTCAGCGACTGGCTCTGGTCGATATACGCGCCGCGCGCGGCGGCCAGATCGATCAAGGCTTTCTGCGGCAGCTCCCAGGTGGTGCGGTAGATTTCGCGCAGGCGCTGCGGAATCGCTTCGATGCCCTGGATCGAGCCTTCGGCCAGCTTGATCGCGTCGCGCACCTCGGGTGTCCACAGGCCCAGCGTCTTCAGCTCGTCGGACAGATAGCGGTTGACCACCAGGAAGTCGCCCGACAGCGTTTCGCGCTTGAACAGGTTGGAGACCATCGGCTCGATACATTCGTAGCAGCCGGCGATCGAGGCGATGGTGGCGGTCGGTGCGATCGCGATCAGCAGCGAGTTGCGCAGGCCGTGGGTTTTGATCTTCTCGCGCAGGGCGTCCCAACGGGCGCTGTCGTGCGGCTTGGCCTGCGGCCAGTAGTCGAACTGCAGTTCGCCGTTGGCGGCGCGGCTTTCCGTGAAGCCCGGATGCGCGCCGACCTGGGCGGCGATCTCGTTGGACATGGACAGCGCGTTGAAATAGATCTCCTCGGCGATGCGAGTGGAGATTTCCTGCGCCTCGGTCGAATCGAAGGGCAGCCGCAGCTTGAAGAACACGTCCTGCAAACCCATTACGCCCAGCCCGACCGGGCGCCATTTGCGGTTGGCCACGGCAGCGGTGGCGATCGGATAGAAATTGAGATCGATCACCCGGTCCAACTGACGCACCGCAGTGCGCGCGGTGGCGGCGAGCTGATCGAAATCAAAACGCATCGAGCCGTCGGCCTCGGTCACTACATGACGCGCCAGGTTGATCGAGCCCAGGTTACACACCGCTGTTTCGCTGGCGTTGGTCACCTCGAGAATCTCGGTGCACAGGTTGGACAGGTGGATCACGTTCTCGGGTTTGGCCGTCTGATTGCTGGTCGCGTTGGAGCGATCCTTGAAGGTCATCCAGCCGTTGCCGGTTTGCGCCAGGCTGCGCAGCATGCGTGCGTAGAGTTCGCGCGCCTTGATCGTCTTGCTGGCCAGGCCGGCGGCCTCGGCCTCGCGGTAGGCGGCGTCGAAGGTGTCGCCCCAGCTGTCGACGAAGTGCGGCACCCGCTTGGGATCGAACAGCGACCAGTCGGCGTCGCGCTCGACGCGGCGCATGAATTCGTCCGGCACCCAGTTGGCCAGATTGAGGTTGTGCGTGCGGCGCGCTTCGTCGCCGGTGTTCTCGCGCAGGTCGAGAAACTCCTCGATGTCGGCGTGCCAGGATTCCAGATACACGCAGGCGGCGCCCTTGCGCTTGCCGCCCTGGTTGACCGCGGCGACCGAGGCGTCCAGCGTCTTCAGCCATGGCACCAGGCCGTTGGAGTGGCCGTTGGTGCCCTTGATTAACGAGCCGCGCGAGCGCACCCGCGAGTAGGCCAGGCCGATGCCGCCGGCGAACTTGCTGAGCTTGGCGACGTCGGCGTACTTGTCGTAGATCGATTCCAGCGAGTCCAGTGGCGAGTCGAGCAAAAAGCAGGAACTCAACTGCTCGTGCGTGGTGCCGGCATTGAACAGCGTCGGTGAGCTGGCGATGTATTCCAGCGAGGACAGCAGGCGGTACAGCTCCAGCGTCTCACCGATCTCGTTACCGCCCAGCGCGCAGGCGATGCGCATGAAGAAGTGCTGCGGGGTTTCGAGCACCTGGCGCTGCTGCGGGTGGCGCAGCAGGTAGCGGTCGTACACCGTGCGCAGGCCGAAGTACTCGAAGCGGCGCGTCGCCAGCGGATCGATCGCGTCGTTGAGCTTGCGCGCGTTGGCGGCGACGAAATCGCGCAGGCGTCCGTTCAAGATGCCCAGTTCGGCGCCGCGGGCGATCGACTGCGAAAAGCTTTGGATTTCCTGCCCGGATACTTCCTTGTCGATGTAGGCGCCCAGCAGGCGCGCGGCGAGCTGGCCGTATTCGGGTTCCTCGGCGGTCAGCGCGGCGGCGGTGCGGATCGAGAGCTGATCCAGCTCCTGGGTGGTGGCGCCGTCGTAGAGGCCGCCAATGGTCTTCAGCGCCACGCGCATCGGGTCGACTGCGAACAAGCCGTCGCCGGCGCGGGTGACCGCTTTGACGATCTTGTTGACGTCGACCACTTCCTGGCCGCCGTTGCGCTTTTTCACGCGCATCTGGCCGGGGTTGTGCGGCGGCGTCAGCGCGAACGGCGGCTGAGCGCGTGCGGCGTCCGTCATCGGTTCGCTAGTGCTGGGTTCGGCGGTACCGGCGAAAGAGGGGATGTCGGCGCGGTCGCGCGGGCGCGCGGGGGTATCGGTATCGAGAGGCTGCATATCGGCATCGCTCCAGGGCGGTAGGGTCAACGCCTGCGCCCCGCGCAGGATTAGACGATGAGACCTTGCCGGACCGACGCGCGCAGGACGGCGTGCCGCAGCGGCCGCCGAGCCAACGACGCGCCTCCCCGCGGAGGCCGCCATCGAACGCACCGGACTGTGCCCGGTGTGTTGGCAGGTCTTCGGACTTGCGGACCCGGCCTGGTGAGGCCACCTACGCCCGTCGCTTCCCAGCCGTGAAGGCCAGTGCCAATGACAGGTTTCGTTTCCGCTTACCGCTGCGGGGCAGTTCCGGATTTCCACCGGATTCCCTATTAAGTCCACCCGAGGATCGCCTCTGGAGGGACACCAACGAGCACAACATATCGTGTGCCAAGTTGTCGGTCAACCCAACAAGTTGTGCATGGCCCTGAGCGTGGCGGGTGGTGGTTCCTGCCGGCGAGGGCCTGCGCCGGGTAGGCCGGCATTTTTTCTGAGCCGGTCGGGGCGGGTATCCTAGTCCTTCCAAATATGCACGGGTCGCTTCCTGACGGTCTGTTTATCGGGCCTGCTGTGGCAATCTACGCACTGTTTTCGAGGGGCTGCCCTACGGTGAAGGTGTGAAGGAGTTAGAAGGGCAAGGCGCCTTGTTGCCGCACAGCCAAGCGGCGGTGATCCTGCGTCGGTTGGCCGGTCCGTTGTTGTCCGCGTTGTTGCTGTGCCTGGCGCTGTGGGCGCTGCATAGCCTGGCCAGCGAGGTGCACTACCGCGAAGTGACCCAATACATGCACGACCTGCCGGGTTGGCAGATCGTGCTGGCGACGCTTTTGACGGGCCTGGGCTACGGCGCGATGACCTTGTACGACTGGTACGCGCTAGCTTCGATCGGGCGTCGGCTGCCGCGCCGTCAGGTCAGTTTGATCTCCTTCATCAGCTACGCCTTCAGCAACGTGCTGGGCATGGCGCTGCTCATCTCCGGCTCGATCCGCTACCGCTTCTACGTGCAGGCGGGGCTGTCCGCCGGCGAGATCGGCAAGGTGGTGCTGTACTGCACGATCAGCTTCTGGATGGGTCTGGCCGCGCTGGCCGGGGTCACCTTGCTGATCGTGCCGCTGCCGGAGGATCTGCCGCTGGCCTCGCTGCGCTTGCCGCTGGCGGTGGTGCTGACGGTGGTGCCGCTGGCGTGGGTGGGCATGGGCCTGGCGCTGCGCCGGCCGTTCAGGCTGTGGCGCTGGCAGGTCAAGTTGCCCACGCCGACCGCCGCGCTGCGCCAGGTGCTGATCGGCGCGCTGGATTGGGGTCTGGCGGCGGCGGTGCTGTACCTGCTGATGCCTAACGAGGTCAATTCCGGGTTCGGGCACTTTCTGGCGGTGTTCGCGCTGGCGCAGATGGCCGGCCTGATCAGTCATGTGCCGGGCGGCCTGGGCGTGTTCGAGGCGGTCATGCTGGCCGGCTTCGGCGCCGAGGGCAATGCCGGGCTGGAAGCACCGATTCTGGGCGCGCTGGCGGCCTACCGGGTGATCTACTACCTGCTGCCGCTGGGCGCGGCGACGGTGATGGTGCTGATGCGCGAGGCGCGCGCGCTGCGCGGCAACAGCCATCTGGCGCCCTGGTTCAGCAGTCTGCTGCCGCCGTTTTTCGCCGGCCTGACCATGGTCTGCGGCGCCTTGCTGTTGTTCTCCGGCGTGGCCGTGGGTCCGACCCCGCATACCGATGTCTGGCGCGATGTGCTGCCGTTGCCGGTGCTGGAGGTGTCGCATTTTCTGTCCAGCGTGATCGGCATGTCGCTGCTGATTCTGGCGCGCGGTCTGCAGCGGCGGCTGGATGCGGCCTATGTGCTGACACTGGCCTTGCTGGTGCTGGCGCTGGTGCTGGCGCTGTTCAAGGGCATCATCTGGCAGGAGGCGGTGCTGTTGTTGTTGTTGGCGCTAGCGCTGGCGCCGGCGCATCGGCATTTCTACCGGCATGCCTCGCTGTTCAGCACCAGCTTTTCGATCGGCTGGATCGTGGCGATCCTGGCGGTGCTCGGCTGCACCACCTGGCTAGTGATCTTCAGCCTCAAGCACGTCGAATACAGCAACAGCCTGTGGTGGCAGTTCAGCTTCAATCACGGTAGCGCGCCGCGTGCGTTGCGCGCGCTGGTGGGCGCGGCGGCGGTGGGCCTGCTGTTCGCGCTAGCCAAGCTGATCCGGCCGGTGCGGCCGCATCCCAAACTGCCCGAAGAGGCCGAGCTGGGCCGCGCGTTGCCGCTGATCAAGCAGTTCTCCTCGGCGCAGGCGCATCTGGCGCTGATGGGCGACAAGACCTTGCTGTTCGACGCGCAGCACAAGGCCTTCGTGATGTATGACATCGAAGGCCGCAGCTGGGTGGCGATGGGCGATCCGGTGGGCGAGGACGAGGACGCCCGCCGCGAGCTGGTCTGGCAGTTCCGCGAGCTGTGCGAGCAGGCTGGCGGCTGGCCGATGTTCTATCAGGTGCGCCCGGACGATCTGGATTTGTACCTGGACCTGGGCATGCACCTGCTGAAGATCGGCGAGGAGGCGCGGGTCAAGCTTGCCGACTTCAATCTCGATGGCAAATCGCGCAAGACTCTGCGTAACACGGTAAACAAGCTGGCGCGCGAAGGGCTGCGCTTGGAGATCGTGCCGGCCGCGGCAGTGCCAGCGTTGTGGCCGCAACTCCAGCACATTTCCGATGCCTGGATGCGCGACAAGAAGGTGCGCGAAAAGGGTTTCTCGATGGGCGCGTTCGAGCGCCATTATCTGCAGCGCACGCCGATGGCGCTGGTTTGGCAGGGCGACACGGTGGTGGCGTTCGCCAACCTGTGGCTGACCGAATCGAAAGAGGAAGCCTCGGTCGATCTGATGCGTCATCTGCCCGATGGCCCGGCCGGGATCATGGACTACCTGTTCATCGAGCTGATGGTGTGGGCGCGGGGCGAAGGCTACCGCTGGTTCAACCTGGGCATGGCGCCGTTGTCGGGCTTGCAGAACCGCCGGCTGGCGCCGCTGTGGAGCCGCTTCGGCGCGATGGTGTTCGGTCGCGGCGAGCGCTTCTACAACTTCCAGGGGCTGCGCCGCTACAAGGACAAGTTCGACCCCGAGTGGGAGTCGCGCTACCTGGCGGTATCCGGCGGCATCGCATTGCCGTTGGCGCTGACCAATGTGGCCAGTTTGATTTCCGGCGGCTTGTCCGGCGTGGTGCGTCGATGAGGCGAGCGTTGCGGTGGTGGTTGGCGCTGGGCGTGCTGTTGCTGGTGGGGCTGGCGCTGTGGCGGCCATGGCATCGCGCCAGCCTGGCCGAATCGCTGGAACTGATGCCGGTGCCGGCCGGCGCGCAGGCGCCCGCGGGGATGGACGATGTGCTGGTGGTGTTCTACTCCGGCGACGGCGGCTGGGCCGACCTGGACCAGAAGGTCGCCACGGTGTTCAACCAGCGCGGCCTCCCGGTGGTCGGCGTCAACATGTTCAAGTATTTCTGGCGCAATCGGCTGCCGGAGCAGGCCGCGTCCGACCTGGATGGTTTGATCGGCGAGTACCTGGCGCGCTGGCACAAGCGCCGGGTCTGGCTGATCGGCTACTCCTTCGGCGCCGATGTGCTGCCGCCGCTGGTGACTCGCCTGAGCGCGCCCACACGCGCGCGGCTGGCGCAGCTGACCCTGCTCTCGGCCAGTCTTGACTACAACTTCGAGATCGAGATGGAGGACTACATGGTGGCCAACTGGTTCACCACGCAGACCCGCAAAGTCACCCAGTGGCTCAATCCGATCCCGCATTATCAGGCCTTGCCGATGCTCGTCTCGCTGGCCGGTCAGCCGCCGGTGGCCTGCTATTACGGCATCAAGGACGCCGCGCAAAGCCTGTGCGCGCTGCCTGGGCTGCCGCGCTGGCTGGCGGTGCATCCGCAACCGGGCTCGCACCATTTCGACGAAAACTACCCGGCCATCGCCGCGCGGTTGATCGACGATTTCCAGCACGTCGCCGGCGCGGCGGCAGCGACGGCGCATTAAGCCGCGTTTGCCGGGTGGCTAGGCGCCAAACGATAAACGACAACCACGTTCGTCCTTAAGGGCCTGTCCACGATCTTAGCTAAGTCGTGCAGGCCAGCTATGGGAATCTCGCAAGAACGGTGCGCCGGTGCTGACACTGTTGGCATTGAACACACGTATGGATAGCCCGCTAATACCTGCTAATCCTGGCAGGATAAGTGCGCCTAGCGAGGGCGCCGTCGCGGCAAACAGCCGCGTAATCGCCCCGGCGCGATACATAGCACCGTGATCATGTGCGCAGCGACGGCGCGCGGCCTGTATGAGGCACAGCGAAGGGGTGATCAGAGCACCCTTGATCCGCAAGAAAATACGATTCAGCGGGGATTGTTGCACTGCATGCATGTGCATGGTAGACATTATATCTGGCCGCACGAAAGCAGCGTGGCCGTTTTGCGCTACCTTCCGGTTAGTGCAAGCGTGAAAATGTGTGGTATGGGGATATCACGCAAATTTTATCTTTTAAGGGGAGTTAAATGATTAAGTCGGCTATGGCCACCGCCATCCTAGCGGCGTTGGCATTGGGGTGCGCATCAGCAGGATATGCGCAAGATAATGCGCCATCAAGTTCAGCTGACACCTCGGTAGACACCAAGGATGCGAAGAAACTTGAGGCTGTCACCGTTACGGGCTCATTGATCCCGCAAACCCAAGTAGAAACTGCCCAGCCTGTGATCACGATCACTGCTGCTGATATGAAAGCGCGCGGCTTTGCAACCGTTGCTCAGGCTTTGCAGCAGGCATCTTTTTCTACGGGTAGTGTGCAGGGACAATCGAACACGAATTCATTCACGACAGGTGCAGAAACACTCAGCATGTTTGGGTTGCCCGTCGGTTTTACCAAATATCTCATTGACGGAAGGCCAATGGGAAATTTCCCAGGCCTGTATAACGGCTCAGACACATTTAATAGCATCAGCGGTATCCCAATGGATATGGTGGACCATATCGATATTCTGCCTGGTGGCCAGTCATCGCTCTACGGCTCAGATGCTATTGCGGGTGTAATAAATATTGTGCTGAAGAAGCACATTGATGCTCCAACCATCGACGTACGCTACGGCTGGCATACCGGTGGTGGCGGGATCGATAAGCGTATTAGCTTTGCAGATAGCTTCAGTACGGGAAAGTTCAATTCTTTGATTGGTTTACAGTATGAGGAAACCTCGCCTATTTGGACGGGACAGCGGGGAGTTACGGACAAATACTTCGCAAATGGAACTTCGGCTCCCGTTGCTGAGCGTGATTATTTGGTGTCGAGCGGTACCGGCGCTGGTTATCTATTTGAAGATCCTGCCAATTGTGCCAACGTGGTTTCCGGCTTCAACGGAACTACTGTAAAGCAGCATCGAGTAAATAGTGGCGATTACTGCGGCTCGTTTAATGCGCCTAGATACGGTACGGTATCTAATGACGTCAAGCAGGCGAATTTGTATACGCATAATACGCTTGATCTATCCGACAACATACAGCTATACGGTGATTTGCTATATAACTACTCTGAGCAGAAATATACCAATGGTACCGGAACTTCATTTTGGAGTAGTCAGCTTGGACCAGGAGCATCCGGTGGTGGTTATTTCTTTGATCCGCGACTTAATGACCTGATTCTTGTACAACACGTTTTTTCGCCAGAAGAAGTCGGTGGATATCAGAACGTAATGAACAAGCAGATTGAGAATTCCTATATGCTGACCTTTGGTGTTAAGGGAGGCATTGGTAGCTCCAATTGGGATTACGATCTCGGGGTGACTCATTCGGACGATAAACTGATCAACCGCAATTTCCAACGATTCACAGATCCGTTGGAAAGATACTATGCTGATCATGTTCTTGGTTCGCAACTGGGAACCTACTACGGTTACCCGGTTTTCGAGCCGAACTATGCGGCACTGTATAACCCGGTCTCGAGAAGTGATTATCAAAGTTTTACGGGTTATACAACGGACCATGCCAAGACTTGGGATAATTTACTGCGTGGACAATTGACTAACGCATCACTATTTTCACTTCCGGGTGGAGATGCTGGTTTGGCACTAGTTGTCGAAGGTGGTAATGAGGGTTGGAATTCCTCGCCCGATCCGCGGCTGCTTGAGAGTACCGTGGTAAACGGTAATGTAGTCCCATACGTTTGGGGTACTAGCGCCACTCCCGGCGCGGGTCACCGTTCACGTTACGCGGGCACTGGTGAATTTCGGCTTCCAGTACTTAAACAAGTAACCTTAGATGCTTCAGTTCGGTATGACGATTACGATGTCGCCGGACAAAGCGTTAGTCATGCTACCTACAATCTTGGTCTGGAATATCGACCGTTCGAGAGCCTCTTACTTCGTGCGCGCTATGGCACGGCATTTAAAGCGCCTACTTTATCGGATGAGTTTCAGGGCATTAGCGGCAACTATAACTCGGTAACGGACTACCTCAATTGCGCTCGTCTAGGTTACGGACCCCAATCGATCGGAAATTGTCCGACGCCGTATAATGATACTCAATATAAGGGGCAGACTGAGGGCAATCCGGCGTTGAAGCCGATTACTGCCAAAGTCTGGAGTTATGGTTTTGTCTGGGCTCCCCTGGAACGGATGTCGATAAGTGTCGACTATTTGCACTGGGATATCAGTAATGAGGTAGCCCAGATAAGCGCAGATCAGCTATCGAATACCCAGTACCTATGTGACATAGGTACTCTGAATGTGGCGTCTAGCACGTGCACTCAAGCTTTTAGCCTGATTACGCGTGGTCCTGGTAATGGGGGGTTGTTAGGACAGATTACCAACATTAATACGCCTAAATTGAATGTGGCCAATGAGCAAGTCAATGCAATCTCGGCTAGCTTCAACTATGCACACAGTTTAGGTCGATTTGGTGATCTAGGTTTTAATGCATCTTATTCGGATGATCTGAAGCATACCTATCAGGATTATAAGAATGATCCGAGCATAGATCTTTTCAGAAATCCTTACTACAGCACAGATTATAAGTCGAAAGCAAATGCGTCGGTAACCTGGAGCAAAAGTAAGTGGAGCACCACTCTCTACGTGAATCGCTACGGTAGCACGCCCAATTACCTAGCTACCTTAGATAATAACTTCACAGATCCTGGTGCGGGCAGGCTAGCCCCGTGGATTCTTTGGAATGCGAGCGTGACATACAGCCCACTGAGTAACTTGGACATTTCCTTTTTGATGAACAATGTATTCAACAAGATGCCACCGTTGGATCGTAGCTATCCAGGTACTACCTCGACGCCCTACAACACTAGCAACTACAACGTATTTGGGCGCTCTATGTATGTTGAGGCGAAATATAAATTTGGCGCAACAAAGTAAGAGTTTCAGGCTTCACTAAAAAGGCGGCCTGCTTGAGGCCGCTTTTTTTATGGATGCGCATTGTAATTAGAGTCCACCGATTCCTGAGCTGGCTAGTAGTTGCCTAAGTTCATCGAGCTGTGAACCGTAGCGCTTCCATCGATCAATGGCGGCGCGGTAAATCGGTTCACGAACTTGTATGGCGCTGGCTGTCGCTACGGGTGCCTGATTTTTTTCGAATTGAAAGCAGTCATCTTCCCAATTCAAGGAGCAATGCTTTAGTATCTGGTGA
>JBEVMS010000177.1:0-8458 GCA_040508515.1 Dyella sp. | reverse complement strand
GTAGCCATCGGTATGCGCTCCCGCCGTCGGGTTACCCGCAATCGCGCGACTGCTCTTTGCTCCTTTGGCCTTCCACAAGCGTTACGAGGCTTATGAAGCGCCGCGCCTGTCACGCGCCCGCAAAGCGCTTAATTGATCGCGATATAGCTGCGCTTGAAGCTGATCGCCTGCTGCAATTGCGGCACTTTCCAGCGCTCGTAGACGGTCACCCGGTGACCGTCTACGGCACGAGCCCAGTGCTGTTGCAGACGCGAACCGTCAGCGTATTCGATCACCACGTTCAGCCCGCCGGCCTCCGCAAACGTGCTGACCATCGCGCTGCCGTTAAGCGATTGCCGCGCATGTCCATCCAGACGGCCATTCAACAACTCGCCGCTGTCCAGGCGCACTTGCACGGTGGTGGCATCTTGCTGCACGAGCAGTAACGAATCGTTGTCCAGTTGAGGCGGCAAGGGGTAGCTGGCGGGCACATCGGGTGTCTTGCCGTTGCTGCTATCGCCGCTCTTGGCATGCTTGCCACCAGCGTGACCACCCCCACCCATGCCGCCGCGTCCACCGCCGTGACCGCCACCGCGCGCTATGGGCGGCGCGGCGCTGGATGACGCTACCGCTGGCGTGGTCTGCGGCGACAGCTCCCGGGTCGCCTCGTCTCGCAAGAGAGCCTCGATCGCGCTGTCGTCGTCGCTGGCGGAGTCGTCGCGTTGCCAGGCGCCGCTGAAATCGATGATCTGCACGGCAGCATGCACCGGCGCCACCAGTAGCAACAGGCTGCTCAGCAGCCCCAACGGCCACCGCCGCGGCCGCGCGTTCCATGCCGCAGTGACGCTTTGGCACATATTGATCTTTCCGTTGAGTCAGAAGCCTAGCTACGCACGGGCCGGCGATCGGTTGACCGCCGCGCGGATTGGCTACGGGTCGATCGACTTCTGCCCGGCTACGTCTCGAAGATCAAGAACACGTAGGCAACGAACAAAATCAGATGCACCGCGCCTTGCAAGACGTTGGTGCGGCCGCTGGAAAACGTCACCAAGCAAACCGCCAGGGTCAGCAGGAACAGCAGCAAGTCAGTGTGTTGCAGGCCCAGCACAATCGGGTGATCGGTCAGCCGGCTGATGATGATGATCGCCGGCACGGTCAGCCCGATGGTCGACAGCACCGAGCCCAGGAAGATATTGATCGAACGCTGCAGATGATTGGATGCCGCGGCGCGCACCGCGCCGATCGCCTCGGGCGTGGCGACCAGCACGGCAATCGCCACGCCGCCCAGCGCCAGGGGCGCTCGCAGGGTTTCGATCACGTAATCGACCGGCCGGGCGAGCTTCTCGGCCAGGATCACCACCGGCGCCATATACGCGGCCAGCAGCAAAACATGCCACCACAATTGGCCGCGCTGGCCATGCTGACGCGAATGGCGCGCTAACCGCGGCGCCGGCGTTTCGTCGCCGGACATGAAATAGGCCCGGTGGCGATGCGTCTGCAATCCCAGAAACGCCACGTATAAGCCCACCGATAGCACGGTCAGAAAACTTTGCTGGGCACGCGACAGCGTGGGCCCTTCAGTGCTCAAGGTAAAACTTGGCAGCACCAGCGCCAGCACGGCCAGCGGAATGATCACGCCCAGATAGGCATTGGCGCCCTGCAGGTTGTATTGCTGCTCCTGATAGCGCCAGCCGCCCAGCAGCAGCGACAGCCCCACCATGCCGTTCAAGACGATCATGGTCACCGCGAACAAGGTATCGCGCGCCAGGGTGGGGTTGTTGTCGCCGTGCATCATCACTGCCGAGATGCTCATCACCTCGATCGAGGTGACCGACAAGGTCAGGATCAAGGTGCCGTAAGGCTCGCCAAGATGCTCGGCCAAGCGGTCCGCGTGTCGCACCACGCAGATCGCCGAACCCAGCACCGTGGCGAATAGCCAGACGAAGAGCAGAGCCAGCCACCACGGCTGGGACAGATTGACGAACATCCGATGCCCGGCCAGCCAGAACACCAGGCAGGTGGCCGCGCTCACCAGCAGAAACCATTCCTTGGACAACAAGGAAAACTGTCGTGTCGTGTTCATGCAGCCTCCACTACCGAGCCGGCGCTCGCTTCGTGTGCCCTTAGCGGCGCAACGCAACTGATCTTCGATCGCTCAGAAAAGCCCTCTGCGTACGCGGCACCCCACATCGCCGCGCATCGAGCCCCTAATCTTCAGCCCTCGTTGCGCCAGTGCGCGCACGCACCGCCCTAGTCATGGTGCGGTTCAGCGCGCCTGTGTCGGCAGGTTGCCTTGATGGTGCCCCGACGACGATCGCGCCGCGCGCCCTTCGCTCTCCGGACAAAAAGGCTGCGCAGAGGTCGTGGCCTGTGCTTTGTGAGGCAGGCAATGCTCGACCGATGGCACCTTTGACTCAACGCCTTGCTCACGCCCGGCTTCGATCGATTCCTCGACCGCTGCCTCGGGCTGCCGGATATTCTCCAGACTGATCTTGGCGTACACCGTGATCGGTGCACCGATCACCAGCACAGTGGTCAGGGCGATACGCTTCAACATGGCTCCCTCCACATCGTGACGATGCCGCAGTGTGCCGGGATCACTTGGCCGGTGTCCATCGCTCTCAACGTATCGTGTGCACTGCGTCCACTCTTTGCATGGGGCAATCAGCGATCGCGACAGCTCATCGCAGCTAAGGCAGAATTGCCTTGTCGTTCTCACGCATGTCTACCCGATTATGCCTTCCAGCGGTTATTCCCTTCGCGCTAACGTGCTGGAAAGCCTGACCAAGACCAAGCGTCCCGATGTGCCGCTGCGGGTCGTGCTGCGCAATACCGCCGCGGTGGTGCTGCCGCTGGCGGCGGGCATCGCCAGCGGACATACCGCCGCCGGCCTGGGTATCGCCGCCGGCGCGCTGAACACCATGTTTTCCGACCAACCCGGGCCGTATCGCCAGCGCATGCTGCAACTGGTGCTGGCCTCCCTGGCCGCCGCGGTCGCCGCGCTGCTGGGTTTCCTGGTCGGCGGAATGGTGCTGCCGATGCTGCTGGCAACCTTGGCCTGCGGTTTCTTCGGTGGCCTGCTGGTGGTGTTCGGGCCGGACATTGCGCGGGTTGGCATGACCAGCATGATCCTGCTAGCAGTCACCGCCGCCACCCCGGCCACGCTCGCCGACGCCTTGATCGGCAGCGGATTGATCTTCGGCGGCGGCCTGCTGCTGACGTCACTCTCGTTGGCGGCCTGGCCGCTGCAACGCTACCGCCCCGAGCGCCAAGCGCTGGCGACGGTTTATCGCGGATTGGCCACCCTGGCGCGCCAGCAGGCCTACGACGATGCCGACGTGCCAGCGCTGTCCGAGGCCCTGACCATCCTGCAGCAGACCCTGCTGGGCCGCCACCATGCCCGTGGCCGTGCGATGGAGGCTTTCGCCGTGCTGCTGGAGCTGGCTGAGCGCATCCGCCTGGAACTGGTCGCGATGTCCGAGCTGCGCGCCAGTCCAGGTATCCACCCGATGTTTCGCGACGATGCGGCGCGCGTGCTGACGGCAATCGCCGAGGCGTTGGAAGCGGGCGAGTCGCCACAGCGCGCCGAACAGATACTGCGCACCTTGCAGTCCAGCGAGAACGCCCTGCTCGATCCGGCGCATCAGCATAAACATCTGGCTGTGCACATCCATGCGCTGTCCGGCCAGCTGGCGGCGGCGGTGCGTAACGCCAACTGGGCCGGCAGCCGCGGCGAACTGCGCGCCAGCGATGCGGAAATCCGGCTGCCGGCTGCCTTGCGCAGCAGTTCGGCGCTGGCCACCTTGCGCGCCAGCCTCACCCCCCATTCGGTCGCTTTTCGCCATGCCGTGCGCTGCGCGGTTTGCCTCAGCCTGGCCCAGCTCAGCGTCGACGTGCTGAAGCTACCGCACGGCTATTGGTTACCGATGACTGCGGCGATCGTGCTGCGCCCGGATTTCGCGGCGACCTTCAATTTCGGCCTGCTGCGCGTGGTCGGCACCGTGCTGGGCCTGCTGCTGACGACCGCCTTGTTGCACGTCACCCCGCACGACGCTTGGGCGCACCTGTTGCTAATGGCTCTGCTATGCATGTGGTTCCGCTTTTTGGCGACCGCCCATTACGGCATCGCGGTCGCTGCGTTGACCGGCACGGTGGTAATCCTGTTGTCTTACGAGGGCGTTGATTCGGCGCATGCGATACACGACCGCGTGATCAATACCATCCTGGGCAGCGGCATGGCGTTGCTGGCGTACATCGTCTGGCCGAGTTGGGAGCGCGCACGCGCGCGGCCGGCCCTCTCAAGCATGCTGGATGCCTACGCGGCGTATCTCAAAGCATTGAGCGAACCACTGCGGCGCGACCTGCACCGCGAAATGCGTACCGCCGCACGCACTGCGCGCACCAATGCGCAGGCATCGCTGGACCGCATGCGCGCCGAGCCCGGCACGCCGGTGTATCTGATGGAACTCGCGCAGGCGCTGTTCGCCAACGGCAACCGACTGGCGCGCACGGCGATGACGCTGGAAGCCCTGATCGACGACCACGCCAGCCTGCCGGAAAGCACCGAGGTAAGCGCCTTTATCGAACAGGCGCAATTGGCGTTGCGCGAAGTAGCCAACGCGCTGTGCCATGAACGCGCGCTGCAACCCCTGCCAGAGCTGCGCATCCTGCAACGCAGCCTGGCCTCGTTGCTGACCATGACCGAGGAGCGTGCCATCGCCGAGCAGCTCAATCGACTCAGCGACCGGCTGGTCGACAACATCAATACGCTCGCATACATCGTCGAGCGCAGCCTGCAAACCAAATCGACCGTACCGACAGCCTCGTAACACAGGCGCATCACGTTATCGAAAACCTAGCGCGGCGAGGTGCCGCGTGTGCCCGTGGCCTCAACCCTCCATGATCTCCATTCGTTCCGCCGGCGTGGCGGCCAGTTCAGCCCAGTCCAGCTCGCTTTCCAGGGTGCGAAAGGCGTCATCGTCAATCGCTCCATCACGGCGTAGATGCAGCAGATGCTCGCGCCTGGCCACTAGGCTGAGCCGGCGTAGCTGGTCGATGCGCGCGTCCGTCTGCGCGTAGTCGCCTTGACCACTGATCTCCAGTTCCTGGCGCAACCGTTCGGCGGCAGGCTCGTCCATGCCCTCCAAGTGGCGCAACGCCACTTGCAGCAGTTGCTGGCGCACTTCAGCCAGATGGCACGACAATTCGTCATCCTCCGGAAAGCGCAGGCGCCGCACCAAGGGCACCAGCGTGCACCCCTGCACCACCAGGGTACCGAGCACCACCGCCAATGCGCTGAGCATGATCACGTCGCGCGAGGGAAATTTCGCCGGCAACGCCAGTGCGGTTGCCAGCGTTATCAGCCCACGCATGCCGCACCAGGACGCCACGATGCTTTGGGCCAGGCTCGGCGGTGGCGGACCGTCTGAACGCTTCGGCAAATACTGCGCCACACGTCCGTACAACATCACCCATGCGATCCGCACGCCGATCACCACCGCCAGCACCAGCGCAGCAAAGATCAATGCCTGACCGAACTGCACACGATCCAATCGGGCCACGATCGCGCGCGCTTGCAGTCCCAGCAGAAGAAACGCCAGCACATTGAGAAAAAACACCGCCGCAGCCCATACCGAATACGAATGCACCCGATCGCGCGCCGACTGCCGTGAAGGCATGTGGTGAGCCACCGTCATGGCGTAGGCCACGACCGCTAAAATGGCCGACAGATGCAGCTTTTCAGCCAGTACCCAAGCACCGAACGTACCGACGAATTCAGCCATGGTGCCGCCAAGGGTGCCTGAAAGATGATGTGACTGACTGACGTATAGCCGTCCAATCACAAAACCGAGTAGTACGCCGCCAGGCACCGCGTAAGCCAAACTTGGCGAAAACCAGCCACTGATCCCCGACGCCTGCGGCGCCATGGCCGCACCCACGGCGGCACCGAAGATCAGCAGCGCCACCGCGTCGTTGAGCAAGCTTTCGCCGGTGAGCACCTTGATCGTGCTACGTGGCAAGGTGAGCCGGGAAAGCATCGCCGCGGCCGCGGCGGCATCCGGCGGTGCCACGATCGCGCCCAGCGCAATCGCCGCAGCCAGCGGCAAGCCAGCCCAGGCCATGCCCAACCAAGCGACCGCAGCGGTGGTCAACAACACCGCGCCGGCCGCTAACGCCAACAGCGGTGACCAGTAATGACGCAGGGTGCGCAGCGGCATGTCGTAGGCGGCATCCAGCAGCGCCGGCGCGATAAACAAGGCCAGCGCCAACTGCGGGTCGATGGCCAGATCCGGCGCCCACGGCAACGCGGCCACCAACACCCCGGCCAAGGCCAGCATGGTCGGGTAAGGAATCGCCAGCCGGCGTGACACCTGCAGCATCACGATGGCCAACAACGCCAGGACCAGCGTGCTTTCAAACAGGGCCATGCCGTTACCTGCGTCTGCGCCCGGGGCATCCGGCATAGGAGTTGGCACGATCACGCGCTCGGAGAACGTGAAGAACGAACCATAAGTGCTCGATGTTCGTAAGCAAGGTTTGGCCATCCCAAAGCTGGAGTACCTCCTGCTCTAGAACGGGGTAGGTCTTCGACAGCCACAAGGCCACGCCTACTCATGTTCGACGGAAGCCTGGGGTTATTTGCTGGCAGGACAAAGGAGTCGTTTTCACCCCAAAGCAAAATCGAAGAGGCTATCGTTGGGATCAAGCCGCATCCTGTGGCTGCCGCTGCCTTGTTTGATACTAACCGTCTACTCTTGGCCCAACTCCCCCTCGCCATCGCGATGACAGACCTGCAAGTCGCCAAGGGCACAGGTCGACTCGAAGCGGACCATGGCAGCGACTGGTTCTGCGGCCGTGAATCAAACCGATGGTGATTCCGATGGATCGACCATGTGAGTGGACACCTCCATACCAGCCATCGCCATCTGCACGGTGCGCCGTGCGCGAGTGCTATCGTCGCCGCCTTATCTCGAACTTTCGCTCTTCCAGCGGGTAATCCGATGTCTTCAATCGTGCGCTTTTTGAGCCTGGCAGCCAGCGCTTGCCTTGCAAGCGGCTTGCTTGCCGCCATCGCGTCGGATGCCTTGGCAGCCGACGCCGTGCAAAGGTCGATTGACGAACTCAAGCCGACGGCGATCGTGCACATCGGCCGGACCGCCGACTGGGTTGCGATAACGCCCGACGCACTCTGGGTCGGAAGCACCGGACCCGATGCGGTCAGCCGGATCGATCCGCAAACCAGCGCCGTGACGGCCACCGTGAAACTGGACGGCGAGCCTTGCGCCGGACTGGCGACGGGCTTCGGCAGCCTCTGGGTTCCGCTGTGTGGCAAGCGACCGATGCTGGCCAAGGTTGATCAAAAAACCGGCACACTGACCAAGGTCTTCAAGGTCGGCCCGGCCGCCGCCGAAGGCGGCGTAACGACGAGTCAGGACAGCGTCTGGCTGGTCATCGACAAGCACGGCACGCTCGCACGCATCGATCCGGCCACCGGCGCGATCCGGCAGAGAATCCAACTGCTGCCCGGTTCCTACAATCCCCGTTACAGCGATGGCCAGATCTGGGTGACACGCGCCGACGGCGCGCAGATCACCCGCATTGACGCCACCACCGGCGCGAAGACCGCCACGATCGCCACCGGCCCTGGCCCACGCTTCCTCACCGATGGTGCCGGCGCGATCTGGACGCTCGATCAAGGCGACGGAACCCTGACCCGCGTGGATACCCACACGCAAGCCGCAACGCGCATTTCACTGGAAACACCCGGCCACGGCGGCGACATCGCCTTCGGCGAAGGGATGATCTGGACCACGGTCAACAAGACTCCGCTCTCGGTGATCGACGCCGCCCGCGGTGCACTCCTATGCCAATGGAAAGGAGCCGGCGGCGATTCGCTGGGTATTGGCTTCGGTGCGATTTGGTTGACCGACTATGACGCGGGTACGGTTTCGCGGATCGAGGTCAAGGACGCGCTGGCCCGCTGCCCGCTGTCAAAACGCACGGATGGGTAATCCCGCTGCAGTGATGACGTGAATGGCGCAGGCATACCCGCGCCTGGTCGACAGCGATACCTTCCGCCACGTCAACGCCGCCGACGCCGGGCTTCGCGCCCCGACACGGAGCGATCGTGGCGCAGCGCATGGATGACGATCGTCAGACCGAGCAGCACGGCAACCAGGAACAGGCCGAAGGCGAATGCCGAGTAGCCGAACACGCGCGGCCCACCTGGCACACGACTGAGCATCGCCGCCCCTATGATCAAGGCGGCAGTGATAATGCCAGCGCTGATCCGATTGGCGATCTTCTGCATGTTTTCCAGCAGGCGCGATTCTTCCAGACCATCCAGCCGCACGCGTAAGCGGTTCTCCGACAGGGTGCGCAGAATCGTACCGATGCGTCGCGGCACCTGTTGCATCAGATCGTGCAAATCCAGCAGCAGCGCCGCGCTCTGTGAGGACGAAAACGTATTCATCAGATA
>JBEVMS010000158.1:0-14292 GCA_040508515.1 Dyella sp. | reverse complement strand
AGCCGTCGCGCCTTGCCCCTGCCGATGCCGTTGCTCCAGCGCGGCGAACCACGTTTGCGTGCGCAACACCTGCGCGGCGCTGCCTGGCGTTTCGTCGATCGCAGCGGCAATCACCATCGGAAAGCGACGGCCGACACGATCCATCGCCGGCCCAATGACTCCCGCCCAGGCGCGCTCGCCGCATACGCCCGGCGCCAGCATGAAACGCCACACCGGACCGTTGTCATAAACCCGCAGCCACTGTGAACCCGATTGCGTTTGGACGGCCGCCAGCACGCGCTGAAAGTGCGTGTCCCAGCGCATCACAAAGTCCGCCGGAAGACGTCGCTGCACAAAGTCGCCGACGCCGGGCAATTTGCCGAAGAAGCCCAGTTCGCGTGAAATCGGCAAGGTCATCAGCTGCCGCACCGGAAACGTTGCACGGTGGTATCGAGAAACGGATTGTTCAAGCTGCTCGCCTGGATCAACACACTGGCCTGCTGCGCCCCGAACGAAAAGCTGGCGACGAATTGCAGATCCGAGCGCCGCGTCAGATGCGCCGCTTGCAGGGCGCGAAACCACGCCCACTCGCCCTGATAGTCCAGCGTTTTAAGCGGTTTGCCAGCCGCGTCCAAGGCGGTGATCACCACATGCCCCGGCTGCGGACCGGGCCAGTTCATCGCCGTTGTGGTGGTGATGTTGGTGGTGGCAGAGGCAGGTGCGGCAGCGGTGGAAGCGGTGGCGTCGGCCGAACTCGTAAAGGTCTGGCCATCCACCACCACGCTGAGCTTGCTGATGCCCGCGCCTAACGGCATCGCCTGCAGGCTGAAGCCTACTTGCGGCTGGCTACCGCTGCGAAAATAACGCTGCCGGATGCTATCGGCGATCTGCGCCTGCGCCAGCACGCTGGCCGGGCCGTCACTCTTCCAACGCCACACTTTGCCGCTGCTGTCGATCTGCTTGGACAGGGTTTGTTGATAGAACTGATCCAGCCGGCCGCCGTTGCCGAACAGCTCGGCGAAGTTTTGCAACGGAATCTCGTTGCTGCTGCTCGGATCGAAGGGAAAGCGTCCCTGCGTGAAAGCGGCGCAGTCGCTGCCCTCGGCCTGCTTGAACTGTTCGATCAGCGCGTCATTACTCCCGCTGGTCACCAAGGCCTGGCTCTTGCCACTCAACGCGGCCAGCCAGCCGCCCACCGGCGGCGGCAACTGCGCGGCGTCCTGACGCGCCGCCAGCAGAGCCGGGTTGGAAGCGGCAGACGGATCGCTGAAGTCAGTCATGCTCAGCAAGCTCTTGCTGAGTTGATCGAGCAGACTCATGGTGTGCGCCAGCGGCGTGGCTCCGGGCGGTCCCTGGGTCAGCGCGTCAAGCGCGGCGAAGTGCGTGCTGATCGCCTGCCCTGGTGGCGTGGCCGATGCGCTGGAGGTTAGCGTCGGGGCGGCCAACGCCTGCGCGACCGCATCATGCGACGTATCCGATTTTCCCGTCGCCGTGTTGACGGGCGCGCGCAGCAGATCGGCCGTGTTGTCGCGCACCAACGCGAGCAAGGCCTTCAGTGGCGAGCTGGGACCGGCCAGTTTGGCGGCGATCGCACTGGCATCCTGGATGTTGCCGACCGGCTGTAATTGCAGATCGTTCAGCAGTCCATCCCAGGCGTTGATGTAGTCGCGCTGATACAGATCCAGCACCTGCTCATGCAGCTTGGCGCGCGCCGAAGCATCCAGCGCGCCGCCACCAACCACCCAACTATCTTGAGCAAATCGCGCCACCGCCTGATCGATCCCGCCATTGGCTTGTGCCGCGAAGACCGGCTGCGTAAACAGCGCCGGCATCGGCTGCGTCAACGGCACCCCGCTCTTGCGCCGAAATACATTGCCGAGCAAGCCCAGATGTTGATCGATCTGCAGCGGCGCCGCGCCGGTCTGCCCCGCATCGAGCTGCAAGCCGGCATAGATCAGCGTGGCCGGATCGGCGGTAGCCAAGGTGGCGCGCGCCTGGGCGATCAACGCCTGATCCAGCGGCAGCGCGCGCAATGGCGTGGACGCGCTCAGCAATGCTTGCAAGTGACGATCCAACGCACCTTGCAACACCGGCTGCTGCGGAAAGATGCGCTGCCACTCGCCGCTGGCCAGGGCACGCAGCTCGCCGTTGTCGCGATGCGCCGGCTCGCCGAGCATCAGATAGCCCTTGAGATACCCATACAGCGCCTGCGGATTGGCCGCGTTACGGCTTACTCCATCATGCAGCTGCGCCGCCAGGCCCGGCAGCAAAAGCGCATTGAGTTCGCGCAGATACGCTGCCTGCACTTGCTCATCCAGCGCGCGCCCCTGGTACAGGCCAAAGCGCATCAGCAAGGGCACGTGCTGCTGGTATCGATCGACGCTCGCCTGCGCGCTCGCCAGCACTTCGAGCCGCTGCAACACGCCAGTGAAGTAAGCCTGCGCGGTAGTCGCCTGATTCAACTGATCGGCCGCCGGATAATGCGCCAGAATCGACTGCACTTGTCCCACATAAGCCTTGTTGCGCGCATAACTTCCGGCGAATCCGAGACATAGCAGAATGGCAATGGACATGACAGCCGTATAGCAGGCCAATTGAAGAATCATCTTCTGGCGCTCCAGCGCCGGCCGGGTGCCGGCCAAGCCGGATTCGCGCAGCACTACCTCTTTCAGCAGCCGCTCGACGAAAAAAGTTCGCCGAGGCGCGGCCGACGGCGGCAAGCGCGCGGCATCCACGCCGAACGTGCGCGCCACCGCGCCCAACATACGGTCGATGGGCGCGCCCTCCTGCGTGCCGGAGGTGAAATACACCCCGCGCAGCAACGCGGGCGCCTGGTAGCTGTTAGGTGTGAACACGTCTTCCACCAGGCTTTGCAGCGCACCGCCCAAGGCACCCCACTGCTGCGGAAAGGCCAACACCGCCGCGCGTCGGCGCCGCTCGCGTTCGCCTTGCAGGCGCTCGACCACGCCGGCATGCAGGCGCTCCTGCAGCAGGCCGAACTCCGCGCTGAATTGACCGGCGGCGCTGCCATCGAGCGTGCTATCAAGCGGAAACGACATGCCCCACACCTGACTGCGCGAGGTTGGGTCGAGATTATCGAAGTACTCGCTGAAGCCGGCGATCAGGTCGCACTTGGTCAGCACCAGATAAACCGGCACGCTGATCCGCAACTGCTCGCCTAGCTCGTCCAGTCGCCCGCGCAAGGCGCGCACATGCGCCTGGCGTGCGTTCTCGTCCAGGCTCATCAGCTCGGCCATGCTGAGGCTGACGATCACGCCGTTCAGTGGCTGACGGCGGCGATAACGGCGCAGCAGGCGCAGAAAGTCCTGCCAGGCCGAGGCGTCCACCGCGCTGTCCGAATCCTGCGTGGTGTAGCGCCCGGCGGTGTCCAGGAAGATCGCCTGATCGGTGAACCACCAGTCGCAATCGCGCGTGCCGCCGATGCCGCGCAGCGCCTGATTGCCGAAGCGCTCGGCCAGCGGAAAGCTCAGCCCGGAATTTTGCAGCAAGGTGCTCTTGCCCGAGCCGGGCGGGCCGATCACCACATACCAAGGCAGCGCATCGAGACTGGCCGCGCCGCGCCGACTCTTGCGCAAGGCATCGATCGCCTCTTGAAAGCGCGCCTGCAACTGGCCGCGTTCGTCGGCGCGGCGTTGGTCGCGTTCGTCGCCGGGAAGGCGTCGCTCCTGACCGCTCAGTTCGCCGGAAAGTTGGCCGGCGCGATAACGCCCGCGCCACGCTTTGAACTGCAACCAGACCAGCCACGCCACCACGATCAAAGCGATCAACAACAGCCGCGCCGGCACGCTGGCCAGCGGCTGCGCCTCGCCCAGTCCCAGATAGGGGCCGCCAAGCCAGACCATAACCGCCAACAGCAACAGCCCAAGCATGCGGGCCAAGGTGCCCGGATTGAGCACGCTCACTAAATAATTCATGCGCTCAGTGCTCCGGGATAAATTGAATTTCCACGCGTCGATTGCGCGCGCGGTTGGCCGGCAGATCGACCGGAACGGCGATCGGCTGCGAGTCGCCGGCGCCTATCGAATTCAGCCGCGCCGGATCGTTGATGCCCTGACTCAAGATCTGCATCACCGAGTGCGCGCGCGCCGCCGACAGCGCGTAGTTATCCTTGAATTGCAGCGAATGAATCGGCTGGTCGTCGGTGTGCCCCACCACCACCACGCGCCCATCCACCTGGTTGAGCGCGGCGGTGATCAGATGCAGCAACGGCAGTTGCGCCGGACCGATCTGAAACCCGCCGGAGGGAAACATCTCGGCGGCGGCCAGTCGCACCGTAGCCTTTCCATCCGCCTGCTCGTCCACACTCAATTCGCCCGCGCGCTCCTGCGGCGCCAGCAACTGCTTGAGGCTCTTGCGCGGCGAGACATCGTGCCGGACAGGCGCGGTGACCATCGGCGGGCGCACGTCTTCCAAGCCAAGCTGCGCCAACTGCGCGTTGATCGGCGACGCCAGCAAATTGAGTCGGGTGAAGAAATACAGAAACGTCGCCAGCACCGCGCAGGCCGCCAGGGCCGCGATCACCCACAACGGCACGTAGCGCACCAGGCGCGAGCGCCGCTCCTGCACACCGCGCCAATGCGGCGCCAACTCAGGCGCCAGCGCGCCGCGCTGCGCGCGAATGCGCTGATACAAGTCCTGCTGGATTTCGATCAGCCGGGCTTGACCGCCGACCTCGACCTGATAGCGCCCACCGAAACCCAGCGCCAGGCAGATGTACATCATCTCGATCAAATCGAGATGCCGCGAGAAATCCGCGCACAGACGCTCCAGGATCTGGAAGAACTTGGCGCCGCCATACGTCTCGCCGTGAAAGCTCACCAGCAAGGTCTTCTGCGCCCAACCGCTCTGCTCGCCCCAGGGCGCGTTCAACACCGCCTCGTCCAGCACCGTGCACAGCACGTAGCGCGCCGCTACCACGGTCTGCGCGGGCAGGCCGGCCGCCTCGCCGGCGCTCTCGAACTGACGCACATAGGCGATCGACTGCTCGCGCAAAAAGCGCGCATCCGGCGCGCCAGCGCTGTGGCGCAGTTGCACCGACAACAGCATTAACGGGTTGGCCGCATGCAGCAACGGGTTGCTGCTGCCCGCACTGAACTGGCCCAGATCGAGCGGTGCGACCAAAGGCGTGGCCACGACCGGCGCTGGCGTCAACATGGGTTCGGGCGCCACCGGCGGCGGCACTCGTACAGCTTGGGGACGCACCACCGTGGCGTCGTTTTTGTCATCGCCGGGGCGGGCGCCGTCGGAAATCGTCATGCGCTCAGCTCCTGATCGCCCACAGTTCCAGCTCCAGCCCGGCGAATTCACTGCCGAAGTGGAATGCGATGCCGCCAGATGTTTTCAGCGTGTGCCACATCGGCGAGCGCTTGTCGAATTCGAAGTAGAGAAAACCGGCGTGGTACGGCAACTGACGCGGCGCCACCGCCATCGGCGACAGCGCGATGCCCGGCAGTTGCAGATTGACCAGATCGCGGATCTTTTCCACCGGACCGACCTTGGACTGGTTGGGCAACTGCCGCCGCATTTCTTCGGTGCCCAGGTCGGCCTTGGCCGCCAGCACGAACGACGCGTTGTCGAGCAGGCCCAGCTCCGCCACCACCGCCACCCACACGCCGTACTTGCGCTGCTGCAACGGGATCGCAATGGCGCTCTGTTCCAACACCGCGCTCAGGCTGGCACGCAAGGCTGCGATCACCGGCTCGAAACTCTCGCGCAAGCTCTCGTGCCGATACGGCGGGAAACGCGCCGGTCGCTTGCCCGGCATGGTGAACGTGGCCAACTCGCCGGCCATCGCCAACAGCAAGCGGTAAAGGTCTTCCGGGTGCAGCGCCAAGGATTCAGCCAGATGCACGATCTCAGGCTGGTAGCGATTAACCACCTGCAGCAACAGGAAGTCGGCGATCTCGGCCACACCGCCTCGATCGTTCTGGCTGACCCGACCAGCCAAGGCTTCACCGCGTTGATGCAACAGGCCCAGCAGTTCGGTGATGAAGGTGCACAGGCGCGGCGCCGCTTCGCAGCGCTGCACGGTCGGCATGAAGTCGTAGTCCAGTACCACGCGTCGGTCGGCGCGGCATTCGACGATTTTCGCCAATGGAATGCTCACCAAGCCTTCCATCGGCTGCGATTGCGGTAGCAGTCGCGCACTCAATCCGCCCACCTCCAGCAGCACCAGCCCATCAATGCTGCCGGAGGCGTCGCGCACTTCCGCGTCGCGCACGCGGTAGCGCACCAGTTGCTCGGCCGCCTCCTCGCGACCGCTGTCCGGCTGCGTCGGCGAGCGCAACGGCAGGCACAGATACACCGTCTGCTCGCGCCAATTGGCGTCGACTTCCAGCGGTGGCGGCAGAGGATCGTCGCCGGGCATCGAAAACGGCGTGCCGTCGGGAAACACCCCCCGCGCGCGCTTGATCGCCAGCTTGCCGATCGCCAGCAGGTCGGTTTCAAGCTCAAGCTCGTGAAAGCCCCACGCGTAGGGACGCAAGCTGCCTGCGCGAAGCTCCAGCATGCGCTCCAGGTAACGCTCTTGCTGCTGCATGTGTTGCGGGCGCAGGAACAGTCCTTCGCTCCATACCACTTTGTTGTTCTGCGTCATGTTGCTGCCCACGAAATGATTGGGTGATTCGACCGGTGCGCCAAGTCGCCCGCGGTCGCTCAATAAAAAGGTCGGATCGCGTCCTTGGCGTCAGGACATCGAAGACGTGGTGCGTTCGGCCGCCAGTCGCGCCAGTTGTTCTTCGTAGGCGCGCGCGAACTCTTCGCCGAACAGCCGGCGGAAGCATTCGTCGGGGTTCTTCATCAGCCCGGCGAAGTGTTCCTGGTAGCGATCCCACGGTCGGTTTTTGCCAGCGAACAAGGTGCGCAGGCCCGCCGCGCTATCCGTTTCAAAATGGCGTGGATCGAACTGCGCCAGCAGCCCGTCGAAGGCGGCGCGCACGCCGGCCAGCATCGCCATCTGGTGATGCCGGATGTCTTGCAACGCGTCGTCCAGCGCGGCGGTGCCGGACAAGAACGCGTTACTGGGCGGCGCCAGCAGCCGACCGATCGCCTCGTCGGCGGTGGCGGCGAACTTCAACGGATTGTTCTGCGCGCGCTGGATGATCGTCACCGGCAGCCGGAAGCTGTTCTTCAACTCGGCGCGCGCGCGCAGCACTTCCATCATGCCGTCGATCACCACCCGAAACATGGCGCGCTCGAGGTCGGTACTCGGCGGCGGCGGCTCCGCGGCGGGCGGCGTGGGAAGCGCCGTCGGCATCGGCGTCGACATGGATGGCATCGGCGTCGGCTCCGCTGGCACTTCCGGCGCAGGCTCGGCGACTGTCGCGGTGACCAGCCCAGGCTCCGGCGCAAAGATGACGGGCTCGGGCACGCTATCGAGCGGCGGCAGTGCGCTCGCTGGCACCGACGTGGCGACTCGCGCTAACGGCGAGAGCGCTGGCGCTCTTGCCGGCAACGGCGCGAACTGGCTCAAAGTGAGATCCCAGTTGTCCGGCAACAGCTCCGCCTGCGCACGCGCCGGAGCGAGCGACGGCAGTTGGAAATTGTCGACGCTGGCCGGAGTGTGATTCCAGCTGGCATTCACCGAGGGGGCGACGGGTACCGACCACACGTCGCTGGCCGGCTGCAAAAAGCTCAACGGGTCCAGCGCCGGAGACGGCGTACCGCCGCGGGGAATCAACGAGGCATCGTCGATAGCCGGCGCGATCGGCGCAACGATCGCCGCCGGCTCCCATGCGTCGTGCCGAACCACCGGTGCCATCGATTGCGGCTGCGGTTGCAGGCGCGTTTCGTCGCCGCCGCTCAGTTGCACGGAAACTTCGAAGGTATCGATCTGCAACCGGTCGCCATCGCGCAGCGAGGCCGGCTCGCCGCGCTGCAACGGGTTGCCGTTGAGCAGCATGCCGTTGGTGCTGCGATCCTCGATGAAGTAGATACCGTTGAGATAGCGCACCATTGCGTGCAGCCGCGATACGCCTTCGGTGCTTAGTGTCCAGTCGCACTCTTCCGAACGCCCGATGCTGCCGTCGCGGCCCTCGAAGATTTTTTGACTGCCGGCACCGAAGCGCGACGCCTGGTTGCCCTGCACGGAAAGAATCAGGTTTTGCACGATGCTCATGCGTTCATACCTCGGTGGATGCCGTCGATGTGCCGAGCAGATCGAGCGCGCTGCGCACGAACGCGGCGCGGCGCGCGGCGAATTGGTCGGCAACCAGCGCGGACAGATGGGTGATGGCGGCCATCGCGGCGATGGCGGTCATGTGTTCGGGCGGCGGTGTTGGCCGCTCGGCCTTGGGATTGAGCTGACCACCGGTCCAGCCCGCCGCCGCCGCCGCCCACGCACCGGCGGTCTTGTAACGATGGGATGCCGCGAAGGACAGCGCGGCGGCGCGACGCGTTTCGCCCGGATCGCGCACCCAGGCTTCCGCCAGCGCCACGCCCGCCGCGTCATGCTCGCTCAGCGGCTGCTGTCGGGCGCACTGGCATACCCACGCCACGGCGTAGCGTCGTGGCAGCAGGCGCGCCAGCAAGCTCAGCGCATCCGCCGCCAGATCGCCGTCGAGCAAGGCCTGCACGGCGGCGCGAGGCGCCAGTTCCGCGCGCAGCAGTTGCCTGGCTGAAGCCCCAAGCTGCATCTGCTGGGCGGCTTGCAGAATCGTGCTCATAGGATCATCGGTGCGGCGCCGCCCAAGATGGCTGTCGCGGTGCCGATCAGTTGCAGGTTGGTCGACTGCACCAGCCCATCCGCCTCGGAGGTGATTTCCATCGCGCCCATCGCCATCACGTTCAAGTTGGCCTTGGCGTTGATCTCCATCGCCAAGCCGGAACTCAGCGCCACGTTCATCTCGCCATTGATGGTGATGTTGGTGCCCTGGATGGTGATCGCGCCGGATTTCTCCATGGTGATGCTTGCCGCCCCGGTGACCAGCTTGATCTGGTTGCCCGCGGTGAGCGTGTAGTTGCGACCGACCTGCACGTCGTGATCGTGTTCGGATTCCTCGCGCAAGTCTTTTTGCGCGTGCAGAAGAATCTCCTCACTGCCGGCCTTGTCCTCGAAACGCAGCTCGTTGTATTGCTCTGTCGCGCCCAGCAGGCTGCGGCTCTTGATGCCGCTCTGGGTCTTGTTGTCCGGCAGGCTGTAGGTAGGCATGTTGTCGGCGTTGTAGACACTGCCGATGATCAACGGGCGGTCCGGATTGCCTTCCAGAAAACTCACGATCACTTCCTGGCCCACCCGCGGAATGAACTGCGCGCCCCAGCGCTTGCCGGCCCAGAACTGGGCCACCCGCACCGGGCAGGAATTCTGCGCATTCGGCTTGCTGGGCTGGTTCCAGAAAAAGGTCACCTGCACGCGGCCATACTTGTCCACCGCGATATCTTCGGGCGTCTCGCCGTAGACCACCGCCGTCTGCAAGCCGGCGATCACCGGCCGTGGCGTGGTCGGCAAAGTGCGAAACGGCTGACGGCTCTTGATCACGGAAAAGCTGCAGGTGAAGGGCTCTTCGTCGTCGTCACCACCGCCCATGCCGGCCATGTAGTCCACTTCGACCAGGCGGGTGACCGTGTTGATCACCAGATATTCCTGATTGGCGTCGCTGGAGGGAAAATCCTTCAGCGTGAACAACACACCGCAGCCCAGACCGCAGGCGTCGGTGACGCCCGAGCTGGTGGCTTGGCGCACGCTGAGCGCATCCACTCGCGTCTGCGCCCAGCGCTGACCGTCGGCAAGCTTCTGCTCGTAGCCCTGGTAATCGTAGGGATAGTCGTAGATGTCCAGACCGCTGATGCTGTGCATGTCGCTGGCGTCGGTGGTTTCCTCGGTGGCCAGCAACGAGGCCTTGGGCCGCAGGTAGTCGTGATCGTCCAACTGCACCTTGGTCGGATTCATCGTGTTGGAAAGCGTCCATTCGCTGATCGAGGCCTTCATGCGGTTGGCCCGCTCGGTGGGCGGCGCGTAGGGGATCTGCTCGAAGCTGGACACCGTGCTGTGCGCGCCCAGCGCATCGGCCAGCACCATGGTGTGGGTGCTCTGCGTGTGAGTAAAAAAGTAGTAGATGCCTTCCTGTTCCATCAGCCGGCTGATGAAATCGAAATAGCTCTCGCGGTACTGCACGCAATAATCGCGGGCCGGATAGCTCCCGCTGAGGCTGAGCTTGATGTCGCCGTAACCGATCTCGCTCAACACCGTGCGGATGATCTGCGGCACGCTCATGCTTTTGTAGATGCGGCAATCGTGCTTGCGCCCGAGCAACCACGGCTTGGGCACCACGGTGGCCTTGTAGACCGCGTAACGCAGGTTATCCACGTTGACGAAACCGCCCTGCTCCGCCTCCGAAACGATGCCGTTGAAATAGCGCGTATAGCCTTGCGTGCTGACCAGCTTCACCGTCATTGGCGTGCCCAGCAGCTGGCGCAGATCCACCGCGACGTTCTTGCTGATCATCTCGATGCGGAAATGAAACAGCCGGCCGAGTTCCTCCTTGGCCGTCATGTTGGCGAACAGCAGGCTGGTGCCGAGGCTGGACGTGAGGGTGATTGCGTGAGCCATAAAGAAATCTCTGAAATCGGGATGCGTGCGGCGGCTCAGGCCGCGCGTCGGGCCAGCACGACCCAGCCGTCGACCCAGCGCCCCGCTTCCTTGCGCAAGGTTTCCTCGGCGATATGGATCTGGACGAAGCCAGCCGCGGCCAATGTTTTTTCCACATAGCTACGGGCGTGCCGGTAGCGTCCGCTGGGCGACAGCTCGTAGTCCGCGCCAACCAGCGCCTCCAGGCTGAAAGCCAACCGGCCACCTGGACGCAAGGCGGCATAAGTGAGCAAGAGCACATGGCCCAGATCGCCGAAATAGACCAGCGTATCGGCGCACACCACCAGATCGCAGCTGCGTGGATGGGCCAGCAGATAGGCGCTGAGTTCGCTTTCGACCAGCGCGTCGTAGCAGTAGCGCAGACGCGCTTGTTCCAGCATGCCGGCGGAAAGATCCACCCCCACCAACTGGCGTGCCCGCGCGCGGATCAACGGCCCGCAAAGGCCAGTGCCACAGCCTGCGTCGAGCACATCCAGCGCTTCGCCTTCCGCGGCCGCGCCCAGCGCTTCGATCAGCACCTGCGGCGCCCGGTAGCCGAGATTCTTCAGCAACTGCTCGTCGAAATTGCCGGCGAAGCGGTCGAACAGATCGCGCACGTAAGCATCCTCGGCGCGTGGCGGCGCTTCGGCGCCGCCGCAGGCAGCCAGCATATGGCGCGGAATCGGATCATCCGGATCGCGCGCAGCCCAGTCGCGATACACCGCGGCGGCTTCGTCGGAGTGACCCAGCGCATACAAGGTCACGCCCAAATCTTCCAGCACACACAGATTGTCGCCATCGAGCAGGAAGGCGGTGCGAAAATATTCCAGCGACTGCTCGACATCATTCAAATCGCGCGGATGGGTGCAAAGAAAACGCCCGTAGTGATGATGCGCACGCACGTCATCGGGGTAGCTTTCCAGCCAGGCTGCATAGCTCAGCCGCGCTTCGTCCACGCGCTCCTGCGCTTGGAGCACCACGGTGAGATTACCCAGCGCCTGCGGATGCCTGGGCATCAGATCAAGCGCTTGGCGATAACTGGCTTCGGCCTCGGCCAGCCGCCCACATTCCTTGTAGATATTGCCAAGATTGCTGTGCGCATCGGCATGGTGCGGTGTGATGCGCAACGACTGGCGCACCAGTTCGATCGCCTTCTCGCTCTGCCCGCGCTGATGCAGCAGCACACCCAGGTAGTGCAGGGCATCGGGCTGCGTTGCACGCATGCCGAGCACGCCACGGTACAGCCGCTCGGCGGTGTCCAAATCACCTGACTGATGCGCCTGCATCGCCTGTTGCAAAGCAACGGCGAAACGTCGGTTTAGGCGAGCTGACTCACCCATTGATAAAAGCCTGGAAAGAAGCCCATATGCACTTCTTGCCAAAACCTTCGGGCGTTGTGATCAGTGCACTGACCCAAGCGTCATCGCTGCTGAAGGCATAGCCCAAGTTTTCCATCAAAACCCGCCCACGCGCCGGCATGGCCTGCGCGGTTCTGCGCAGCCACTCTTGGTAGGTCATCGACAATTTCGGTAAGAACACGTGGATTGCGGGCATAATAAATCCGTTCGAATCGCTGGACAGCCACTGCCTCAAGAGAGTGAAATCAGTCGCGATGCGCCTTTACTAAGTAACAAGATCCTTCCATTCCCGGATCTTTTGAGTGTAGGTCACGGCCTTGGACTTGGTTTGCAAGTCCAGGCGTATAGCCAGCAACCACTTTCTGACCAGCGCACCCAATTCACCCCTAACAAACTTTTCCAGTTCGACACAGTGACTTCTTCGCGCAGTCTCGCTAGAAGGCGTACCTAAAGCACTGGAACCTTTTTTTATGTAGTTATCCTGCGCCGTCTTGTCGGCACCCGCATTCACTAAACGGCGCCAGTCATCCATCGGATTACCGATATCCTGGTCCATCGCCCACTTCATGACGGCCGCAGAGAAGGCTTCGCTAGCGAGGCCAAAACCCATGGAATTTGGATCATTGGCAACGATCGCTTCGTCGTCCTGAGTATTATGCAATTCAGCTATTTTCGGGTGACCTACAATTTCATTATAAAATCTGAAAGAATCCTTAAATTTGCTTTGCAACGACTCGGTAGCAGTGGCGATATTTCCACCGCTTCCGCGAATGGCATCAAGATCGCGCCCCATGTCGACGACTTGGAGAATATCGCGGTAAGTGTTGTGAATGACTTCGTCGAAGCTATTGAAAACATGATTACCTTTAGCATGACAATGGTTTCCAATCGCTGCTGATACCGCATGCGATCTCATAAACGTTCTCCACACGTCACACAAACAGCTTGTCGAGATCGAAGTCGCGCTCGCCAAGAAAACCGTCCGGATACACCGATGCAATAAATAGCTGACCATTGATTTTGCGAAAGTTGATCGACGCGCTGCTGATTTTTTTTGGAACAGTGCCGTCGCTGCTGTAACCGTAGACATCCTGCGTGACAGGAATCTTCTTGAGCCAGAACTGCTTGTTCGGTGGATCCATGTCCGCCTGACCCAGGCTGTTCTGCACTTTCTGTGTATTAAGGAGATATTCGGTCAACCGATACGTGGCGTCCCGATGCTCGGTGCGGCTTTTTCCTAACTTATTGCTTTCCAACGCACTGAGCGACGTGTTCAAACCGCTCGGATGGTCACCGCTATCGTTGAACTTCTTGATCGGTCCCCGGTGCATGTATTCATGCCCGTAGCCAGTCCCCTTGTCCACGTTGGCTCTCGGCTGACTAGAGGTAAACCGAGGGTGAGCAGCGGGGTCATTTGCACCCAAGGCAAGAGGTTGGCCATTGCTCCGATCGATGGCGGCCCGAGCATCGGCATAGCTGTAGGGTTTACGAAGAGGCATGCTTTAATCCTGCGCTATGGACAAAGATGGAAGTAGAGCGCTGGCACCCATCAGCCAAATGCCGACGCGGTTTCAGCCTTTGAAGTGATCACTTCAAACGTGGGTCCGAAGTCGTAAGTGAAGTCGCTGTTCGCAACATCCACGCGCGCGCGCGATGGCGCATCGCCGGCAATCATTCGCAACAGGAACTCGCGGCTGATGTCGGGCAGCATGGTGTTGGTCAGGATCGCGTCGATCATGCGGCCGCCCGACTCGCTCTCGGTGCAGCGGCTCACCACCAGGCTCACTACCGCGTCGGTGTATTCGAACGCAATGCGATAACGTTCCTCGATGCGCTTCTTGATCCGGCCCAGTTGCAACTTCACGATTTCGCCCAGCATCTGCTGGCTCAGCGGGTAATACGGGATCGCCACTAAGCGGCCCAGCAACGCGGGCGGGAACACTTTCAACAGCGGCTCGCGCAGGGCCTTGGCCATGCCTTCGGGATCGGGCATCAAGTCCGGGTCTTTGCACAAGCCGGCGATCAACTCGGTGCCAGCATTGGTAGTCAGCAGGATCAAGGTGTTCTTGAAATCGATCCTGCGGCCTTCGCCGTCTTCCATCACGCCTTTATCGAACACCTGGAAGAAAATCTCGTGGACGTCCGGATGGGCCTTTTCCACTTCGTCCAGCAGCACTACCGAATACGGCTTGCGACGCACCGCCTCCGTCAGCACGCCGCCTTCGCCATAACCCACGTAACCCGGGGGCGCGCCTTTGAGCGTGGAGACGGTGTGCGCCTCCTGGAACTCGCTCATGTTGATGGTGATGATGTTGTGCTCGCCGCCGTACAGCGCCTCGGCAAGAGCCAGCGCGGTTTCGGTCTTGCCCA
>JBEVMS010000149.1:0-7862 GCA_040508515.1 Dyella sp. | reverse complement strand
GGGTCGCCGACCATCTTGGCCCACGCTGGTCGCTGGGCGTGGGTGCGGCTTCGGGTTTTGCCGCTGCCCTGGTGGCTGCTTACGCTTTGACGCAGCAGATGGATCAACCTCATCGCCGTGGGCTGGAAGGGCATGAATTTGACGGATCGGGCTGACGTCGCTCAGCTCAGCTCAGGACTTGGACTGCTCCAGATGCCACGCGTGGATGTAGAGCATGGGTTGGATGTTGGCGAGGGCGTGCAAGTTTTTCCCATGTATCCATGCGGCACCCTGAGTAGTGCGCGGTTGGCGTGGGGTGCAAGCGATCATGAAACTCTTTTTATGCCGCCATGCTCTGCGGCGGGCGTGCGTCCTCCAGCGCGTTGCAGCCAGGCTACCCAGGAGGGCGGCAGCCTGGCAGGGTTTAATCGGTGGCCGGCCGCGAGGGCGGGCGGCCGGGAAGCCTCACCAAATATCGACGCGCTGTGCCTGTGGACGCCACATCGGCTGGCCGGGCTTGACGCCGAAGGCCTGATAGAACTCCGGCACATTCGACATCGGTCCGTTGACGCGCCACTTGGCCGGCGCGTGCACATCGCTGAGCAAACCCTGGCGCAAGGCATCTTCGCGTTCCTGCGACAGCCAGCCCAGCGCATAGCCCAGGAAAAAGCGCTGCAGCGGGGTCAGTCCGGCGATCGGTTTGCCTTCCTTGTATTGCGCGGTCTGCTTGAAAGCATCCAGGCCGATCAGCACGCCGCCCATATCGGCGATGTTTTCGCCCAGACTGGCTTGGCCGTTGATGTGCAGGCCGGGCAGGGGTTCATAGGCGTTGAACTGATTGACCATCACTTGCGCGCGCTGCGTGAATCGCTCGGCGTCCTGTGCTGTCCACCACTCGGCCAGGTTGCCCTTGGCGTCGAACTGGCGGCCCTGATCGTCAAAGCCGTGGGTGATCTCGTGGCCGATGGTGGAGGCGGCCGCGTAGCCGTAGACCACCGCATCGTCGAGCTGGTCGTCGGTGACGCCGGGGATCATGAACTGCGCCGCCGGCAGCACGATCTCGTTGTTGGACGTGTTGTAGTAGGCGTTGTAGGTCTGCGGGGTCATGCCCCACTCACTGCGGTCCACCGGCTTGCCGAACTTGGACACCATGTCCTCGAACGCCCAGCGCCGTCCGGCCATCACGTTTTGCGCATAGGACTGCGTGCCGATAGTCAGCTTGGCGTAGTCTTTCCAATGGTCCGGATAGCCGACCTTCTTGGTCACGGCGGCCAGTTTTTGTTGCGCCCTGGCCTTGGTTTCCGGGCTCATCCAATCCAGCTTGGCAATGCGCTGGCTGTAGGCGCTGCGGATCGCCTCGACCATCGCGTTGTAGCGCTGCTTGCGGCTCTCGGGGAAATAGTTTTTTACGTAGAGCCGGCCCAGGATCATGCCCATGGTACGGTTCTCCGCTTGCAGCGCACGCTTCCAGCGGGGCCGCTGCACCTGCTGGCCAGAGAGCGCCTTGCCGTAGAAAGCGAAATGCGCATCGTCGAACGACTGGCTGAGGTAGCTGGCGTACTCGTCGACCAGATGTATCCGCAGGTAGTCCTGCAATACCGGCACCGGCGTCTGCTCAAGCAGCCGCTGCAGGCCGGTGAAGAATTCTGGTTGGCCGACGATCAGTTCGCCCGGATTGAGCCCCCATTGCTGCAGGCGACGTTGCCAGTCGATCGCGGGTGTGTAGTTGGCGGTGAGCGTCGCCGGGGTCATTTTGTTGTAGTTCTTTTGCGGGTCGCGGAGCGCCTCCAGCGTGCGGGAAACCTTGGCTAGCGCGGTCTCGAACGTCATCACCTGCTGGGCGCGGGCGGCTGTCGTGTCGGCGGGGGCGCCGAGCAGGTGAAGCATGCGCTGCAGATGCTGCACATAGGCGGCGCGCGCTTTGACCACGCCAGCCTCGCTATTGAAGTAGTAGTCTCGCTCGGGCAGGCCCAGTCCCCCTTGCATCAGGTTGACGGCCATCACATCGCTGGCTTTTTCATCTTGCCCGACGTCCACGCCGAACAGCGCCTCCACTCCCAACGGCTGCAAGGCAAAGGCCTCATCCAGCGCTGACTGCTGGTCGTGTACGGCATCGATGCGCGCCAGCTCCGGCTGCAGTGGCGCCAGGCCCAGGCGATCGGCGCGGCCTTGATCCATCGCGGTGGTCCAGAAATCACCCACTTTCTGCTCGTCGCTGCCGGCCGGCGCGTGGCTGGCAGCGGCCGTCTCGCTGATCTTGCGCAAGTCGGCATAGAGCTCGTTCTGGACTTCCTGACCGATGCCCCATTGCGATTCCTCGGCGGGAATCGGGTGGCTCTTCAGCCAGCCGCCATTGGCGTAGGCAAAGAAGTCGTCGCCGGGATTGATCGAGTGGTCGATATGCGAGGCCAGTACATCGGAGTCGGCCGACGCCGGCTCAGGCGGGCCGGCCAGCGCAAGCGCCGGCAGGGTAAACAACGTCGCCGCCAGCAGGCTGCGATGCAAGGAAGCGAGAGCGTTGCGCATCGGGAAGGTGATCCATGGCAGTGAAAGTGTGCTGATGGCTGACCATCAGCGGGGAAGGGCGTATCAGGCGCCGATCGCCAGTTGGGTGCCGAAGTCTTCGAGCGGTCCGACGATCAGCACCCGCGCCAGCATCAGGACGATGAGCACCACCCACGGACCGAAGTCCAGGCCACCGGCAACCAGCCGGCCGCGCAGCGGACGCATCACCGGCGCGACCAGAGCACCGACCAGGCGCTGCACCGGGTGATAGCTGTCCACCGAAAACAGGCTCATCAGCGACCAGCCAATGATCAGCACCATGTAGAACACCGCGATGAAATCCAGCAGGTCGGCCAGCGACAGTATCAGCAGGCCGATCAGGCCCGGCGTCACGCCCAGCAGCAAAAACACGATCGCGCGCTTGAGCAGCATCAGCAGCCATACCACCAAGATGGCGGCGCTGTTGATCCGCCGCCAGTTGGGGATCAGCCGCCGCAGGGGCGCGAGCACCGGATTGGTGTAGCGGTAAATGAATTGGCTGAGCGGGTTGTGGAAGTCGGCGCGGCTGGCCTCGGCTAGGATGCGCAGCACGAATAAGGTTGCGATCGCGCTGATGGCCAGTTGCAGCAGCAGGGTAAACGCTTGGATCAGATAGCTCACGGATGACGCTCCAGTTCGGCTGCCAGTTCTTCACCGCGACGGGTGGCGGCGGCCACGGCACGGGCCACGATGCGATGCAAATCATCGGCGGCGAAACTTTCCAGTGCAGCCTGGGTAGTGCCGCGCGGCGAGGTGACGCGTTGGCGCAACAGGCCGGGTGCCTCGCCACTTTCGCTGAGCATGCGCCCGGCGCCCAGGCAGGTCTGCGCCGCCAGCGCGCGCGCGGTGTCGCGCGACAGGCCTTGCGCCACCGCGGCGTCTTCCAGCGCTTCGACCAGCGCGAAGAAGTAGGCCGGACCGGAGCCCGACAGCGCGGTGACGGTATCGAGCTGGCTTTCCTGCTCGACCCAGCGCGTGATGCCCGCCGCGTCCAGAATATGTTGCGCCTGCGCGCGCTGCGGCGGACTGACCCGGCCGTTGGCGAACAGCGCGGTGGCGCCGGCGCCGATCAGCGCCGGCGTATTGGGCATGCAGCGCACGATCGGCAGGTGGTTGCCGAACCAGCGTTCCAACTGCGCCAGCCGCACGCCGGCGGCGATCGAGATCAGCATCGGCCGCTGACGCTGCAGCAGATCGCGCAACTCGGCCTGGATCGAGGGCATGATCTGCGGCTTGACCGCCAGCACGACCACCTCGGCATCGGCCGCCGCCGGCGCGTTATCCGCGTAACTGGCGATGCCGAACTCGCGCGCCAGCGCGTCGCGCGCGTCGGCCTGCGGCTCGGCCACGCTGATGCTCGACGCGGCCACGCCGGTGCGGCGCAGGCCGCCGATCAGGCTGCGCGCCATGTTGCCACCGCCGATGAATGCGATGCGGGTCATTGAAGTGGTTTCCCTGACGATTCAGCGCATACCTTACCGGAGCGTGGCCGCTCGCCGTAAGCGCGGTTGTCGCGATGGCGATTATGGGCGTGCCGCGTCAGCGCAAACGCTGGTCGCCCAGGCCACCGGGCGGGTAGTATCGGCGCGGCGTTGTGCATGTGTCACAACGATGCTTGCCTTGCCGACGACCGGTTGTAAAGGGGAACCGCCAGATGGATATCGCCGAACTGCTTGCCTTCTCAGTGAAGAATAAGGCCTCGGACCTGCACTTGTCGTCCGGCTTGCCGCCGATGATTCGCGTTGATGGCGACGTGCGCCGGATCAATATTCCGGCGCTGGACCAAAAGCAGGTGCACGGGCTGGTCTACGACATCATGTCCGACAAGCAGCGGCGCGATTACGAGGAATTCCTTGAGGTCGACTTCTCTTTTGAAATTCCCGGCCTGGCGCGTTTTCGCGTCAACGCCTTCAATCAAAGCCGCGGCTCGGCGGCCGTGTTCCGTACCATTCCCTCTGAAGTGCTGACCCTGGAAGATCTCGGCGCGCCGAAAATTTTCCGCGAGCTGATCGAGCAGCCGCAGGGGCTGATCCTGGTCACCGGGCCGACCGGTTCGGGCAAGTCGACCACGTTGGCGGCGATGGTCGATCACATCAATAAAACCGAATACGGCCACATCCTCAGCGTCGAGGACCCGATCGAATTCGTGCATACCTCGCAGAAATGCCTGATCAACCAGCGCGAGGTGCACCGCGATACGCATGGCTTCAACGAGGCCTTGCGCTCGGCGCTGCGCGAAGATCCTGACTACATCCTGGTCGGCGAGTTGCGCGATCTGGAAACCATCCGGCTGGCGCTGACCGCCGCCGAAACCGGCCATTTGGTCTTCGCGACTTTGCACACCAGCTCGGCGGCCAAAACCATCGACCGCATCATCGACGTGTTTCCCGCCGGCGAAAAGCCGATGGTGCGCTCGATGCTGTCCGAAAGCCTGCGCGCGGTGATCGCCCAATCGCTGCTGAAAAAGGTGGGCGGTGGCCGCTTGGCGGCGCACGAGATCATGGTTGGCATTCCGGCGATCCGTAACCTGATCCGCGAGGACAAGGTGGCGCAGATGTACTCGTCGATCCAGACCGGCCAGCAGTACGGCATGCAGACGCTCGACCAGAACCTGCTGGACCTAGTCAAGCGCGGCCTGGTGACCCGGCAAGAGGCGATGACCTACGCCAAGAACAAGGATTCGTTCAAGTAGCATGACGAGGTAAGCGCTGCCGTCCGGGATGAGCCGTCCTCGGGGCCACGACGCCCAGACCATGCCGGTATAAGATGGCCCGGGCACCGGCGCTTCCGGACAGGGGATAGGCTCATGAGCGACTTCGACTTCACTTCGTTCCTCAAGCTGATGGTGCACAAGAAGGCGTCGGACCTGTTCATTACGGTCGGCGTGGCACCCTCGTTGAAGGTGCAGGGGCGCATCGTGCCGATCACGCAGAGCCCGCTGTCGGTGCAGCAGGCGCGCGAGATGGTGCTCAATGTGATGACGCCGACGCAGCGCGAGGAATTTGAGCGAACCCACGAATGCCAATTCGCGATCAGCGCGTCGGGCGTGGGTCGTTTTCGCGTGTCGTGTTTCTACCAACGCAATTGCGTCGGCATGGTGCTGCGGCGGATCGAGTCGAAGATCCCGACGATGGAAGAGCTGAACCTGCCGCCGGTACTCAAGCAGTTGTCGATGACCAAGCGTGGCATCGTGGTGTTGGTCGGTGGCACGGGTACCGGTAAGTCAACCTCGTTGGCGGCCATGCTGGGTTACCGCAATCAGAATTCGACCGGGCACATCATCACCATCGAAGACCCGATCGAATACGTGCACAAGCACGAAGGCTGCATCGTCACCCAGCGCGAATTGGGCATTGACACCGACAGTTGGGAAAACGCATTAAAAAATACCCTGCGCCAGGCGCCTGACGTGATCATGATCGGCGAGGTACGCACGCGCGAAACCATGGAGCACGCCATCAACTTCGCCGAAACCGGCCACTTGGTGATGTGCACCTTGCACGCCAACAATGCCAACCAGGCGATCGATCGGATCATCCATTTTTTCCCCGAGGATCGCCGCCAGCAGTTGTTCATGGATCTGTCGCTGAACTTGAAGGGCATTGTGGCGCAGCAGTTGATTCCCACCCCGGACGGCACCGCCCGCCGCATCGCGGTGGAGGTCATGCTGGGCACCCCGCTGGTGCAGGACTACATCCGTCAGGGCGAGATCCACAAGATCAAGGAAGTGATGAAGGAATCGGGCAACCTGGGTATGCGCACCTTCGACCAGAGCCTGGTCGAGCTTTATCACGCCGGGGAAATTTCCTACGAAGACGCGCTGCGCCACGCCGACAGCTCCAACGAGGTGCGTCTACGCATCAAGCTGGCACAAGGCGGCGACGCACACACGCTTGCACAGGGTCTTGATGGAGTGGAGCTGGTGGAAACCGGTGAGTCGCGCAGCCTGGGCAGCGGCTTGCTGCATCGTTGACACCGTCGTACGGCGGGCCTGATCTAGGCAAAAAAATAGGGAGCCATCCCTGGCTCCCGTTGCTTATCGGATCATGCGGTGGGGTGGTACCGCATCACCCGACTAACGTGCGATCAATTGGACGCGGCGGCGCTGACGGTCAGGCCGCTGGCATCCACGCTCTTGACGCCCTTGACCTTCTTGGCGACGTTCTGAGCGTGGGTCTTTTCCTTCGCGGTGGGCACGGTGCCGCTCAGATTGACCACGCCGTCGGCGGTGGTGACCGAAATATCCGACCCTTTGACGTGCGAATCGGTGGCGAATTCGGATTTGACCTTGGTGGTGATCCAAGTATCGGCGGCCTTATCCGGCACCGTTTGGTTGTCGGACGTCATAGCCTGTGCGCCGGTTTCCGCCGCGGTCGCCGCTACCATCGGCAGCGCGGCGAAGGCAGCGATCAGGCCGGCAGTCATGACGGATTTGCGGATCAGAGTTGTGGAACGCATGGCGATCTCCTGTGGTGGGGGGTGTCCCGGACAGCCATCCAGCGAGCTAGGCGGCGTCCGTACCGTGATATAGGAACAGGGCAAAAGTGAATGCCATGTGGGCTTCACCCGCTGCCGTTTAGGAACAGCTAGCCAATGCGAAGGATTCGTGCAGGCAGCGCGGGCGCTCGTCATGGGCATGATTGTCCAGGACGCTATTGGCCTTTGAACCCACTGCTTCACGGGAGCAGGGCGATGCCAGCTTGGCCGTTTCCATGCGATGCTTAAGCGTCGGGTGTTAGCTGAAGCGGTCAACGTGCGCTTGCCCGACGAGCCAGATGATCACGCGCGCAGGAGAGAGTTATGAGCAAAGGTATGGATTCAAAGAAAAGCGAAAAAAAGAAGCCCGAAAAAACGCTGAAGGAGAAGCGGGCCGCCAAGGAGGAAAAGAAGAAAAACAGCAAATAAGCGCCGCGCAGAGCGACGCAACCACGTAGGTCATGGCCCACCGCGCTCCGCGCAGGTTCTGCAGTAAATGTGGCGGCAACGGGTTGGTGGGTTGTTAACTCGTCGAGACAGTGGAAACCAAGGGGCCGCTCCAGTGCTCGATTAGCTGCAAGGTGGCTGGTGCCGGCCGGCGCACGCCGCATGGTTTCTTCAGCACCCCTATCACGGTGAATCCTAAGGCACGGTTGGCCTTTTATCGGTTGGCTCGTCTGCGGGCGGATGCCATCGCGGTTCTTGATCGACGAAGGCTGTAGTGATCGCTTGCGCATTCTCGACCCGCGCATCGCTGGTCGTAAACGTAGCGATTGGCGGCACCCGGTCGGAGGCCGCCATGTTTTCAAGGCCATTGCGAAGTTCGTCGGCGGCCGGGGCGCGCGCCCGCGTTTTCAAATCGG
>JBEVMS010000118.1:0-11276 GCA_040508515.1 Dyella sp. | reverse complement strand
CGCTGGCACATGTACGCCCGTAATGCTGTTAGCCAGTCGCTTTTTCATTACTTCGCCGTGTAAACGATCTCGACGCGACGGTTCTTGGCCCAGCACTCTTCATTGTGCTCGCGGCAGGTCGGCTTCTCTTTGCCGTAGCTGATCACGGTCACCTGGCTGGCCGAACCACCGGCCGCTTCCAGCGCGCTGCCGACAGCGTTGGCACGACGCTCGCCCAGACCCAGGTTGTACTCACGGGTGCCGCGCTCGTCGGTGTTGCCTTCCAGGCGGACCTGGGCCATCGGACGATCCTGCAGGTACTTAGCGTGGCACGCCATGATCTGCTGGAATTCCGGCTTGATTTCGGTCTTATCGAAATCGAAGTACACGACGCGCTGACGCAGGCAAGCGTCGGTGTCGAGATCAGCCGGGGTGTACTTGCCATCAGACACCGGAGCCGGTGCAGTCTGGGTGGTTTCAACCGGAGCCTGCGGCTGCGGCTTGACTTCCTGCTTCTTGGAGCAGGCGGCCGCGCCAACACACAGCAGGGCGACCAGGGCGACGCGAACGGTCTTATTCATGGGTGACGTTCCTTCAAACGGGTTTGAGTTCCGACAGTCGATAACGATTACGGGCACGGGACAGAGGTCGCCGGTTAACCGGCTGTTATTTTCACACACCAACCATGGGTCGACGAGACGCTGTCCCACGCTGCCGACTCACCGGCCATAAGCGTTTCGCGCCTAGGCCAAAACCAAAAAACCCGCCAAGGCGGGCTTTAGGCCCATCCTTGGCATACAACACCACGACGCCCTGAGGCGTCGTGGCAATGATTACTTAACGCTGGCGATAAGGCCCCCAAGCCGGCTCCTGCACATTGCCATCGGCAAGTGCAAGCCGCTGCCGGACCAGTCCATCATTCGACACGGAATACAGCACTCCGCGGCTGCCTTCTGTGGCGGCGTACAGCAGCATGCCTGCATTGGGTGCGAACGTCGCACTGTCGTCGATCGGACCCGGTGATATGAAACGCACCTGACCGCCCAGACTACGGTCCATGATGGCGATACGATACACGTTCCCGTTGCCCTGCACCATCACGATCTGCTTGCCGTCGTAGCTCACCGAGGCCTTGGCGTTGTTCTGCCCCTGGAAGCTGATGCGCTGCGGTTCGCCACCGCCCATGGGAATTTGATAAATCTGCGGTTTGCCGGAGCGATCGGAGGTGAAATAGATGCTCTGGCCATCCGGCGACCAGACCGGCTCCGTATTGATCGAATAGCCCTTGGTCAACTGGGTTTCGCGGCGGCTACCCAGATCGACCACGAAGATCTGCGGGCTACCGGGGAACGACAGCGACACCGCCAGCTTGCTGCCATCGGGCGAGAACGCCGGGGCGCCGTTGATGCCCTTATGCGCCTCCACCAGTTGCCGCGCGCCGGTGGTCAAGTCTTGAATGTAGATATTGGAATTGCCGCTCTCAAAAGAGACGTAGGCCAGCTTTTTGCCATCCGGCGACCACGCCGGCGACAGCAGTGACTCGCGCGAACGCGCCACTACTTGCGGGTTATAGCCATCTGAATCGGCCACGATCAGCGAATAGGCGGTGTTGTTGCCCAGGCCAACCGCCGTGACGTAGGCGATCCGGGTCCAGAAGGCGCCGCGTACGCCGGTGATCTTTTCATAGATTTGATCGGCGATCTGATGCGCCACGCCGCGCAGGTCGCCGGACGGCGCAGTGAATGCCTGGGCCAGCAGGCTCTGCTGCTTGTTGACATCCCACAGCTCGTACTCCACCCGCACCATGCCGCCACCGGCGTCACTGATGCGCCCAACGGTGATGTAGTCCTGCTTGAGCAGGCGCCAGGTGGCGAACTTGATGTCCGAACCACGGGTGGGCGACTCCACGATGTCGCTCTTGGCCAGCGAACGGAACTTGCCGGAGCGGTTGAAATCGTTGCGGATGACATCGGCGATGTCGGTCGGCAGCGGCGCACCACCGGCCTGCGCGAACGGCACCACTACGATCGGCGTGGCAGTCTTGAGGCCGCCGACGATATCCACGTTGAGCGACTGGGCTGATACCGGGCCAGCCACCAACGCGGCAACCAGTAGCAGGGCGAGGGCAAACACACGGCTCAATTTGGTCATGGGCTGATTCATTGCGGCCTGAAAGTAAAGTCGATGGTGCGCTGGAACACGCTCTCAAAACCCTGATACGGCAGCGGCTGAGCGCGCAGCACGGCGTTTTCGATGGAGCGCCGCCCAGCATCGTCGTAGGGGCAACTCGGATCCACCTTGGCACTCATTACGTTGCCACCCGGTATTTGCACGATATGCACCACGCATGCGGTGTTGGGCATGTTATCCGGACGTAACCAGTTCTGCGTGACCGCGTTCTGAATCGCCGCCAGATACTTGGCCTGCAACGAGTCCGGACCGTTGTTGCCGGTCTGGGTCTGCGCCTGTTTGGGCAGATCAGGCTGTCCGTTGTCCTTGGCGTCCGCCAGGTCCTTCATCTGTTGCTGGGCCTGCTTCTTGGCGTTTTCCGCCTGTTTGGTCTGCGCCGCGGCGGCATCCATCTTGGCGAACAGTTGGTCCAGTTGCTTCTTTTTCTCTTCCTTCTGCTTGGCCGCCTGCGCGTCCAGTTCAGCCTGACGCTGGCGCTCTTTCTCGTCCTGCAATTGCTTGGCCTCCGCCTTTTGCTCGGCATCCTCGACCACTTTTTCCTGGTCCTTGACATCCGGATGCTCCGGCGGCGGCGGTAACGGCTTGACCTTGGGAACCTCCTGCTGCGGCGGCGTCGGCGGAGGCACCGCGGGCGGCGGCGGGGTGGTATTGGGCACCGGCTTGGCCTTCACAGCTTTCGGCGGCGGGCTACCCGTGGGGCCGACCAGGGTCGCCTCGATGATCGGGCCGGGCAGCTCGATCGGCTTGGGACAGGTGATCGGATTCCAGGACGCCGGCAAGCTCAGCGTCTCGAACAGTTTTTCGTACGTCGTGCACGACAGCACCGCGAGGAATAGGAACCCCACGATGCCTAGATGCAGGACCGCGGCCAGGATGACCGCGCGCGAGGTGCCCTTACTTTCGTCCATCGGACGGGCCCGCGCCCTGCTCAGGCTGACTCATCAGACCGACCTTGGTGACGCCGGCCTGCTGCAGATCGGCCAACACCTTGTAGACGCCGCCGTAGTCACCGTCCTTGTCGCCGGCGACCAGCACGCTCACTTGCGGGTTGACCTTGACGAACGCGCCGACCTTGGTCTTCATCGCGTCCGCGTCGATCGGCTCTTTCTTGGCGCCGTCCATGGTCAGGTACAGGCTGCCGTCCTTGCCGACCGAGACGATCACGGGGTCTTTCTTGTCCTGCAGTGACTTGGCATTGGCCTGCGGCAGGTTGACGTCGACATTGGAATTGATCACCGGCACCGTGACCATGAAGATGATCAACAGCACCAGCATCACGTCGATATAGGGAACGACGTTGATCTCGGATTTGAGCTTGAGGCGCTTGTGGCGCGCGGAGTTGCGAAGGGCCATGGCCGCGCCTCAGGCCGTCGCGTCGTCGGTCTGGATCTGTCGCTGCAGCACCGAGGAGAACTCTTCCTGGAACACCTCGTAGCGCGACGCCACCCGCTCGACCTTGTTGGCGTAGCGGTTGTAGGCCCACACCGCCGGAATCGCCGCGAACAGGCCCATCGCCGTGGCGATCAGCGCCTCGGAAATATGCGGCGCGACCACCGCGATGGTCACGTCCTTCATCTCGCCCAGGCCCTGGAACGCGCCCATGATGCCCCACACGGTGCCGAACAGGCCCACGTAGGGGCTGATCGAACCGACGTTGGCGAGAAATTCCAGATTGCGCTCAAGCTTGCCGATCTCACGCGTTCCGGCCACGCGCATGGCGCGCTCGGAGCCTTCGACGACGATGCGCAGATCGTGGGTGCGCCGCTGGCGCTGGCGGGCGAACTCGCGGAAACCCGATTCGAACACGTTCTCCATGCCGCCGGCGCTGCCGCCACGGGCGCTGACCTCACGGAACAGCTGGGCCAGATCGGCGCCCGACCAGAAACGCTCCTCGAAGGTTTCCGCATCCTGCATCGCCGCTTTGAGCTGAGCGTATTTGCGGATGATGATCACCCAGGAAAAGAAGGAGAACCCCAGCAGCACAAGCATTACCAACTGCACGGGCAGGCTCGCTTCGGCGACCAGCTTGAAAATGTTCAGTCCACCGTTCATTGCTTGAGTGCTCTCCACCAATCGGCTTGGTTCTTAAAGGAAAAATCTAGGGAAGCAGGTCGTTAGGGATCTGCGCCGGCCGCATGGAGCGGGTGTCCACACAAGCCACCCGCAGCTGCGCACGGAGCAAAAGCTGTCCATCTGCGCGACGAACGATGTCCTGACCGAACAGGATACTAGCTGAACGACGTTCTTTGACGCTTACCGAGACCGTCAGTTCATCATCCAGACGGGCCGACTTGAGGAAGTCTAGCTGCATGTCGCGCACCATGAAGGCCAGTCCGGTGTCGGCCTTGAGCTGCGACTGATCCACACCGGCGGCGCGCAGCCATTCGCTGCGTGCCCGCTCCATAAAGCGCAAGTAATTGGCGTGATAGACCACCCCGCCGGCATCGGTATCTTCCCAGTAGATGCGCACAGGCCAGCAAAAAGGGACGGGCGATTCGGACATGGATTTCTCGGAACTCTCGACAGTGATCGCAACGGTAACCGACGCGACGCTAACCGGCCGGCCATCCTCGCCGCTCAGCTCGGCGCGCCATCGGCGAACAGATCGCCCGCGCTCGATGGCCGTGGCGGCGGCGTCAGCCCCAGATGGCGCCAGGCCTTGGCGCTGGCCATTCGACCGCGCGCCGTGCGCACCAGAAAGCCTTGCTGAATCAGATAGGGTTCGACCACATCCTCAAGCGTGCCGCGATCCTCGCTGAGCGCGGCGGCCAAGGATTCCACGCCCACCGGGCCACCGTCGAAGTTTTCGATGATCACGCTGAGCAGCCGCCGGTCCAGCTCGTCGAAACCTTCCGCGTCTACCTTGAGCATGGCCATCGCCGCCTGCGCCGCCGCCAGCGTGATCTGGCCGTCGGCACGCACTTCGGCGTAATCGCGCACGCGCCGCAGCAGGCGGTTGGCGATACGCGGCGTGCCGCGCGAGCGGCGGGCGATTTCCTGTGCGCCGTGCGGATCGCAATCGATGTTCAAGATGCGTGCGGCGCGACGCACGATCGCGGTCAGCTCGTCGGGACTGTAGAACTCCAACCGCTGCACGATGCCAAAGCGATCGCGCAGCGGCGCAGTCAGCATGCCGGCGCGGGTGGTGGCACCGATCAGCGTGAACGGCGGCAAGTCCAGCTTGATCGAACGCGCCGCCGGACCTTCGCCGATCATGATATCGATCTGGAAATCCTCCATCGCCGGATAGAGCACCTCCTCCACCACCGGCGACAACCGATGGATTTCGTCGACGAACAGCACGTCGTTTTTTTCCAGGTTGGTCAGCAGCGCGGCCAGATCGCCGGCGCGCTCCAGCACCGGGCCGGACGTGGAGCGCACGTTGACGCCCAATTCGTTGGCAATGACGTGGCTGAGCGTGGTCTTGCCCAAGCCGGGTGGCCCGAAGATCAGCACATGATCCAACGCGCCACCGCGCCGACGCGCCGCCTCGATATAGATGGAGAGCTGCTCGCGCACCGCCTGCTGACCCAGATATTCGCTCAGCCGTTTGGGGCGGATCGAGGCTTCCAGCGCTTCGTCGTCCAGTTGGGCGTCCGCGGTGATGATGCGATGTTCAGTCATGCCGGCATTATGGGGCTAGAAGTCACGCGGGTGGCGCGACGAGTGAGCGGCCGCGCATTCCGCCGACCGCTCCGCTCAAGTCCACCGCTCGCCACGCTTTTAGATTTCGACCTGCGCGCCCAGCTCGATCAGGCGGTTGCCGGGAATCTGGAAGAACGCGGTCTTGGGCAATGCGTTGCGCGCCATGAAGGCGAACAGTTTGTCGCGCCACGGCGCCATGCCCGGACGGCGCTTGTCGGCCACGATGGTTTCGCGCGAGATGAAGAAGGTGGTATCCATCATGTCGAACGCCAATCCCTCGCGGCTACAACGCGACAGCGCCAGCGGGATGTTGGGATCTTCGGCGAAACCGAACCGCACCGTCAGGCTGTAGAACTCGCCCGCCATCGGGGCTATCTCGATGCGCTCCTCCGCCTCGGCCACCGGCGTCTCCAGCATTTCCACCGTCAGCAGCACATTGCGTTCGTGCAGCACCTTGTTGTGCTTGAGGTTATGCAGCATCGCATGCGGCACCGCCTGCTGGTTGGCGGTCAAAAACACCGCCGTGCCCGGCACCCGCAGCGGCGGGTGATCGGAGATATTGTCGATGAACGGCGCCAGTGCCAGACCCGATTGCTTGATCTCGCGGATCACCAATTCGCGGCCGCGCCGCCAAGTGGTCATCATGATGAAGATCACCACACCCAGCACCAGCGGGAACCAGCCGCCGTGGGCAATCTTGAGCGCGTTGGCACCGAAGAAGGTCAGGTCGATGATCAGGAACAGCACGCCCACCGCGATCACCGTGATCCAGTTCCAATGCCAGCGACGACGCGCCACCACCAGCGCCAACAGCGTGGTCATGGTCATCGTGCCGGTCACCGCGATGCCGTAAGCGGCGCCCAGGTTGGCCGAGCTGCCAAAGCCGACCACCGCCAGCAGCACCAGCACCAGCAGCAAGCGGTTAATCCATGGCACGAACACCTGACCGGACATTTCACGCGAAGTGTGCACCACCGCCATGCCCGGCGCGTAGCCCAGCGACATCGCCTCGCGGGTCATCGAGAATGCGCCGGAGATCACCGCTTGCGAGGCAATCACCGCGGCCATGGTGGACAGCGCGATCATCGGATAAAGCAAAGCGTCGGGCACCATCTTATAGAACGGGTTGTCGATCGCTGAAGGATCGCCAATCAGCAAGGCGCCCTGCCCGAAGTAATTGAGCAGCAACGACGGCAACACGAAACCGAACCAGGCGATCCGGATCGGCCGCTTGCCGAAGTGGCCCATGTCCGCGTAGAGCGCCTCGGCACCCGTCAGCGCCAACACCACGCCGCCCAGCGCGACGAAGGCGTCTTTCTTGTCGTTGATGATGAACTGGATGCCGTACCAGGGGTTGATCGCCTTCAACACATCCGGGTGATGGGCGATCTGCGCAATGCCCAGCGCGGCCAGCACCACGAACCACACGCACATCACCGGCGCAAACAAGGCGCCAACCCTGGCGGTGCCGCGCTTTTGCAAGGCGAACAGCACCAGCATGATGACCAGGCAGATCGGCACCACCACGCGTTCCAGATGCGGCGCCGCGATCTCCAGACCCTCGACCGCGCCCAGCACCGAGATGGCCGGGGTGATCACGCCATCGCCATAGAACAAGGCGGCGCCAAAAATGCCCAGCGCGGCCAGCACCCAGCGCGCGCGCGGCAAGCCGGCGACGCTGGACTGCGCCAGCGCCATCAAGGCCATGATGCCGCCCTCGCCCTTGTTGTCCGCGCGCATCACGAAGATCACGTATTTCAGCGATACCACGATCATCAGCGCCCAGAACACCAGCGACAGCACGCCCAACACGGCCGGTCTGGTTGGCGTCATGCCATGCGTGCCGAGAATCTCGTGCATGGTGTACAGCGGGCTGGTGCCGATATCGCCATAGACCACACCCACAGCGCCCAGCGCCAGCGCCGCCCAGCGACGCTTCATGGCGAGCGCGACATCGCCCTGCGGTAACGGGTGACTCACGGTTCAGCCTCCGAGCGCGGCGCGCAGCGCCTTGCGGATAATGGATTCGGCGCTATCGCCATCGACGGCCACTTTCTGCACCAGCCGGGTCACCTCGGCCGGTTTGTAGCCCAACTGCTGCAACGCCACGGCGGCCTCACCCGAGGCATCCAGCACCAGCGCGTCGGCGCGAACCTGGCCGGGCAGCGTGGTCAGCATGCCGTCGACGCGATCGCGCAACTCCACCACGATGCGCTCGGCGGTCTTCTTGCCGATGCCGGGGATTTTGGTCAGCGCCACCACGTCGCCGCTCTGTACCAGCCGCGCGAAATCGTTGGTGGATACGCCCGAGAGCACCGCCAGCGCGATCTTGGCGCCGATCCCGCTGACTTTCTGCAAGTTGCGGAACAAGGCGCGCTCGGCCTCGTGCATGAAGCCATACAGCGCGACGGAGTCTTCCTTGACCGCGTAGTGGGTCAGCAAGATCACTTCCTTGCCGGTAGCCGGGAGGTCGTAGATGGTCGACATCGGCGCCTCCAGCTCGTAGCCGATGCCACCCACCTCGATCAACAACCACGGCGGCTGCTTGGACAGCAGCGTCCCTCGCAAACGACCGATCATCAACGACGCCTCCAGGCGGTGCGCGGAATGCCTACCCGGGCCAGGCTGGCGCGGGTATGCGCATGCGCCACGGCGATCGCCAGCGCATCGGCGGCATCGGCCTGCAGCGGCCCCTTGAGGCCGAGCAACACGCCGATCATGTGCTGCACTTGGGTCTTATCGCCGCGGCCGGAGCCGACCACGGACTGCTTCACTTCGGTCGCTGCAAATTCGTGCACCGCGATTCCTCGACTGACCACCGCACAGATGGCCGCGCCCCTGGCCTGACCCAGCTTCAACGCCGAATCCGGATTGCGCGCCATGAACACGCGCTCGATCGCGCATTCGGCCGGCTGATAGGTATCGATGATCGCACACAGCTCGTCGAAGATTCGTTTTAGGCGCAACGGAAAGGTCGCCTCGCCGGCGACCACCAGCGCGCCGTGAAAAACGTGGCAAAGCTTGCCGGTGGCGTCGACATCGATCACGCCCACGCCGGTGCGCTGACTGCCAGGGTCGATTCCGATGAGGCGTGTCATGCTCATGCGTGCGGCGCGCCGAACCGGAGCGAACGCCCCGGCGCGTGCTTACTCAACACCGTCAGCCGGCAGCGCGGCGTTGTGATACACCTCGCTCACGTCGTCCAGCGCGTCGAGTTTCTCCAACAGATCCAGCAAGCCTTCCAGCGCATCTTCGGGCACCGCGACGCGGTTGCTCGGACGCATCACCACGCCGGCGTGCAGGGCTTCGAGGCCCGCGCCGCTGAGGGCTTGCTGCACCGCCTCGAAATGCTCCGGCACGCAAATCACCGTGCTTTCGCCCTGCTCGTTGACCACGTCATCGGCACCGGCCTCCAGCGCCGCCTCAAGCACCTTTTCTTCGGCCTTCTCATCGCCGCCGGTGGAGAACACCAGCTCGCCGACGCGGGCGAACTGGAACGCCACCGAGCCGCTGGTGCCCAGATTGCCGCCGTGCTTGGTGAGCGCGTGGCGCACATCGGCCACCGTGCGCGTGGGGTTGTCGGTGAAGCACTCGATGATCAGCGCGATGCCGGCCGGACCGTAGCCCTCGTAGCGCATTTCCTCGCCAGCACCATCCGCACCCGAGCCGCGCTTGATCGCGCGCTCAATGGTGTCCTTGGTCATATTGGCCGACAGCGCCTTGTCCACCGCCGCGCGCAGGCGCGGATTGACCGCCGGGTCGGCGGCGCCGGCGCGGGTGGCTACGGTGATCTCGCGGATCAGCTTAGTGAACACCTTGGCGCGCTTGGCGTCCTCGGCATTCTTGCGACCTTCGATGGAAGGGCCTCTACCCATAACGATTCCTGCACTCGCCAAACCGGAAGCGGCGAATATTAACTGGTTGCGGTGATTCGCAGGCAAGGCGCGTCTTCGCGCGCGATGCGCCGCCCAGGCTCTAGCTTACGCCAACGGCGAAACGGCCATGACGCAAGAAGCGCCCTACGCCCAAGGCCACATCGGCCGACAGCAGCAGCCCGGTATGCGACGTTTCGATCACACCATGATCACTCAACCAGGGTTGGCGGGTTTCCTCCACCGCCACGGTGCCATCGTGATCGCCTTCGATCTGGCCCAGCACCGCGCCCAGACCCAGTGGCATGCGCCCGGCCAGCATGCCTACCTGGCGTGCACCGCTCCATTGGCTGAACCCACGTTCCAGCAGTTCACGGTTGTGCCCGAGCAGCATTTCGCCGCCCCAATGCGCGAACCCGCGCGCCGCCGCGCTGCCCTTCAATGGCGAGCCCAGGCAGACGATGCGCCCTGGCGGCAGGCCCTCGGCATCGGCGCAGGCGCGTAATGCCAATAAACCGCCCAGGCTGTGTCCGACCAGATGCACCGGCGCCGGCCCCAGACTGACCATGCGCTGGCGCAATCGCTCCAAAATCCGCTGCTGGGTGGCTGCCACGCTCAGATACTCGAAGCGATGCACCACGAACTTCTGCTCGTGCAGGCGTCGACGCAACAAGGCCAACGCGAAACCGCGCATCCACAGGCCGTGCAGCAGGATCACATGATCGGACATGAGGCTCTTCGGCGGCCCGCGGGCGAATGACCCGCCCATTGTGCATGTCCGGCACCCAAGCGGCACAGCGAGCTGCGCCGCAAACCGGGATCGCGCTCGAAAAAGCCGCGGGCGACGCCGATCGGCCGCGGCATCGACTCAGCCCCTGACCGCGTCCGGCAAGGCCACCTTGACGTGCAGTTCCTTCAACTGCGCGTCGGCGATCGGCGAGGGCGCGTCGGTCATCAAATCCTGCGCGCTGGTGGTCTTGGGGAAGGCGATCACGTCGCGGATCGATTCGGTGCCAGCCATCAGCGCGGCGATCCGGTCGATGCCGAAGGCCAAGCCGCCATGCGGCGGCGCGCCGAACTTCAACGCCTTGAGCAGAAAGCCGAACTTGCCCTCGGCCTCTTCCGCGCCGATGCCGAGCAGCTCGAACACCGCGCTCTGCATCTCGGGGCGATGGATACGGATCGAACCGCCGCCGATTTCATTGCCGTTGAGCACCATGTCGTAGCCGCGACTGACCGCGGTGGCTGCATGCGCGCGCAGGTCGGCGATGTCGTCGATCTTGGGCGCGGTGAAGGGATGATGCAGGGCGACGTAGCGCTGCTCTTCCTCGTCGTACTCGAACATCGGAAAGTCGGTCACCCACAGCGGCGCCCAGCGATCGTCGACCAGACCGCGATCCTTGCCCACCTTCAGACGCAGCGCGCCCATGAAGTCGGTGACGGTCTTCCAGCTGCCCGCGCCGAAGAACACGATATCGCCCGATGCGGCGCCCGTGAGGGAGAGCACCTGCTCGAGGGCGGCATCGTCGAGAAACTTGGCCACCGGCGAGGTAATGCCTTCGCGGCCCCTGGCAAGATCGTCGACCTTGA
>JBEVMS010000070.1:0-3288 GCA_040508515.1 Dyella sp. | reverse complement strand
GGAAAAGCGGCTGGCCGCGTAGCGGATGAAGTCGATGATGGAGGCAAGTTCGTCGGTCACGGCAGCAGCCAAGGTCAAAGCTCGAAGTATAGCCGCTGCCCATCGCGAGGCCCGATGCGGGCCTGAATCAATCTGTGCTGCGCCGCAACATATGACGACTTGCTTCGATTTATTTTACGCATACCAACGCGAATGGCTCATGGTGCTGATTGTGAAAGAAAATATCGGGATGCCGCGGGAGTTAATTCGCATCTATTTGCGCCAATAAATTTCGTGCAAATATTTTGTTGACGCAATAGAAATAAACCGTTCACGTAAAGTCGGCCAATACCGGTCAAACCCAGAATGTGGTCGTCGGCGGTAATGGGCAATATGTTATCAACGGCCTGGCACTGGGTCGTTACGAAGTTACCTTGGTCGAGGCGGCGCCACGCTGAGTAATCAGCAGGCGACGGTAATCGCCGGCTCATCGACCCAGGTCAATTTCGGCCCGGTCGATGCAAAGAATATGCAGGCCGTGACAGTGACCGCGCCTTCAGCTAATGCCGTCGATGTCAAATCGACCACGGTCCGCACCGTGTTCACTGCCGAGCAGTTGCAATCCCTGCCGATTCCGCGCGACGTGCTGGCGGTAGCCGCACTGACGCCTGGCACCGTGTCCAATGGCACCTTTGGTGTGCCCTCGTTCGGCGGTTCTTCCTCGGCGGAAAACAGTTACTACGTTGATGGCTTCAACGTCACCGACATGTACAACAGCCTGTCGTTCAACAAGGTGCCGTGGTTCGCGATCGCGCAGGAAGACGTGCAGACCGGTGGCTACGGTCCCGAGTACGGCTTTTCCACCGGCGGCGTAGTCAGCGTCAACACCAAGCAAGGTACCAATACCTGGCAAGGTGGCTTCGACGTGCAGGTAACTCCAACTACTGGCCAAGGGCATGTGCCCAACGAATACTATGGCAACGGCCAGCTATTGCGTTCGTACGACAGCAACAGTAATTCGCAAACCGCGTATAGCGCATGGATCGGCGGCCCGCTGATTAAGGACAAGCTGTTCTTTTTCGGTGCCGCGCAGTTTACCGGCAGCGATAGCCAGTCGCTCACTTACTCGAACACTAACTCGAACCTGCCGACCGGCGGCTACGGTGGTCCGCAAAATGCCGGTGCGTATAAGTCGCATACCTCGGCGCCTTATTACCTAGGGCGCGTGGACTGGAATATCAGCGACAACAACACCGCTACCTGGACCACGATCAGCGATGTCTCGCATGAAGCGCAGCGCATCTACGATCTGACCTATACCGGTAACCAGCCCTATTTCGGCGATTACAACGGCACCGCCAATTTCAAATCCGGAGGCAAGGTCAATATCTTCAAGGATGTCTGGCAGCTCGCCGACGGCCTGACGTTGACCGCGATGTACGGTCAGTCAAAATACTTCAACCCCAACGAAGGCAATCCGCAGTCGGTGTTTTCCGCCACCACCGGCACCACGGCGACCTACAACGGCGTGCTTGGCCAGGCCGGCAGTTCCTGCCCCGCCATCAGCGATCAGCGCGCCGGCGTGTTGTCCGGAACCATCACCAATACCATTCAGGGCTGCAGCGTCGTGCCTTCGCTGTCCACCACCAATCCGGTGGATGAACGCAAGACCGGCACCCTCAACCTGGAATGGGTGGTTGGCAACCATGACATCGTGGGCGGCATCAGCAAGGACAGCTTCACCAGCAAGGGTGGCTCCTCGGAGTCGGAATACACCTACCTCACCGACGATGCCCAGGGTGGCGCCACCGGCGTTCCCAACCAGGAATACGCGCAACAGTTCCTGTTCCAGACCTCGGCAAGCGTGGGCATTCATTCCACCTCGGCCTACCTGAAAGACGCCTGGACCATCGACGACAACTGGCTGTTCAACTATGGCCTGCGGTACGACAAATTCTCCGATTTCAACGGCAGCGGCGACACCTTCATCAAGCTGGGCAACATCTTGCAGCCGCGCCTGGGGCTGAGCTGGGATGTCTACGGCGACTCCTCACTGAAGATCTATGCCTCGGCGGGGCGTTACGCGTTGCCGGTGGACTCGGGCGTTGCGCTGCGTGCCGGCAGCCCGTCGATCTTTACTTACAACAACTTCACCTACACCGGCATCGATCCCAAATCCGGCGTACCGCTGGGCGCGCAGGAAGTGCCGGGCAGCCTGCTCATCGTCAACGGCGAGGGCGGCGCGGCGGTCGCACCGGGCAGTTATTCCGATGAGACCCTCAAGCCTTACAGCCAGGATGAATTTATCCTGGGCGCGCAGAAGTCGCTGGACAATGGCTGGATTCTCGGCGTGCAGTTGATGCATCGCCACCTGCATACCGCGATCGACGACTTCTGCGACTGGCGTCCGTTTGCAGCCTGGGGGGCCGCCAATGGCTACGGTGCCGCCATGGCCGCAGCCGGCACCACCATGTTCCCGGCGCCCGATCAGGGCGGCTGCTTCCTCTTCAACCCCGGCTCGGGCGGCACCTGGAATGTCGACCTGACTGGCGGCGGTCAGCAGACCCAGGTGCATCTGACCAGCGCCGAGATCGGTCAGCCCAAGGCGCAACGCGACTACAACTCGGTCACATTCACCTTCGAGCGCCAGTGGGACAACGTGTGGTACCTGAAGGGTTCGTATGTGTGGTCGCAGTCCTACGGCAATACCGAAGGCCAGGTGGCGACCGACGTAGGCGCTACCGGCCAGGCCGATACCGGCACCACCGAGGCGTTCGACTACCCCGAAATCATGCAAGGCGGCAGCGGCTTCCTGCCGAATGACCATACGCATGTGATCAATGCCTTCGGTGCGTGGAAGTTCCTGCCCGAATGGCAGTTGGGCGCCACGCTGAACATCTCCTCGGGTGCGCCGATCAGCTGCTACGGCTACTTCCCGGATGCCAACGTTGCCAGCTACATCGGTTACGGCGCGGCCTTCCATTACTGCAATGGCTCGATCTCGACCCGTGGCAGCGTCGGACGCACGCCCTGGACCTTCGTGGTGAGCCCCTCGATCAGCTACATGCCCAACTGGGCCAAGGGTTTGACCCTGCGCTTCAGTGCCACCAACCTGTTCAACAACATCAAGCCACTGACCGTCTATGAAACCTCCGCCACCGGCGGTGGCAACACCGGTCCGGGTCAGGCCGATCCGCTGTACCGGCTGGGCAATGTGTACTCAGCCCCGCGTCAGTTCATGCTGGAGGCGCAGTACAACTTCAGCCTCTAAGCCATCCACTATCGCGTGACCCAAAGCCCCACCGCCTC
>JBEVMS010000049.1:0-6598 GCA_040508515.1 Dyella sp. | reverse complement strand
CCAGCACGCCTAGGTCAGGCATCTTGCAACTTGAACATCGCAATGGAGGATCGCAACGCGTAGCCTTGGGACTCCAGCGAGTGCGCCGCGGCCGTGGCCTGTTCGACCAGGGCGGCGTTTTGTTGGGCAATGGCGTCCATCTGCGTGACGGCCAGACTGACTTGTCCGATGCCGCTGCTTTGTTCATGCGAGGAGGCTGCGATTTCACCCATGATGTCAGTAACTCGGGTGATCGCCTGCATGATGGCTTGCATCTTCGCGTTGGCGTTCTCGACGTAACCGGCGCTCGTGCGCACGCGTTCAAGGGATTCCTCGACCAGGCCTTTGATTTCCTTCGAGGCGGTGGCTGATCGTTGCGCCAACGAGCGCACCTCCGTGGCAACTACCGCAAAACCGCGCCCATGCTCACCGGCGCGCGCGGCCTCGACGGCAGCATTCAGCGCCAGGATATTGGTCTGAAAAGCGATACCTTCAATGATACCAACGATGTCTGCGATGTGATCGGAGCTGGTTTGAATCCCCTGCATTGTTTCTACCACCTGTGATATCGCCATGCTGCCTTCACCGACCACGCCCACCGCCTGCTTGGCCAGTAAATCCGCATGCCGTGCGTTATCGGCATTCTGAGTCACCGTGGCGGCCAGCTCTTCCATGCTGGCGGCAGTCTCTTCCAGAGAGGAAACCTGCTCTTCGGTACGTCGTGAGAGATCCTGGTTGCCGGCAGCGATTTGGCCGGTTGCTGAGGCGATGGTATTAACCGAGTAACGTATGGTTTCAATCGTTCGCCTTAGCTGTTCCTGCATGCTCTTCATGGAAAAAAGTAAACTGGTGTTATCACCAGGCTTAGACTCGATTGTGCCCGTTAGATCGCTTTGGGCGATCTGATTCGCCATGGCGATGGCATAGCCCGGTTCACCGCCCAGCGAACGAATAATGCCGCGATTAAGCATGGCCACCACGACCGAAAGCACTGCTCCGAGTACTATGAGGATTCCCAGGTTCTGATAAAGACGCTTAAGAAAATCGGCATCAATGTCATCCACATAGGCGCCCGATTGGAGAATCCAGCCCCACGGGCGGTAAGAAATGTTGTATCCCAATTTGGCACTGGCGACAGTTTCACCCGGCTTGTGAAACGCGTAGTCTTCGAATCCCTGGCCTTCATTCTTGATAATGGCAATAGCGACCTTGTATAAATAAACGCCGTTGATGTCTTTGAACTCACCCACGCCCTTGCCGATACGTTGCGGCTCGATGGGATGCATCAGAATTTTTTGGTCGTCGAACAAAGTAAAATAACCATTCTGCCCATAGCGCATGGTGCGCACGCTCTCTATCGCCAATCGTTTGGCATCTTTTTCCGAGAGTTTGCCTTGGCTGGCTTGCTCGCCCAGCGAGGCGATGATGCCGATGGCGATTTGAGAAACATGCTGCAGATCGCTGCGCCGCTCACTCAATTGGATCTGCTTGATCTGGTATGCATTGAAGACTGCCAGTCCAGCGAGACAAAATAAGCTCAAGACCAGCGGCAGCCACAGTTTTTTAGCGAACGATAATTTCATATGGTTCAATTCCAATGGCACACCATCCGTAAGACAGCCTTACGGAGTCCCTCAGCTTCATCGGCATGGGCACGGAATTCTTGATGGTCAATTTGGATTGAATCTTTCAATTCATGACGCAGTAGGCGGTTTCGGATCTTTTCTTGCATTGCCGCAACCGGGGTGCTGGTTATTGCGCCCCTTACGGACCCAGCTCGCGTCTCTCTGTCAGTTTAATCACCCCGATAGAATCGGCACCGGGCGAAGGAACGGGCTTCTCCCTGATTTCAGAGCCACGCAAAAAAGGCTGATTAAGGCGATCAGGAGTGTTTCATGAGCACAGTCACGCTGCGTGCTGCCGCGATCCGAAGGCAGGATTTGTGCGACAGGATCACTCTTTCCGATCCTGTCCTCTTCCCACTTTGTGTGACCTATCTATCATCCACCCATATCAAAGTTCAACGTTTGAATATACGGGAGGGGTGATTTATCCGCGCCATGAATTGCAGAAGATTCTAATCTTCGACGGTAAATAGCAAGGGTTACACGGTTTGATAACATGAGTGGCGCTTTAACGAGCAGCGTATGGACTGTGTTCCATCATTTCATCGTAATACGCATCTTTATTTGCCAGCTCGTGCTTAAGAGAATCCCTCACTGCCTCTCTAAAGCTTTCATGGACTATATAGTGGCGCGAGTGAGTAGGCGTCGGGAGAAAGCCTCTGGGCATTTTTGTTTCCCTACCTTGAGCACCGGGTTCGAAAGTCGACAAACCGTGCTTGATGCAATATTCGATGCCTTGATAGTAACAAAGCTCAAAATGCAGCAAATTCGTCCGATTGCGATTCTCAGGAGGGTATTCGATATCTCTCGGCAACGCGCTGTATGTTCCTAATGGCAGGCTCGGCGCATCGGTCAGCGCGCCCCAATACCGCCCATATAGCGCGCTACCGCTCTGCAGGAATAACGCCATCGCCACGATGCGCTCGCCGTCGCGTGCCAGCGCCAGTTGCACGGTATCGCCCAGCGTCTGGCCCAGGCCACCGAAGAAGCGGCGCGTCAGCGCGGCATGGTTGCCCTTGGCGTCGAAGGTGGCTTCGTACAGCGCATGGATCTGACGCCACTCGTCGGCGCTCAGGCTGGCGCCGCCGCGCCATTCCAGGGTCAGTCCGCTACGTTCTACTTGCGCGCGTTCCTGGCGAATGTTTTTGCGCTTCTTGCTGGACAGGGCGGCCAGAAAGGCATCGAAATCGGCGTAGTTGGCGTTATGCCAGTGAAATTGCACATCGCCGCGGACCAGCCAATCTCCGTCGAAGGCATCAAGCTCGGCGGTATCAAGAAAATTGGCATGCACCGAGGAGAGCCCATGCGTCTGCGCTTCGTCGTGCATCGCCCGCGCCAGCGCTCGGCGCAATGCGGGCGAGGCTGCATCGGCGCCGGCCAGCAGGCGCGGGCCGGGCACGGGGGAGTAGGGCACCGCATTGAGCAGCTTGGGGTAGTAATCACCGCCGGCGCGTTCGTAGGCGCTGGCCCAGCTCCAGTCGAACACGAACTCGCCGTGCGAATTGCCTTTGAGATAGAGCGGCGCCGCCGCGACCAGACGCTCGCCGCGGTACAGCCCCAGGTGATGCGCCTGCCAGCCCCAGTCGGCGCGGATGCAGCCGCTGCGTTCGAGCAGGGCCAGAAACGCGTGCGACACGAAGGGGTTGTCGTCCGGGCGCAATGCGTCCCAGGCCTGCGCCGGGAACGCATCAATGCGCGGGTGAAAGCGTACCTGCAGGTCGTCCACGATCAACTCGCTCACACGGTGGGCCTCACGTTGCGGACGGTGCCAAGCACAAGGCACGCCGCCGTCGCGCTATTGACATGCAGCGGCGCAAGCCGCCTGCGCGGACGTATCAGCTGACCTGGGATACGGCCTGGATGTGTTCGGCTGTAGCGACTACCGGGGTCTGCTGATCCAGCCAACGCTCGGCGTCCAGCGCGGCCATGCAACCGAAGCCGGCCGAGGTGACCGCCTGGCGGTACACGTGGTCGGCGACGTCGCCAGCGGCGAACACGCCGGGCACCGAGGTCATCGTGGCCATGCCGTTGAGGCCGCTGCGAATGGTGAGGTAGCCATCGTGCATCTCCAACTGGCCGTCAAAGATGCCGGTGTTGGGGGTGTGGCCGATCGCTACGAAAAAGCCGGTCGATTCGATCTCGCGGGTGGCGCCGGTGTTGACGTCCTTGACGCGCACGCCGGTCACGCCCGAATCGTCGCCCAGCACCTCGTCCACCGAATGGTTCCAGACCAATTCGATCTTGCCGGCGGCGGCTTTCTCACGCAGTTTGTCCTGCATGATCTTTTCCGCGCGCAGCTTGTCGCGACGATGCACCAAGTAAACCTTGCGGCAGATGTTGGCCAGGTACAGCGCTTCTTCCACCGCGGTATTGCCGCCGCCGATCACCACCACGTCCTGCTCGCGGAAGAAGAAGCCGTCGCACGTGGCGCAGGCGGAAACGCCCTTACCCTTGAACTTCTCTTCGCTGGCAATGCCCAGATACTTGGCGGTAGCGCCGGTGGAAATGATCAAGGCGTCAGCGGTGTACTCGCCCGAATCGCCCTTGAGCCAGAACGGGCGCTGCTTCAGATCCACGCTGTGGATGTGGTCGAACACCATCTCGGTTTCGAAGCGCTCGGCGTGCTCGGCCATGCGGCGCATCAGATCGGGACCTTGCACGCCTTTTTCATCGCCGGGCCAGTTGTCGACCTCGGTTGTGGTCATCAACTGGCCGCCCTGCGCCATGCCGGTGATCAGGGTCGGCTTGAGGTTGGCGCGCGCGGCGTAAACCGCGGCCGTGTAGCCAGCGGGCCCGGAACCGAGGATCAGCAATCGGCTGTGCTTGGGGGTGCTCATGGTTATAATCCTTGGGTTTACTGGCAGCTTGAGTCGCCACTGGCCGGTGCGTATGACGGTGTTCACGAAGCGAAACCGGCATTCCGCCCAGAACCAGGCGTTTGACCCGACACAATGGGGAATGCGCGCGACCGATTCAAGGCTTGACCGTACCTGAAGCCAGATTCCACCGCCGCGCCAGGCGTGACGGTTTTTTTGTTCTCGTGCCTTTGAAGGATTTCCCTCCCCATGCGTATCGGTATCCCCTCCGAAACCAAGACCCTCGAGGGTCGCGTCGCCCTGATCCCTGCCGCCGCTGCCGACCTGGTGCTGCGCGGGCATGAGGTGTACATCCAGTCTGGCGCCGGCCTTAAGAGCGGCTTTGCCGACGAGGCCTATACCAAAGTTGGCGTCAAGTTGGTGCCCGACGCCGCGGCGCTGTACGAAGTCGGCGAGCTGATCGTCAAGGTCAAGGAGCCGATCGCCGGCGACCTGGCCCTGCTGAAGAAGCATCACCTGCTGTTCTGCTACCTGCACCTGGCTGCCGAGCCGGCACTGACCAAAAGCCTGCTGGACATCGGCCTGACCGGCGTGGCGTTCGAGTCGGTGGAAGAGAACGGCGGCCTGCCGCTGCTGTTGCCGATGTCGGTGATCGCTGGCCGCATCGCCACGCAAATTGGCACCACGCTGCTGCACCAGCCTAATGGCGGCAAGGGCAAGCTGCTGGGCGGCATGGCTTCGACCCCGCGCGGCAAGGTGGTGGTGCTGGGCGCTGGCGCAGCCGGTAGCAACGCGGCGCTGTTGGCGGCCAATGCTGGCGCCAACGTGGTGGTGTTCGACAAGCGCCAGGATCGCCTGGCCGAAATGATGGCGATGGCGCCCAACGTCACCGCGCTGTATGCCTACGAGTCGTCGGTGGCCGAGGAAGTGGCCAGCGCGGACATCGTGGTCGGCGCGGTGCTGATCCCCTCGGCCAAGGCGCCGCGCGTGGTCACCGAGGCGATGGTCAAGACGATGGAGAAAGGCTCGGTGCTGGTGGATATCTCGATCGACCAGGGCGGCTGCTTCGAAACCTCGCGCCCGACCACCTGGAAGGAGCCCACCTACGACGTGCACGGCGTGACTCATTTCTGCGTCACCAACATGCCCGGCGCGGTGCCGCAGACTTCCTCCACGGCGATCTCGGCGGCGATCCTACCCTACGTACAGCGCCTGGCTGCCGGCAGTGAATGGCGTCAGTTCGAGCCGTTGGCTTCGGGCATCAATATCGACGGCGGCAAGCTGGTTCACCCAGCGCTCAAGGGCATGGCCTGAGGCTAGCCCGCCGGTGAAGGCCGCTGTGGTGCTTTAATGCAGGAATCTGCGTTGAGCGTGGCGGCCTTGGTCGGCCACGTTCGGTCAGCCCTATCATGCGTCACGCTTTTTGAGGATACCCAGCACGGTGGCACGCAGCGCAAAGCCCAAAGACGTCATCGACGTAAAAAGAAGCGCTCTGAGCGAGGAGCTTAAGCGACGCTTGCGCGAGGCGGGCGCGTTGCTGTTGCTGCCGCTGGCGGTTTATCTGCTGCTGTGCCTGTTTACCTACAACCAGCAAGATCCGGCCTGGTCGCATGCGGGTGAAGCGGAGCGCGCGCATAACTTCGGCGGCACGTTTGGCGCGTATGGCGCCGACGTGCTGCGTTATCTGTTTGGCTTGATCGCCTATGCGTTTCCTATCCTGCTGTTGACGCTGGGCATTCAAGTGTTGCGCCATCGCGGCGTGCGCACGGTGGCGCCGTGGGAACCCTCGCTGCGACTGGCCGGGCTGGTGTTCTTTTTCATCGCCGGTCCCGCGCTGCTGTGGCTGCAATTCCCTGACAGTTTGATTTTGCCGCAGGGCATCGGCGGCGCGATCGGTCTGGCGGTCGGCCATGGCTTGCAGCGTGCGCTGGGTTCCAGCGCGCCATTCCTGGTGCTGGTGGTGTTTTTGATCGCGATCACTCTGGCCACCGGCTTGTCGTGGTTCAAGTTGATGGACTGGACCGGTCAGCAGGCGCTGCGCGTGGCCGGCTGGTTCGGTGGCAAGCTGCGTGACGCACCCGAAGCCTTGGCTGCGCGCCAAGCTCGCGCCGAGCGTGACGTGGTCAAGAAGGTCGAAGCGGTCAAACAGGCCAAGCGCGAACCGGTGCGCATCGAGGC
>JBEVMS010000005.1:0-6043 GCA_040508515.1 Dyella sp. | reverse complement strand
TGATGGGCGCGCTGAGTGATCGCTACGGACGCCGCCCGCTGCTGTTGCTGGGGATGGCCGGACTGGGGCTGGATTTCGCGCTGATGCCATTCGCACCCAGCCTTGGATGGCTTCTGCTGTTGCGCGTGCTGGGTGGCCTGGCCGCCAGTGGTGGCGCGGTGGCGGCGGCCTACGTGGCGGATGTCACCGCAACGGCGCAGCGCACCCGGGCGATGGGCGCGCTGGCGGCGATGTTCGGATTGGGGCTGGTGTTCGGTCCGCTGCTCGGTGGTTTGCTGGGGTTATGGCATCGGCAGCTGCCCTTTCTGACCGCGGCGGCGTTGTGCCTGATCAATCTCTGCTACGGCTGGCGCGCACTGCCCGAGTCGCTGCCGCAGCGGCGGCAGGAGCCGCTGGAACTGGCGCGGCTATTGCCCTGGCAGCCGCTGCGGCGATTGTGGCGCCAGCAGCTGTTGCGTCGCCCGCTGGCGGTGTTCGCCCTGGCCCAGCTGGCGCAGATGCTGGTGCAGGCCAGTTGGGTGATCTCCACCGGCCGACGCTTTGGTTGGGGGCCGGCGATGACCGGCGTCTCGCTGTGCTTCGCGGGGCTACTGGCTGGCGTGATGCAAGGCGCGTTGCTGTCGCGTGCCACGGCGCGCTGGGGCGAAACCGGCTTGCTGCGGCTGGCGCTGGTGTTGGCGGTACTCAGCCAGTGTCTTTACGCCTGGGCGCCGCAGGGCTGGATGATGTTCGCGGTGATGCTGCTGGCGCTGCCTTGCGCGGCGGGCGTGCCGCTTTTGCAATCGGGGTTGTCGCGCCAGGTCGACGCGGCGGCGCAGGGTGAACTGATGGGCGCACTGGCCGCGTTGCGCAGTGCCGCCGGCGTGTTGGCGCCGTTGCCCGCCGGCGCGCTGCTGGCGCTTGCGGAGCAATCCGGGCGACCCTGGACGCATGCGTTTGGGCTGCCGTTCGTGGCGGCGGGTGCGGCCCTGGCTGTGGCTTGGTGGCTGGGTTGGAGTTATCGACCTGAGCGCGCTGCGGGGTGGGCGGCCGGTGTTGCTTGAGTCAGATTCAACCGAAACGGCTTTTACCCTGTAGCGTTCGTCGAACACGCGGCTACTGCTAGACTGCGTCGCTGCCAGGAGGACGCATGAGCCAAGCCCACGACGACAATCTGATCTGGATCGATCTGGAGATGACCGGCCTCGACACGGACGCCGATTCCATCCTGGAAATCGCCACTATCGTCACCGACAAGCAATTGAACGTCCTGGCCGAGGGGCCGGTGTTCGCGATTCGCCACGAGATCGACCGGCTCGAAGCGATGGACAGCTGGAACCGTAATCAGCACCACCGCTCCGGTCTGTGGCAGCAGGTGCTCAATTCCTCGACCGACCATGCCGAGGCCGAACAGGCCACGCTGGCCTTTCTGCGCAAGTGGGTGCCCGCCGGCAAGTCGCCGATGTGCGGCAACTCGATCTGCCAGGACCGGCGCTTCATGCACCGGCAGATGCCGCGGCTGGAGCGCCACTTCCACTATCGCAATCTCGATGTGTCCACCTTGAAGGAATTGGCCCGTCGCTGGGCGCCGCAAGTGGCGCGCGGTTTCAGCAAGGAATCGGCGCATACCGCGCTGTCGGACATCCGCGATTCGATCGAGGAACTGAGCTACTACCGCAATCACATGGGCTTGCTGGCCGGCATCGACCCGACCTGAGGCGCCGCGGCGGCCAGCGCCGCCAGCACGTCGCTCGCCATCGCCTGACGCTGAGGAACGCGCATGTCCATCGATCCGTTCGCTACCGTGCTCGATTGTGCGGGCCGTCCGCTGGTGCTGGACCGCCCACGGGTGGTCGGCATCTTGAACCTCACCCCTGATTCGTTCTCCGACGGCGGCGCCTACGCCAGCGTCGAGGCGGCGGTGGCGCATGGCTTGGCGTTGGCCGAGCAGGGCGCCGACATGCTCGATATCGGCGGCGAGTCGACGCGTCCTGGCGCCGCCGAGGTGTCGGTGCAGGAAGAACTGCGCCGCGTGATGCCGGTGATCGAGCAATTGCGCGCACAGACCCAGCTGCCATTGGCGATCGACACCTCCAAGCCGGAGGTGATGCGTGCGGCGGTGGCCGCCGGCGCCGGCATGATCAACGACGTCTACGCACTGCGTCGCGACGGTGCGTTGGAGGCGGCGGCCGAATTGGGTGTGCCGGTTTGCCTGATGCATATGCAAGGGGAACCGCGCGATATGCAGGTCGACCCGCAGTACGACGATGTGGTCGGCGAGGTGCATCGTTTTCTCACCGATCGCCTGTTCGCCTGCGAACTGGCTGGCATCGACCGGCGTAAGGTGATGGTCGATCCAGGGTTCGGCTTCGGCAAAAACCTGGAACACAATCTGGAACTGCTGCGCGCGCTGGAACGTTTCGCCAGCCTGGGCAGTGGGGTATATGTCGGGTTGTCGCGCAAGTCGATGATCGGCACCATCACCGGACGCCAACAGCCCGAGCAACGGGCGGCCGGTTCCGCCGCGGCGGCGCTGATCGCAGTGCAGCGTGGCGCGCGACTGGTGCGTGTGCATGATGTAGCCGTCACTGTCGATGCGCTGGCGGTGTGGCAGGCGGTGCACGTGGGGGATCGTGCGCCGACGACAGCCAAGGCGCCATCCATGCCACGTTGGCCCGACGACGAATAATCGCGACCGACCGCCGGCATCCGCCACGGTCCGCTTTAAGGAAGAGCTAATGAGCGAGCGCAAATATTTTGGAACCGACGGCATCCGTGGCATGGTCGGTCAGTGGCCGATCAATGCCGAATTCATGCTGCGCCTGGGGCGTGCGCTGGGCGCGGTGTTGACCACTCACGGGCAGGCGCGGCGGGGTGTACTGATCGGCAAGGACACGCGCGTTTCCGGCTACATGTTTGAGTCGGCGCTGGAGGCCGGCCTGGTCGCCGCCGGCGTCGACGTGCGCCTGCTCGGTCCGATGCCGACCCCCGCGGTGGCCTATCTGACCCGCTCCTTGCGCGCGGAGGCCGGCATCGTGATCAGCGCCTCGCACAATCCGCACCACGACAACGGCATCAAGTTTTTCTCCGCCAATGGCGAGAAGCTCTCCGACGCGATCGAGGAAGCGATCGAAGCGGAAGTCGACGGCGCGTTCATCACCGTGCCCTCGGAAAAACTGGGCAAGGCACGCCGGGTTGACGACGCGGTCACTCGCTACACGGAGTTTTGCAAGTCCACCGTGGCGGAGGATTTCAGCCTGAGCGGCATGCGCATCGTGCTCGATTGCGCCAACGGCGCCACCTATCAAGTCGCGCCCAAAGTGTTCAGTGAGCTTGGTGCCGAAGTAGTTTGCATCGGCGACAAGCCCGACGGCTTCAACATCAATCGCAAGGTCGGCTCGACCCACCCGGAAGCGTTGCAGCACGAGGTGTTGGCGCAAGGCGCCGACCTCGGTATCGCTTTCGACGGCGACGGCGATCGGCTGCAACTGGTGGATCGCCACGGCATGCTGGCCGATGGCGACGACATTCTCTACGTGCTGGCGCGCGCCTGGCACGCGCAGGGCTTGCTGCAAGGGCCGGTGGTCGGCACCGCAATGAGCAACTACGGCCTGCAACTGGCGCTCGGTGAGCTGGGCGTGCCGTTGATCCGCGCCAATGTCGGCGACCGCTACGTGTTGCAGCAACTTAAGGAGCATGCCGGTGTGCTGGGGGGTGAAACCTCCGGACACATTCTGTGCCTGGATCGCGCCACCACCGGTGATGGCATCGTTGCCGCGCTGGCGGTGATCGAGGCGCTGCGCAGCAGTGGCGAGGATCTGGCCAGCGCAAGGCGCGGCCTGCTGAAGTTGCCGCAAGTGATGCTCAATGTGCGTACCGAAGGCGCGCGCGAGGCATTGGACAGCGACGCGGTGCGGCAGGCTTTGGCGCATGTGGAGCAGACGTTGAAAGGGCGGGGACGCGTCGTGCTGCGTGCGTCGGGCACCGAGCCGCTGGTGCGCGTCACGGTGGAGGCGGCCAACGCTGAAGAGGTAAAACAGTTGGCGACGCAACTGGCGGACGTCGTAAAATCCGCAGCCGAACGCTCGTGAACCGGTAACGAAGGCTTCTTCCTACCCAGGTCGCCAAGGATTGGCCCGACGTGCCCGCCCCTGCGGTGGCGGAAAAATCATCGACCGCACGCCCACCTGGAAGACTCAATGAAGAACGTTCCGACGCTGGACATCCGTCGCTATGACACCGACCGCGACGCTTTCGTGGCCGAGTTGGGCGCCGCTTATCGCGAATTTGGTTTTTGCTGCATCAGCGGTCACGGCATCGATCGCGTGTTGATCGACGGCGCCTACGACGCCTTTGAGCGCTTCTTTGCACTGCCCACCGAAATCAAAATGGCGTATCACGTGCCCGGTTCCGGTGGCGCGCGTGGCTATACGCCACTCAAAGTGGAAACGGCCAAGGATTCGAAGTATCCGGACCTCAAAGAGTTCTGGCACGTCGGTCGGGAAATTCCGCGCGACTCCAAATTCGCCGAGGTGATGCCGCCCAATTTGTGGCCAGCCGAAGTGGCCGATTTCAAGCAGTACGGCTACGGCTTGTATCAGGCGTTGGACCAACTCGGCAGCCGCGTGCTGAAGGCGCTGGCGCTGCACATTGGCCTGCCCGAGCATTACTTCGAGGACAAAACCAATCTTGGCAATTCCATCCTGCGCCCGATCCACTACCCGCCGATCACCGAGGGCAATATTCCCAACGTGCGCGCCGGCGCGCATGAAGACATCAACTTCATCACCCTGCTGGTGGGCGCCAGCGCCGAAGGGCTGGAAGTACTGACTCGCGAAGGCGAGTGGCTGCCGATCACCACCCAGGGCGATGCCATCGTGGTGAATATCGGCGACATGTTGCAACGCCTGACTAACCACGTGTATCCCTCGACCAGTCATCGTGTGGTCAACCCGGCCAACGACAACGCGCGCAAGCCGCGCTATTCGGTGCCGTTCTTCCTGCATCCCAATCCGGATGTGGTGCTGGACCCGGTGGCCGAGACGATTACGCCGGAAAATCCCAGCCGCTACGACAGCTCGATCACCTCGCACGAATATCTGCTGCAGCGCCTGCGCGAGATCAAGCTGATCTGATCTCATCGTTTGGACGACACCGAGGCTTGAGGTGCAGACGGCTCGCTTCGGCGGGTCGTTTGCGGGTGGTAACCCTGCAAAGCATCAGGCGCCTCCTTGATCCATGCGAGGGACGGACGCCAACTACTCGGCGTCCAAATGCCGGTAACGGCGCGATCCGCGTGCCGATAGCCAAAGCGACAACCGATCTGGCATCAACGCAACCAGCGTCTTGAGTGTTCGATTGATGCGACCGGTGACGTGCACCGGCTTGCCCGCCTCGACCGCAGCAATGCCCTCGGCGACCACCGCTTCGGCGCTCTGCCACATAAACCCAGGCAGCTTGTTCATCAAGTCGCGGGTACCGGTGACGTCGTGAAATTCCGAGCGGGTGAAGCCCGGGCACAGCGCGCAGACGTTGACCCCGCGCCCCATGTTTTCCAGCGCCAATGACTGCGAGAACTTGATGAGGTAGGCCTTGCTTGCCGCATACAGCGTATGGCCCACCGAGCCGGGAGCATGCCCGGCCAATGAAGCTACGTTGATGATGCGGCCGTAACCGCGCTGACGCATACCCGGCAGCAGGCGCCACGCCAGCTCGGTCGGCGCTTCCACCAGCACACGCAAAAAATCCGCATGCACCGGCCAACCGCTCGCCTCGAAAGTGCCCGGCACGCCGTAACCGGCATTATTGATCAGCCAATCGACGGCCAGCCCACGCTGAGCGATCGCCTCGTGCAGCGCATGCGCCGCGCCGGGTTCGGCTAGATCGCATGGCATCACGGTTACCGTGTTGCGATGACGTTCCTGCAGTTGTGCGGCGAGCGCTTGCAGTCGATCGGCGCGTCGCGCGGTGAGCACCAGATCGTGACCGCGCGCGGCCAGTGCCTGCGCGAAGGCCGCCCCAATGCCGGCGGAGGCGCCGGTGACCAGACTCAAAGGACGCGCTG
>JBEVMS010000338.1:0-8028 GCA_040508515.1 Dyella sp. | reverse complement strand
ATGACGCTGATCTACTTCGGGTATTTCGTGTTCCTGTGGGCCTATACCCATCTGGGGTGGGAGACGACCAAGCCGGTCCCGGAGCGGGTGACTACCCATGACTAAGCGCCATTTCGGATCGATCGCACTGGCCTTGGGCTTGCTGTTTGCAAGCCTCGCCAGTCATGCGCAAGAGGGCGTGGCACTGCCCGCCGCGGGCACCAACGTCTTCGATCAGGCATCGTTGCAGCGCGGTGCCAAGCTGTTCTTCAACTACTGCGTGGGTTGCCATTCGCTGAAATACCAGCGCTATGCGCGGATCGCCCAGGATCTGGGCCTCTCCGAGCAGGATGTGATGAGCAACCTCAACTTCACCGGCGCCAAGTTCGGTGAGCCGGTGATCTCGCAAATGCCGGCCGAGGTGGCTCAGCAGGCGTTCGGCAAGGCGCCGCCGGACCTGTCGCTGGAAGTGCGCGCCAAGAGCGCCGACTGGGTTTACGCCTACCTCAATGCGTTCTACCTCGATCCGAGCCGTCCGGTTGGTTGGAACAACACGGTCTTCGCCAATGCCTCGATGCCCAACCCGCTGTGGGAGCTGCAAGGGTTGCAGGTGGCGGTCAAGGCGCCGGGCAGCGATACCGTCGATCGGCTTAAATTGCAGACCCCAGGCACGCTCAACCCCGAGCAGTTTCGTGCGGCCACGCGTGACCTGACCGCCTTTCTGGAATATGTTTCCGAACCAGCGGTCTTGCAGCGCCACCACTATGGCCTGTGGGTACTACTTTTTCTCTGCCTGTTCACCTTCCTTGCCTATATGTTGAAGCGGGAATATTGGAAGGATGTGCATTAAGGCCGAGGGTGTTTAGTCCGACGAGGCGGCCGGGGTAGCCGTTCTCGTCACTGGTCGATGGGGAGATCGACGGATGGTGCCAGGCGCTCGTTCGCGTGCAGTATTGACCCTCTATACCACCGCCGAGGAGGTGCAATGTCACCGTACCCGGTTGGTGCTGGCGGCCAAGGGCGTCAGTTATGAGCGGGTGGTGATCGATCCGGCGCGGCCGCCGGAGGATCTGCTTGATCTCAATCCCTCCGGCAGCGTGCCGACCCTGGTCGATCGCGACCTTACGCTGTACGACACGGCGATCGTCTGCGAATACCTGGACGAGCGCTACCCGCATCCGCCGCTGATGCCGATCGATCCGCTTTCGCGCGCGCGCCTGCGCTTGGCGGCATCGCGCATCGAGCACGACTGGCTGACCCAGATTCCTCTAATCCGAGCCGGTGGCAAGGCGGGCGATGCCGCGCGCAAGCGGCTACGCGAGCACTTGCTGGCCGCGTTACCGCTGTTCAAGGCGTCGCGATTTTTCCTCAATCCGGAAATGAGCCTGACCGATTGCTTGGTGGCACCGGTGGTCTGGCGATTGCCCTGGCTGGGCGTGGAGCTGGGGCGCGAGGGCAAGCCGGTTCTCGACTACGGCGAGCGTTTGTTCCATAGTCAGGGTTTCGCGCGCAGCATGACCGCCGAAGAGAAGGCCATGCGGCCATAGAGCCGCTGGGCTTGCTCGGTCCGCGGTCAATCGGCTTACGTGGTCATATTTGCAGCGGTTTCCGGCGCCGTAGACATTCTTGGCGTCGACGAATCATTGAACATACTGCCCTACGCCGATTTCTCGCGTCGACCACTAAAGCCTGACTGACTCCTCGATGAGCAAAGACGATCTATCCCAGATGACTTCGAATCGCCCCTATCTGCTGCGGGCGATCTACGATTGGATCAGCGACAACAACCTGACCCCCTACGTGCTAGTCGACGCCACGCGTGAAGGCGTGCGGGTGCCCCCCAACGTGATCAAGAACGGCCAAGTGGTGCTCAACCTGGCGATGCGCGCGGTGGCGCAGCTGGATCTGGGCAACGAATGGATCAGCTTCCAGGCGCGCTTCTCCGGCATCAGCCATACGATCTACATTCCGATCAGCGCGGTATTGGCGCTGTATGCGCAGGAAAACGGCCAGGGCATGATGTTTCCCGCCGATGACGGCAGCGATCAGCCGCCACCGAATACGCCCGCGCCGGACGATGAGCCGCCCAGCGGCAGCGGCGAGGACGACAAGCCACGCCGCAGCGCGCCTCACTTGCGCGTGGTGAAATAATCGGCGCACAGACTTTTGCGCACACCGGATCACCGGCGTGCGCAATGCGCAAGCGCCCGTCGTAACGGCTGGCTAGATTCACGCCGTAGTGGGTTGGCTCAGTCTGCCGGGCCGGCTCAGTGAGGGCGGCGGTCGCTGCCGTCGCGCAGGCGTGGGCGTAGCGGCACGACGTTGCTACCCTCGCGCGGCGATTCGCCATCCGGCGGCGGGCGCTGCGGCGCGTCACTTCCCTCGCCACGGGTGCGGATGGTTGGCAGGTTGTAGCCGGTCAGTTGGTCGTGGACCATCCACAACTTGCTCGGTTCGCGATCATCGCCGTCGATGCTGACATCAAAACCGTAGCAGCGCTCCCACTGCCACTGATCCTGCCATTTGCGCAGCCGCAGGCCGCGCAGGCCGACGGTTTCATCGAGCAGTTGCAGGCCGTGCTGGCGGCATAGACGGCTGGCCTGGACGCAAGCGCGCTCGCGCGCGCGGCTGAGCTTCAGCCACAGGCCGATGATCGCCGCGATGACAAGCAGCAGGGGCAGGTCGTAGAGATGACTCATGCAGCCAGTGTGTGGGCGCGGGGGAAACGACGCAAGACAGGAGTCGGCGCCGTGGAGCGGGTTCAGTCCAGTTGCAGGCGCAGCGAAAAATCGACCGCGCGTACGTGCTTGGTCAATGCGCCCACCGAGATGAAATCCACGCCGGTGGCCGCGATGGCCGCCAGGCCGTCCAGTTCCACATTGCCGGACACTTCCAGCGCGGCGCGCCCCGCAGTCAGGCGTACCGCTTCGCGCATCGTCTCAAGTTCGAAATTATCCAGCAGCACGCGGGTTACGCCCGCATCCAGCGCTTGCTGTAGTTCGTCGAGGTTTTCCACTTCCACTTCCAGCGGCAATTGCGGATGCAGCCGCCGGGCGGCGCTCACGGCATTGGCGATACCGCCTGCGGCCGTGATGTGGTTTTCCTTGACCAGGATGGCGTCGTACAGGCCGATGCGCTGGTTGAAGCCGCCGCCGCAGCGCACCGCGTACTTCTGCGCTAGGCGCAGTCCGGGGACGGTCTTGCGGGTGTCCAGCACACGGGTGGCGGTGCCTTGCAGGGCCGCCGCATAGCGCGCCGCGGTGGTCGCGGTGCCCGAAAGCAGTTGCAGGAAATTGAGTGCGGTGCGCTCGGCGCTGACCAGCGCGCGCGCGCGCCCGGCCAGGTGGCAGATCACCTGGCCGGCCCGCATGTGCTCGCCGTCTTCGACTAGCCATTGGATGTCCACCGTGGGATCGAGCTGGCGAAAGCTCTGGTCGAACCAGGCGCGTCCGGCCAGCACCGCCGCTTCACGGCAGGTCAAACTGGCGCGGGCGATGCCGTCGGCGGGCAACAGGTCGGCGGTGGCGTCGCCTGCGCCGATGTCTTCGGCAAAGGCCCGCCGCACGTCATCAAGGATCAGTGCGGGGTCAAGCGGGGCGAGATCAGTCATGCGTGCCTAGACGTGGTGGCAGGATGGCGCAGGCGTTCGACGATGGCGCCCAGGGCGCGATCGAACAGGGCGGAAGATTCGAGCACGAAGGCGCGCCCGGTGGCGAAGGCGTCGGCCAACTCGTGCGGGCTGTAATCGGCGACTTTCAAGCCGCGCCGATTGACGAACAGGTAACGGCCGCTGATCGGGCTGATCCAGGACAGCTTGGCGCGTTCCATGCTGCCGTCCAGTGCGACCAGTTCAAGCCAATGACCGGGTTTAAGCTCGCTGGCCAGTTTCAGCTCCGGCAACGCTTCGGCTTGCAGATCATCCAGCCCGGCCTGATTGGCGGCCGGCGGCGAGAGGTCGACGATCGACTGGATCGCATCGGGAATCGGCAAATGGACAGAATCGGCGACCTGCGCCGCTTTGGCCGCCGGCACCGCTTCGCCCAATTGTTGGCAGTAATAGGTGTGCAATTGGTCGAGCAGGCGCTCGATGTCGTGTTCTTGAAATGCCACGCTGGCGAGGCCGCGGCGCAGTGAACGCTCGATGTTGGGCAACACCTGGCGCAGTGCGAGGCGCGCCTGGGCGTCCGGCGCCGGCTGGGTGCTGAAGATAAAGTCGTTGATGAAGCGCAGTGCGTCGCGAAACTCATGCGAGTCGTCGCCCTGCCGCAGCAGGGTGAGCACCAGATAGTTGGCCCAGGCGCGGGTGAGAATGCCGTGCACCAGCGGTGGCAGGTGCTGCTCGCCGATTCGCTGCAGGATTTCCTTCGCCGCGCGATGGCGTGCCTGTTCGAGTTTTTCGCGGCCTCGCGTGGATTCGGCCACGCGCTGTTCGGCCAGTTCGGCGCGCCGCTGGTTGCCATCCAGGAAGTGCTGCAGCTCGGCATTGAGGCGCTCGAAAATGCCCATGTCATCGTCGAACTCCCGCAGCAGCCGGTCGACAATGGCCTTGATGGTGTCGTGCAGGCGGTTATCCGGGTCCGATTCCTCGGACCAGCCCTTGGCCGCATCGGCCAGGCCGTCCAGCAGGCGTCGCGCCGGATGCTGGCGTTGATTGAACAGGCGCCGGTCGAGAATCGTCGCTTTGAGGTAGGGAATCTGCAGCCGCACCAGCAAGGCCTGCATGCGCAGCGGCAGGTTGCGGTCTTCCAGAATGAACTCGAACAGCATGCCGACCAGATCGATGGCGTCTTCGTCGATATGCGCTACCTGCTGCGGGCGCTCGCCGCGCAGCGCGCCGATCTGCGCCAGCAGTTGCTCCTTCAAGTGCTGGACTTCCAGGCTGATGTCCTGGCTGGCGCGCACCGCGCTGGCCTGGCTTTGCAGCACGCTGAGCGCGCCGATCAGTTCGTTGGCGGTCGGCAGGTTGAGCGGCAGCGCCGGGACGGATGCCCCACCTGCTTCAGGCGCACGGCGTGCCTGGAGCAGCGAGGCCAGCGTGCGCAGCAAATCGGCCGACGCTTCGTCGGTCAGCGGCGCGGCGGAGGCAGGTTGCGCCACGCCATTGACCGCGCTCGTCACCCCGTGGGTCTCGTCCGAGGCCAGCGCGGAAGGGCCACGTTGCAGCTCCGGGCGCAGTTGCGCAAGCACGCCGGCGCGGATCAGCGCGGTGTTGACCTCCTGGTAGACATCGTCCAGTGCGGCCATCACGTAGCGATCGAACAACTTGTAGATGATCAGTTTGACCCGCATGTCGACGCTCAGGTCGCCGATCGCCTGATGGAACGCCTGCGCCAGCGCCGCTGGACCGAGCGGGCTGGCCGCGTCGTTGACCTTCAGGCCGCCGTAGATCACCGACAGGCGCTGATTGAGCGCGAACAGATCGCGCGCCAGACGACTCTCGTTCTTGCCGACCATGCCGGTGATCGCCAGCGATTCTTCCAGTTCGTTGTCGGCCACCAGGCTCAGTTCCAGCCCGACCTGCGGCGAGGTGATCGCGTGTGCGGCGGTGGCGTCGAGACGGCGCGCCTGGGCGAATTCGATGATGCCGCGCAGTACCTGCGCGATGAAGTTGCGCTCGATCTGCGGTCGGCGTTTACGCACATCGCGCATGCCGTCGAAGTAGTGCGTCTGCGCGGCGTTGCTTTCGGCTTTTTCGGCCAGGTCGAACAGCGCGTCATCCAGATTGTCGAACAGTCCGCCCAGCAGCGGCGGCAACCGGCTGGCGGCGATCTGGCGTACGGCCTCAAGCAGTTCGCCACGCTGCGGACGCAGTCCGGTTCGTGCGCCCAGATTGACGATGTTGGAGTTGGAGTTTTCGCTGGCGTCTTTCATCGCCGCATCCGGAAGGTGCCGTTGGATGGCCGGTTGACCATCATCGTACATTTAGTATGACCAAACGCCGAAACAACCGGGGCAAGCCTCTCGGGTCGTGCAGCATCTCTCAGCAACGCGGGCGTGCCGTCATGCGGAGGCGGGGAAGTCTTGCAGTTGCAGCGTGCCGATGCCTTCCTCGGGCAGCATCACGGGAATGCCGTCCTCGACCCGGTAGATCACCTTGCCATCGGTGGTGATCAACGCTTCCTCGATGCGTGACTGCAAGGTCACGCCGGCCACGGTGTCGACCTTGGTCGCCGCGATCGCGTTATTGAGTGCGTCCAGGGCGCTCTTGCTGAGTGGCCGCAGCGGCGTCTTGCTGACCGGGCAACACAGGATGTCGAGCAGGCGTTTATCCATGGCGGAGTGGGTCGTGTCGCAATGCGGGAATCCCCGTACAATAGCCGCTTTTGGGCAGTCCGGCCATGACTACAGCTGTTGAAACGCCGCGCGTGGGCGTGGTGATGGGCTCGCGCTCCGACTGGGAAACCATGGAGCATGCCGCCGCCGTGCTGACCGAGCTTGGGGTGCCGCACGAGGTGCAGGTCGTTTCGGCCCACCGCACGCCGGACCTGTTGTTTCAGTACGCCGAGCAGGCCGTTTCGCGTGGCATCGCGGTGATCATTGCCGGGGCCGGCGGCGCGGCGCATCTGCCGGGTATGCTGGCCGCCAAGACGCGGCTGCCGGTGTTCGGCGTGCCGGTGCAGTCCAAGGCGCTCAACGGGATGGATTCGCTGCTCTCGATCGCGCAGATGCCGGCCGGCATTCCGGTCGGCACGTTGGCGATCGGTCGTGCCGGCGCGGTCAATGCCGGCTTGCTGGCTGCGGCGGTGTTGGCGCTGCATGATCCGCGTCTGGCGCAGGCCTTGGACGACTACCGCGCGCGGCAGACGCAGCGCGTGCTGGACCAGCCGGACCCGCGCGCATGAGTTCCCGCAAGCAGCCGGTGCTGGGTGTGTTGGGCGGCGGTCAGTTGGCGCGCATGCTAGCGCTGGCGGCCGCGCCGCTGGGCGTCAATACCCTGGTGGTCGATGGTGCCGCTGACGCCTGCGCCAGCCAGGTGGCGCCGCTGGTGGTCGCCGATTGGACCGACTATGCGGCGTTGGAACAGTTCGCCGCCAAGGTCGACGTGGTGACTTTCGATTTCGAGAACGTTCCGGCCGAAACCGCGCAATGGTTGGCCGAACGCGTCACTGTGCACCCGGCGCCGCGCGCGCTGGCGGTAGCGCAGGATCGCCTGGCCGAGAAAACCCTGTTCGGCGAATGCGGCTTGGCCACGCCGGCCTTCATGGCGGTCGATACCCGTGCCGGGCTGGATCAGGCGCTCGCCGCGATCGGCGCGCCGGCGATTCTGAAAACGCGCCGCCTGGGTTACGACGGCAAGGGTCAGTTCCGCCTCAAAAGCGTGGCCGATGCCGATGCCGCCTGGGTGGCATTGGGTGGCCAGGCCGCCACGCTGGGATTGATCCTGGAAGCCTTCGTGCCGTTCGAGCGCGAGCTCTCGGTCGTGGCGGTGCGCGCTCGCAATGGCGAATTCCGCTGCTGGCCGCTGACCCAGAACTGGCATACCGAGGGGGTGCTGTCGCTGAGCTTGGCGCCAGCGCTGCAGGTCGATCAGTTGCAGACGCAGGCCACTGAGTTTGCGCGGACGCTGGCCGAACGGCTGGACTATGTCGGCGTGTTCGCGCTGGAGTTGTTCGTCAAGGACGGCCAATTGCTGGGCAACGAAATGGCGCCGCGAGTGCACAACTCCGGCCACTGGACGATCGAAGGCGCGCTGACCAGCCAGTTCGAGAATCATGTGCGCGCAGTGCTGGGTTTGCCCTTGGGCGATACCTCGGCGCGCGGGTTGTCGGCGATGTTCAACTGGATCGGCGAACTGCCCGATGCCGCGCCCGTGCTGGCGGCCACCGATGCGCACTGGCACGACTACGGCAAGCAGGCCCGCCCCGGACGCAAGGTCGGCCACGCCACGGTGTGCGCGCCCGATGCGAGCGTGCTGGTGCAGCGTCTGAGCGGCATCGCGCATGCGCTGGGACGCGACAGCCAGGCCGATCCGGCGATGCGTGAACTGGGCTAGTTCGGCCGGTTTGTCAGCACAAAAGTGGCAGTACAAAAAAGCGGAGCCGAGGCTCC
>JBEVMS010000333.1:0-7723 GCA_040508515.1 Dyella sp. | reverse complement strand
GCAAAGATTTTCTCGCGGTGCTCAACGAGCCGGGATGAGCTTCACATGCAACGCGTTGAACATGCTTGCGGGCTCACTTCGCCGTGCCCAAACCGCTTGTGCGCGCCCCCAGGGCAGGCTTTCGCAAAATCATTGCGGCCTGGAACCTTTCCCCAGACTACTCGCGGCGCTGACAACGTGATTGATCCTAAAAGTGCTTGGTGATGCGATAGGCACTCGCCCGTGACCAGTTTGCTGGTGGCGTGGGCGACAGGGTCCGCATGCACGGGACCTTTTCAGCCAGCGGGCGCCTTGCGGGCGTCGCGGCTCACGCCGGCAATCGTCGCATGGTGAATACCACACCGCATGCGACGACGCTCAATTCGCCGACCACGCCGTAGTTGCTTGCGATTGTCGGCGTAGGGGCTTACTTATAGAGCCTTAGGCCGCGCTGGTCAGCGTCGGAGGACGGCAGGCCGCGCAGTCGACCCTGCGTCCGCCCTTGGGCGCGCGGACCTCATGACGACGCCAAGGACAAGCCGCCATGCACGACGCGCCACTTATCGCCACCATCGTCAGCGGCATCGTGCTGGCCTTTGTTTTCGGCATGCTGGCCAACCGGTTGCACTTGCCGCCGCTGGCCGGTTATCTGCTGGCCGGCGTGGTGGTGGGACCGTTCACGCCGGGCTTTGTCGCTGATGGGCATCTGGCCAAGCAACTGGCCGAGTTGGGCGTGGTGCTGCTGATGTTCGGCGTCGGCCTGCATTTTTCGCTGAAGGATTTGCTTTCGGTCAAACACATCGCGATTCCCGGTGCGATGGTGCAGATGCTGGTGGCCACCGTGCTGGGCCTGCTGCTGGGCCTGTGGCTGGGCTGGCCGATGGCGCAGAGTTTCGTGTTCGGTCTGGCGCTGTCGGTGGCCAGCACCGTGGTGCTTCTGCGCGCCTTGGAAGAACACCATGTCATGGATACCGAGCGCGGGCGCATCGCGGTCGGTTGGCTGATCGTCGAAGATCTGGCGATGGTGCTGGCGCTGGTGTTGCTGCCCGCCTTGGCCGGGGTGCTCAAGGGCGGCGACGCGGCGCTGTCACCGTGGGAGCTGGCCAAGACGGTCGGCCTGACGGTCGGCAAAGTGGCGCTGTTCATCGCGCTTATGCTGATCGTCGGCAAACGGCTGATCCCGTGGATATTGAAGGTGGTGGCGCGCACCGGGTCGCGCGAATTGTTTCGGCTGGCGGTACTGGCGATCGCGCTGGGCGTCGCGTTCGGCGCGGCCGGGCTGTTCGGGGTGTCATTCGAACTGGGCGCGTTCTTCGCCGGCATGATGATGGCCGAGTCCAAGCTTGCGCACGATGCGGCGGAAGAGACGCTACCGCTGCGCGACGCGTTCGCGGTGCTGTTCTTTGTCTCGATCGGGATGTTGTTCAACTATCAGGTATTGCTGAGCGCGCCGCTGGCGGTGTTGGCGGCGCTGATCATCGTGGTTATTGGCAAGTCACTTGCTGCGCTGGGCATCGTGCTGATCTTCGGCAAGCCGCTGCGCACGGCGCTGACTATCGCCACCAGCTTGGCGCAAATCGGCGAGTTCTCGTTCATCCTGATCGGCGTCGGCGTGACGTTGGACTTGGTCAGCCAGCAGGCGCAGGACGTGATGCTGGCCGCGGCGATCTTGTCGATCTTGCTCAATCCGCTGCTGTTCATGCTGCTGGATCGCATGCAGCCGTGGCTGGAGGCGCGTGAGCATGCCAAGACCGCCACCACGCTCACCGTGGCCAATGCGCAGGGTGCCGTTTTGCGCGTACCAAGCCGACTCCACGGGCATGTGGTGCTGGTTGGGTACGGTCGGGTCGGACGGCTAGTCGGTGAAGCGATGCAGCATGAGGAGCAGCCATGGCTGGTGATCGAGCAGGAGCCTGACAAACTGACCGATCTTCTAGCGCAGGGCGTGGAGGTAATCGTAGGGCATGCTCATCAGGCTGACGTGCTGGCCGCAGCGAACTTAAGCCAGGCGCGCGCGCTGGTGGTGGCGATCCCCGACGCGTTCGAGGCTGGCGAAGTGGTGCGGCTGGCTCATCGTGACTATCCACGATTGCCCATTCTGGCGCGCGCGCACTCCGACGATTGCGCCACTCATCTGCGTGCCCAAGGAGCCTTTCTGGTCGTGCTGGGTGAGCGCGAGGTGGCGCGTGGGATGATCGCTGGGCTACGCGATACGTTGCCGCCGACGGTAGCTGGCGCCGCCTGAGCGCAACCTATTAGCGCAAACTGCGCTAGTTCACCTGACGGAAGTGCCGGTGTTGTTGCAGCGCGTTGGCACGCATGTTTAATTCAGGCGACCTGTTGGGTCGATTGCCATGAGGGTGGCGGCGCGACGATCGACAGCCGTGAATGCGCTAGCGCCGATTCCGGCAGGTAACGCCAATCTTGCAATCGACGGGGCAAGCGCGCTTGCGGCAACGTCTGCCGTGTGGTGGTCAAGGCATCCAGATCGCTTTCGTAGCGGCCGACTTCACGCTCGTTCAGCAGCACGCGCCAGCGTCGCCCATGCTGGACGATACGAAACAGACCGAGATTGGAAGGATGAACGTACTGCGCTAACACGGGTTATCTCCAACGTGGTGAGCCGCGAAAGATAGGGGCCACGTGATGATCAATTCGTCAGAACTTTGCTAGCGTCGCGTGCAGAGGCATTCGGCCGTTCAGGACGGCGGACGGATCAACGCCGCTCTGATCAACCTGCCGAACCACGTGTGATGAAGCGCGCACGCTTCCTAAAGTGCGCCGTGGGGCGGCCGATACCTTAAACGTCCCCTTTTCAGGAGTGCGGGGGCGTATTCGCTCGTTGGGATGGTGCCGGGCCGGGCCGCGGACAGGGCGTTTATCGCCGTTTGCGCCATGGTTTTGTTCACTCACATCCTCAAGCCGGTATTGCGCGCTTCTCACCATGTGCGCGTCAGTCATTTCGCGCTTCCGCTAGGTCTGTTGTCAGCGGCTTGGCTGCTGCGTACACGTGGCCTGGATCAGGTCGACGCGGCTGCCATGTTCGCCTTTTTGCCCACGCTGCTGCTGTTGCTAGGCGGGGCGTTGTGCGTGGTGTTCGGGCGTTGGCGGCAACTTTGTCTGCAACTGATCATCTATGCCAGTTACGTGACGCTGGCCACCCATGTGGCCTATTACCACGAACACGGCACCGCGCGTGGCGACAGCGAGCCTGTGTTTCTGCTGGCGGCGATCGCCATGCCCAGCGTCTATGGCATTTATGCCCTGTGGCCGGAGCGTGGAGGGGCCGCGCTTGCGCTGGGGCTGCGATTGGGAGGGCTCGGCGTCGGTTGGGTTATTGCTGGCGTGTTGATCAGCTTTCATGCGCCAGCGCTGCGTCAGCTGCTTGGCACGATCTGGTGGCCGCGATGGTACGGCGCCTGGATGCATCTGCCTCAATTGGCCTATCCGTTGAGCGCAGCGATGTGCAGTTTGTTGGCGATCCAATACCTGCGCGAACCACGCCCGCAGCATGCGGCTCAACTGCTTGTGCTGCCTAGTTTGATGGGCATGCTTCCACTGGTGTTTGTGCAGCCTTACTTGTTGCAGATGACTTGCTGCGCGGCGCTGTTGGCGCTCGCCGCGGCGATGGTGCACGAATCGTTTCATATGGCGTTTCGCGACGAATTGACCGGCTTGCCGGGACGGCGCGCACTGAGCGAGCGTCTCCAGCGGCTGCGCGGCGACTACGTGTTGGCGGTGCTGGATGTGGATCACTTCAAGCGCTTCAACGACAGTCACGGCCACGATGTGGGTGATCAGGTGTTACGCATGGTCGCCGCGCAACTGCGCAAGTCGTTTGGAGGCAAGGCCTATCGCCAAGGTGGCGAGGAGTTCGTGATTGTCTTCGAAGGCCCCCATTGGGAAGACTGTCTGGACATGCTTGAACAATTACGTCAAGGCATTCAGGACTACCGCATGCACTTACGCAACGCGCAGCAGCGTCCATCCACTACGCGTCAGGGGCGCGCACAGCGCGGCGCCGGCAGCACGGGCGCGTTGGCGGTAACGGTGAGCATCGGGGCAGCCAGCAGCGATGACGTCGAGGGCGGCCCGCAAGCGATCCTCAAGGCGGCCGATCAGGCGCTGTACAAGGCCAAACAAGGCGGCCGCAACCGCGTTGTGCCAAGTCCGGCCTGAGTAAGGGACGTAAGGCGTCTCAATGGACGGTTGCTAAATGCATGAGCACCCATCGGGCGGCTGACGGTATCGCTAATCGGCGCGAGGGACTGATCTAGCAGCGCGCGTCCAGATCGGCTGGATCATCGCCATGAAAATTTAAGCTGGCCGCGTCTGGCCGCACGCGCCACAAAACAGCGGCGCGGCCTCGCAGCTTGGTGGCCACGTCTCGATGTGGTTGGAACGGCTAACAAAACCCCTTACGCTGGCAGCTTGCCCCGGGCAGCGGCGCCAGACGCCGAGTCTATGAATCTCGCTTTGTTAGCGCTTCTTAGTCCTTACCGAGCCGGCCGAACTCGACCTCATTTCGGCAATAGAAAACATCGATGCCTTCTTCCTTAATGGCGGCCATCAAGGCATCACCTGTGGCCTCATCTGTTACCACTGACACGGTCATGGGACGGTCGGCCATCTCAAAGAAACCTGCCGAATGGATCGTACCTGAGTGCCCAAAGCCCTCGCCGCCAGCCATCATGGTCCCGCCGGCGGCACCGAGTTTTCGTGCTTTCTGAAGAATCCACTGGCCCACGGTGTCGCCGTGTACTTTGCGGTTTTCTTGGGTGAAGAACAGTATCCGATACCCTTTCATAATTGAGCCCTCGTAGTCGAGCGTGGAAGCAAGCGCTGGCGTTTCATACGACAGCATGAGCACGTGCATTTTTTGGAAAGTGCGGCCGCATGGTCCGCTAAGAAGCCAAGGCTGCTTAGCACCTCTGCCTGGCCAGGCTAAGCCTGTGCCGCCCGCATGGTGGCGGCACAGGCCAGGAGCACACGTGCCGAGGTAAGGGCCCATTCCCCTGATGGACAGCGCACATGGATCATCCAGGTCGAAGAAATCACCTTACGGAGAACCGAAGTACGCATGCCGCCCTCCCGGAACCAAGGCATGTAGGCATAATCAACCCCGTTGTGGGGGCGGTTCACTGGGGAATGCTATCTCCGTTCAAGGAGCGTAGAGGCACCGCTATGGCGTCAAACCCGGTGCAGCGAGCCGCCACAAGGCCCGGGCGGTCGCGAAGCCAAGCGCTGTGCTCGCCAAAGATCCGACGACATGGGCCGCAATATGGATCGCCACCGCGGTAGCTTCGCCGCGCTGAAGCAACAAGAAGGCTTCGGCCGAAAAGGTCGAAAATGTTGTGAGACCGCCCAAGAAACCGGTGGTCAGGAACAGACGCCACGCAATTGGCAGGTTGGGCATTGCCAGAAACGAGGCAAGGGTCAACCCCATGATGAAAGCACCTAGCAAATTGGCAGCCAATGTACCGAGCGGAAGATTTGGCCAGATGTGATTGAAGGCTTCTGCCAGACCGAAGCGAAGTAGTGCACCGAGGCTGGCGCCCGTGACGATGGAAAGAAGGATCAAGGGCATCTCAAAACTCCGGCGTAGCAAGACTGATCCGACCGCAGGATGCGCGTGGATAGGCATCATCAGCCGGATCGGCGGTTGGACCAGCAGGCATGTCACTGCCCGCAAACGCGTGACGCATGTATCGATGGTGGTACCAACGTGTTGAGCGCCAGAGTGCGCTTTTTACCCGCGCGCTCAACGGACCTTCAAAAACGCCCGTCAGCGGCGCGCCGAAGGCCGGAGCAAAGGCAGCGCTGATGCCAGCCATAAACATGATACGGCGATCGTTCGAGCCCAGGTCACGCCGATGGCTGAGCTGATCAGCGAGGGGTTCCCATGCCCATAGAAACAGCGCCGAGGCGCTACCCGCACCGCCGCCAAGCGCAACTGCCGACGGCAACGAGCGCGCGCGCAGCCTGGCCGGCCGTGAAGATGACAAAGCTTTCATGAGGTTCCAGATTTGAAGTGATCAAACCTGGTCAGCGGGTCGCTGTATGCGCATGCCTACGGCGCCCATTGTCCAGGGCTCGTAGGCATCATCAGCCGAGGGATCGGCGGTTCGAGGAGGTATGCCATCTCCATGTACGTCGCATCCTAGCATCGCCTGGCGCGAGGCACTAGCGTGCCAGGCAGCGGAAAAGGCTGCTTGCGTTCTCGGTGAAATCTATCGCCCGCGCCTGCCCAGGCAGACGCCCAGCGCCGCGTGACGCGTCGGCGTGGCCGGCGGTGTCATGCGCCGGACGCCGATTACTGGTTAAAGGCTCACTTGGGTGTATCCAGCGGATTGGCGCGAGCGGCAGCGCTGGCACGTGGTTTTTTGGGTGCTGAGCTCAGCGGCGCGGCTATGGCGGCTTTCGTAGCCGACTTGAGAGCCGGTTTCTTGTTCTGAAAGCTATAAATATTGTGGATGTCTTGAATCGACATGGGCTTGGATGTGGTCATAAAGGGCCTTCAATGCTGATCCGTCAGCGGATAGCGAGTGGCGTAACCTTCCCGGGCGGAGAGGCCAAGGTGCTGCTCAATGGCGCGCGTCAGGCATGAGCGCCGAGTGAGATGTCGGGCAAGCCCAAACACCCGTTCACAGTGCGCCTAACGATGTTAAGTCAATGTAAGATCGAAAACGCCGTTCAGAGACGCAGCCACACGTGCACGCCGCCGTCGATTTCTTGCAACTTAGCGGCGCAGCCGGATAGACGTCGCGGCATAACTTGCCACTGACGTGCGGCGGTGGCGGGTAGATAGCCCACCAATTGGCCCTTGATATGCACTTGCACTTCGCTCGGGTCGCTACCGATGCTCACCAATTGCGCGGAATAGGCGGTCATCGGACCACCGCGCTTGAGTGCGCGCAGGGCGACTTGGTACTTGGCGGTATCGCGAACCTCCAGCGTGTAGCCACCTGCGCTTGCTGATGGACGCTTGATTGTTCTGCCGCCGATCAGGGTTCCCGGGCGATAGCGTTCGACCAGCGCGATCGCCAGGATCGCTAGAAATGCCAATCCGAGCCAGAACATGCGTTAACCCTCGTAGTGTTTGCCTAAGCGGCTTGTACGAGTCGATCCTAGCGCTCAGCACGCAGGCCGCGTGCTGAAACGATGTCGCACGGAAGCGGGTAGGGGCTGCGTTGCCTCATTCCAAGCTGCCGGGCTGAGGATATCAGTGAGCGTGGCGCCGATTGCCGTGAGGCACGGGCTCGGTGGTGGCGCACAAGGCGTCCAGTTGTTCGGGTTGGAGGATTTCGATGGAGCGGCGTTTGACCGTCAGCACACCCATTTTCTCCATCCGGGTCAATGCTCGGCTTACCGTCTCGATGACCAGACCCAAATAGCTGGCGATATCGCTGCGCGACATGCTCAAGGTCAGCACTTTGCTGTCGCGTTGCAAACGCTGGTAGCGCTGGGACAGACTTTTCAGGAAAATCGCCACGCGCTGCTGCGCGAGTGGCTTGCCCATCAGCACAAGGTGCTGGTGATCGTTGAGGATCTCGCGACTGATCACTCGCATCAACTGGTGTTGCACGCTGGGAGTTTCAGCCGCCAACGATTGCAGCTTGGCGTATGGCAATTCGCAATAGCCGGTACGCTCCAGCGCTTGGGCCTCGCAGGTGTGCTTCCCACTGCTGATGGCGTCGAGGCCCACCCATTCTCCCGGCAGGTGAAAGCCGAGCACCTGCAGGTC
>JBEVMS010000290.1:0-15911 GCA_040508515.1 Dyella sp. | reverse complement strand
GGATAATGGCTCAGCACGTAATCGCGCAAGGTTTGCGAGACCACGATCACGCGCTCGCCGCGCAGCAGGATCGCGCTATAGCGACCGGGCCGATTAAGCCCGTGCACGGTGGTGACGAAATGCGGCTGCGGGGCGAGTCCTTTCAGCGCCCACCAGCCCAACCAGGCCGGCAGCCGCGAGCGCGCGTGCACAATATCCGGCGCCAACTCACGCAACACTCCGCGCAGGCGTGGCAGCAGCGCCAAGGTACGCAGCGATTTGCGCCCCAGCGGCAGTGTCACATGCTCGCTGCCTTCGGCAAGCAGTTGCCCGACCAGCCGGCCGCCGGCCGAAATCACCACCGAACGATGCCCGGCCGCGACCAAGACGCGCGCGATCTCCAGCGCGGAACGCTCCGCGCCGCCGCTGTGCATCGCGGGAATCAGTTGGACCACGGTCAGCGGCCGCATGGGTAAGACGGTGGGCATGAATATCCTGATGCTTGCCTGGCATCGGTTCTACAAGCATCAAACATGCCTCGGCCGCGAACACACCGCGGCACCCGGCTGGATCAGTGCAATTCAGTCGCGCAGGGTGTAACGCGCGCCGCAATAGGAACAGACCGATTCGCCATTCTCGTCCTCGATCGCCAAGTACACCTTGGGATGTGAATTCCACAGCTGCATGCCGGGCATCGGGCAGGACAACGGCAGATCGGCGCGGCTGACTTCGTAACGGTTCTGGGCGTTGGCAGGGATCAACCGCTGCGTCGCCGTGTGGACTTGCGACATGGAGCACTCCGGACGGACCGGCCAATCCGGACCCGCGACGGTCTATGGTAGCAGCACCGCACGCACGGACAGCCCCGTTGCGATCCTGGCGCTCATGCGTCCGCGAATAACCGCCGCCCATGGCCAGCATCGCGGCGGCGACACGCGCGGCAAAAAGCCCGCAGCATTACTGCCGCGGGCTTTGGCCTCGTACGGGCGCCGCTTACTTGGCGGCGTGCGCTTCGGTGGTGATGTGGATCTTCACCTCATCGCTGACGCTGGGCACATAGGCGCCGACGCCGAAATCCGAACGCTTGATGGTGGCGGTGGCGTCGAAACCGATCGCCTGCACCTTCATCATCGGCTGCTCGCCGAGCTTGTTGAGCTTGGCGTCCAGCACCACCGGCTTGGTCACGCCGTGCACGGTCAGGTCGCCGGTGACCTTGAACTTGCCGCCGCCGAGCGACTGCACCTTGGTGCTCTTGAAGGTGATGGTGGGGTACTTGGCGGCGTCGAAGAACTTGTCGCTTTTGAGCTCGTCGTCCAACTGGGGCACGAAGCTGTCCAGATTGGTCAGCGGAAAGGTCACTTCCACTGTCGACTCGGCCGGCTTGGCCTCGTCATAAACCAGCGTGCCTTCGCTCAAGCTCAGGTGGGCCGACGGATTGGCAAAGCCGAAATGGTTCCAGCTGAACAACACATCGGTATGCGTGGGGTCCAACTGGTAGCTGACGGGCGCAGCCTGGGTGACGGCGGTCGCGCCGAACAAAGCGGCGAAGGCAAGGAGTTTACGTGCAAACATGCGGGAGCTTCCTGGTTGTAGTTTTGGAGTGCGGCATCATGGGCCGGCGTGGATTACGCGATCCGGCAGGCGTCATCAAAGCTCAAACGTGGACTGCGCGGGAACAGGTCACGGCTGGCGTCGCCGTAACCGATATTGATCAGAAAATTACTTTTGATCGCGCTACCGGCGAAAAACGCCGCATCGACGCCGGCATTATCGAAGCCGGACATCGCGCCGGTGTCCAAGCCCAGCGCGCGCGCGGCCATCAGCACGTAGGCGCCTTGCAAGGTAGCGTTACGAAATGCTGCCGAATCGATCAGCGGCTGATTGCCGACGAACCAGCTTCGCGCGTCGGCGTGCGGGAACAACTGCGGCAGCTTTTCGTAGAATTCGTGGTCCTGCGCGATGATCGCGGTGACCGGCGCGGCCATGGCCTTGGCGCGATTGCCCTCGGCCAGCAGCGGCTGCAGCTTGGCCTTGGCCTCGGGCGAATGCACGAACACCACCCGCATCGGCGAGCAGTTGGCGCTGGTCGGCCCCATCTTGGCCAAGTCATACAGTTCGCGCAGTTGCCCCTCGCTCACCGGCTTGGGCAGCCAGGCGTTGTAAGTGCGGGCGCTGAGGAACAACTGCTGCAGCGCAGCCTCGGCAATTTTTTCGCTCATGGGTATCCTTGAAAAGTAGTAAAAGAGCAGCGCCGATCACGGTGTTATCACGGTCAGTGTAAGTGGCGGCAAGACCAAACGGGACCACGATGGCATGAAACGTACTGTGCAGTATTCGACACCTATGCCGGCGCATTCCCTGCTCAGCATGCGCGATGAATGCTGGATGGTTACCGATGGCGCCGCCGGCAACCAGCGCCAGGCCTTTGCGCTGGCCGAGCGCTTGCCGTTTACGGTCCGCCCGTTGGACCTGCAAGCACGCGCGCCCTGGCGCTGGTGGGCGCCGCGCCAGCTTCCCGGGGGCCGGCTGGCGCTGCCGGCCGACCAACGCGATGGCTTCGCGCCGCCTTGGCCGCGCGTGGCGATCGGCTGTGGCCGGATTGGCGCTCACTACACCCGGATGTTGCGCCGGCTCAGTGGCGGCCGCAGTTACACGGTGCAGATTCTCGATCCACGGGTGGACCCGGCGCACTGGGATACGGTGATCGCGCCGGCGCACGATCGCTTGCGCGGCGCCAACGTGATCCAGCCGCTGGGTTCGCTCAATCCGATTGACGATGCCTGGCTGGCCGAAGGTCGCGAGGCCTTCGCCACGCTGGCCGCGCTGCCGCAGCCGCGGATTGGCGTATTGCTGGGCGGTCCACGCCGCGGCATCACGCTGGATCGCCACTATGCCGCGCAACTGATCGCCCTGCTGCGGCGGCATCAGCAACGCGAGGGTGGCAGCCTGCTGGTGCTGGCCTCGCGCCGCACGCCGTCCGAGCTGGCCGATACCTTGCGCGCCGCTCTAAACGATCTACCCGGGCTGCATTGGCGCGGTCCCGGCGACGGCCCTAACCCCTACCCCGGCGTGCTGGCCTGGGCTGACCGACTGGTGGTGACGCCCGATTCGGTCAACATGCTGTCCGAAGCCTGCGCGGTCGGCTGCACGGTGCAAACCCTTTTGACCGACGCAGCGCCGGCCAAGCTGCGACCGTTCCATCAGGCGCTGCGCGCCAGCGGTCGCCTGCATGATCTGGCCGATCCGCACTGCCCGGCGCGTCAGCCGCCGCTGCGCGAAACCGCCGCGATCGCGCAGGAATTGCAACGGCGCATCAGCGCCCACGCCACGCCCTAATCCCGCCCGCGGCTTCAACGCGCCGCCGGATCGGTCGCGAATGAAAAACCCAGCGCGGCGGTGATTGCCTGCACCTGGGCGCACAACTGTTCCAGCGCCAGGTCGCGGCTGGCGATACGCGAGCGCAAGTCCAACGTGCAAGCCAGCGCGCGTTGCAGCAGTTGCGCATGCGCCTGCAACAGCATCTGCGCCTGCGGCTCGCTCAGCAATTCGGCCGCCTGGCAGGCACCGATCAATCCGGCGTTGGCGGTGATCTCCAGCAGTTGCGGCCTCTGCGCCGCATGCGCCAGCACCAGCCCTTGCAGCGCGAATTCGATATCCAGCAAACCGCCCAGGCCCTGTTTCAGATCGATCCGGGTGAGGTCGGAACGATCGCGCTCGGCGCGCCAACGCCGTCGCATGCTGCTGACCTCGCGCAATACCGCGGCGACGTCGCGCGGCGCGCTCAGTACTTGCCGGCGCACCGTCGCCAGGTCGCGTTGCAAGGCGCTATCGCTGCCGACCAACGGACGGGCGCGCAGCAGCGCCTGGTGTTCCCAGGTCCAAGCGCGACTGTGCTGGTAGGCGGCGAATGCGTCCAGGCTGCCGACCAGCATGCCCTTGGAGCCGTCCGGGCGCAGCCGCGTATCGACCTCATACAGACGACCGGCGCGGGTCAGCACGGTCAGCCAGTTCATCACGCGCTGCGCCAGCCGCTGATACCAGCGCAGGCCTTCCAACGGTCGGGCGCCATCGCTCAGCGCCAGCGCGCGACTGCCGTCGTAGACGAACACCAGGTCCAGATCCGAGGCGAAGCCTAGTTCCTCGCCGCCCAGGCTACCGTAGCCGAGCACGGCGAAACCCGAGCCTTCGCCGGGCAACCGACCATGCTGGGCGATCAGTTCGCGCTCGGCCAGCGCGGTGATCGCGCCGACCACCGATTCGGCCAGCGCGGCCAGTCGGCGCGCGGTGGCCACCGCGTCGGCGCGGTCGTCGTTGAAGGCCAGCCCCAGACGAAAGCTCAGGCTGGCCTTGAGTTCGTTGAGCCGTTCCAGCTCCGCCTCGGCCTCGCGCTCTTCCAGGGTGGACAGCACGCGGGTGATTTCCTGGCTGATCTCGGCGCGCTTGAGCGGCAGCTGATCGATCCGCGGGTCCAGCACATCGTCCAGCAGCAGCGGTTGGCTGATTACCCGCTCGGCCAGGAATGCGCTACCGGCGAACAGCGCCGCCAATCGCCGTCGCGCCGCCGGCTGCTCTTCCAGCAACGCCAGATAGGACGACCGCCGCGCCACCGCCTGCACCAACTGACCGAAGCGCAGCAGGCAAGGCAGCGGCGCGTTGCTGGCACGCGCGGCGGCCAGCAGTTGCGGCATCAGGCGATCCAGACGTTCGCGCGCACGCGCCGACATCGCGCGCACCGCGGCCGCTTGCGGCAACTTCAGCAGCATCGAAGCGGCCTCCGCGCCCGGGCTGAAACCGGCCTGCTCCAACAGACCCGGGTCCAGTGCTTCGTCGCAGGCGGCCTGCCACAGCGCGGCGTCCTCGGCCGGCACGCTGGCGGCACGGCCACCTTGGGGCATCAAGACTTCGGCGAACTCGGCGCTGACGATCTCGCGATGCTGTGCCAACTGCGCGGCCAGCGGCTCCCAGTCCGCATAGCCCAGCGCACCGGCGATCCGCGCCCGCGACAACGCATCGTCGGGGATGTCGTGGGTCTGCGCATCGCGCAGCATCTGCACGCGGTTTTCCAACTGACGCAGAAACAGATAAGCGCTGCGCAGCGCGCGTGCGCGCTGGGCCGGGATGTGCCCGCGCGCCTCGCAGGCGGCCAGCGCCGGCAACAGCCCACGCACGCGCAGACTGGGCTCGCGACCGCCGCGGATCAGCTGGGTCAGTTGCACGATGAATTCGATCTCGCGGATGCCGCCGGGACCGAGCTTCAAGTTGTCGGCCAGATCCTTGCGTGCCACTTCGGCGTCGATCAGCGCCTTCATCTCGCGCAAGCCGGCGAACGCGGTGTAGTCGAGGTATTTGCGGTAGACGAACGGGCGCAACAGCTCCTGCAGTTCCTTGCCAGCGGTGCGATCGCCGGCCACGGTGCGCGCCTTGATCCAGGCGTAGCGTTCCCAGTCGCGGCCCTCGCGCTGGTAGTACTGCTCCATCGCCGAGAACGGCAACGCCAGCCGGCCGGCGTTGCCGAACGGACGCAAGCGCAGATCGACCCGCGCGCAGATGCCGTCCACCGTCGGCTCGTGCAGCAGCTTGACCAACTGACGGCCCTGGCGCAGAAAATATTCGCTGTTGTCCAACGCCCGCGCGCCGTCGCTCTGGCCGCTGTGCGGGTAGGCCAGCACCAAGTCGATGTCCGAAGAAAAATTAAGTTCGTTGCCGCCCAGCTTGCCGAAGCCCAGCACCACCATCCGCTGTCGCAGGCCGTCCTGATCACGGCTGGCGCCGTAGCGCTCCGCCAAGGCGCGCTCGGACCATTCCAGCGCCGCGCCCAGCAGCACCTCGTACAAGCTGCTGGTGGCACTGAGCGTTTCGACCACCTGGTCCAGCCCGTTGACGTCGCGAAACACCAAGCGCAGCGCCTCGGCATGACGGAACCGGCGTAACTGACTCATGCAGGTCACTTCGTCGGTCGACAAGCTCAAACTCTCGACGCGACTGGCCGCATCGTTGGCTGAGCGCAGCCAATCCAGCCGCGAAGGTGAGAGCAACTGCGGCTGGCGATGCCACGTCTCGTAGGCGAAATCGCTAGCCAGCAGGGTGCGGCGGATTTTCTCGGCGACCCCGGCGTCGTCGTGCACTTGCACGCCCGCACTTCGGCAGCGCGCCATCAGCGTGGCGTAGCGTTCGTCGACCAGGGCATGCGCGGCGGATGCGGGGCTCATCGCGGCGATTGTGCGCGAAGCGGCCCGCCGATGCACGGCAACAGCGGCCTCACGCGTGCGGCCCCGTCGTCGCCCCCTGCGGCGCCTCGCCGGGCGCCGGCTGCGGACGAAACACATGCGGTGCCCCGGCCGTGGGTTGCTCGAACACGGTCAGTTCACGCGGCAGCGCCTGCACCGTCACGTCTTCGCGCAGCGCGTGCTGGGCGACCTGCTCGCTGCTCCACTCCGCCTCGATCTGCCAGCCCTGCGCAGCGAACAAGGTGGCGCGCGTGAGCGCACCGACTTGGCGCAGATAACGCACCTGCAACGGCCAACCGTGGGCGCCCTCAGGCAGCAACGCGACCTGTTCGGGACGCAGCCAGACGCTGACCTCGCGCCCCTCCAGCGCCGCCGGCAGCGACCCGGCCACGCGCAGTCCCGGCAAGTGCAGATGCCCTTGGACAATGCGCCCGTCCAGCCGGCTGGAGCGACCGATAAAGCCATGCACGAACTGCGTGCGCGGCTGCCGATAAATCTGTTCGGGCGTGCCGACCTGCTCGATCCGGCCCTGGTTCATCACCACCACGCGATCGGCCATTTCCAGCGCTTCTTCCTGATCGTGGGTGACGAACAAGGTGGTCACGCCCAACGCGCGCTGCAAGTCGCGCAGCCAGCCGCGCAAGGTCACCCGCACCTGCGCATCGAGCGCGCCGAACGGCTCATCCAGCAGCAGCAGCGAAGGCTCGATCGCCAGCGCACGCGCCAACGCCACGCGCTGGCGCTGGCCACCGGAGAGCTGCGCCGGATAGCGTTGCCCGATGCCTTCCAGTTGCACGCGGCGCAGCAGTTCGTCCACCCGCGCCTGGATCTGCGCCTTGCCCGGGCGCTGCGCACGCTTGCGCACGCGCAGGCCGAAGGCGATGTTCTCGGCCACCCGCATGTGCGCGAACAGCGCGTAATGCTGAAACACCATGCCGATGCCGCGATGCTGTGCTTCCAGCGCCAGCAGGTCTTCACCATCGCGCAGCACGCGGCCGTGATCGGGCTGGTCCAGCCCGGCCAAAATGCGCAGCAAGGTGGTCTTGCCCGAGCCGGAAGGGCCGAGCAAGGCGACGAACTCACCCGTGCCCACGTCCAGCGAGATGGCGTCCAGCGCATTGAAGCTTTCGTAGCGGCGACTGAGGTCGCTGATCGTGATACTCATCCGTTCAACCTTATTGTCGCGCCGAGCGTGCCAGCGCATCGCCATGGCGCCATTCCAGCAGCCGCTTGATCAGCAACGTCACCAGCGTCAACAGTGCCAGCAAACTCGCCAGCGCAAAGGCCGAGGTAATCGCGTCGCTGCGGCCACCGTTGTAGACCTGATCAACCTGCAGCGGCAGCGTATTGGTCAGACCCGGCAGATGCCCGGACACCACCGACACCGCGCCGAACTCACCCATGCTGCGCGCATTGCACAACAGCACGCCGTAGAGCAGCGCCCAGCGAATCTTCGGCAGCGTGATGCGGAAAAAAATCTGCCAGCCGCCGGCGCCCAGCGTGCGCGCAGCGGCCTCTTCCTCGCTACCTTGCGCCTGCATCAAGGGAATCAATTCGCGCGCCACGAACGGCATGGAGACGAACATGGTCGCCAGCACCAGTCCGGGTACCGCGAAAATCACGCGCAAACCGTGCGCCTCCAGCCAGCCGCCGAACCAGCCGTAGCTGCCGTAGACCAGCACATAGATCAGCCCCGCCACCACCGGCGACACCGCGAACGGCAGATCGATCAACGCGTTGAGCCACGACTTGCCGCGAAATTGGTAATGCGCGATCGACCAGGCCGCCGCCAGCCCGAACAACATGTTGGCCGGCACCGCGATCGCCGCCACGGTCAGGGTCAGGCGCACCGCCGCTTGCGCATCTGGATCGGCCAGCGCCACGGCGAACACCGTCCAGCCGCGCGACAACGCCTCGATGAACACCGCCAGCAAGGGCAGCAACAACAGCCCGCCGATGCACAGCATGGCGGCGCCGATCAGCAACCAGCGCAGCGCCGTCGCGCCCCACGACGCCGGCCGGCGCGCCACCATGAAATGGGTGCCATCCATCAGTGGGCCTGGCGCCATCGACTGCTCCAGGCCTGCAGCCGATGGATCAGCAGCAGCGCCAGCAGCGAGAACACCAGCATCAACGCGCCGAGCACCGCCGCCGGACCGGTGTCGCCACCCGAATCGATTTGCTGCACGATCAGCAGCGGCACGATTTCGGTACGCATCGGCAGATTGCCGGACAGATAGATCACCGAGCCGTACTCGCCCGCCGCGCGCGCCAGCGCCAGCGCGAAACCGGTCAGCAAGGTCGGCGTCAGCAGCGGCAACAGCACGCGTCGAAAACGCTGCCAGCGACTAGCGCCCAGCGTATAAGCCGCCTCCTCCACCTCGTGTCCCAAGCTCTCCAACACCGGCTGCAAGGTGCGCACCACGAACGGCAGGCCGACGAAGACCATCGCCAGCAACACGCCTAACTGTGTGTACGCCACCTGCACCCCCAGCGGCTTGAGCAGGCGGCCGATCCACCCGTTCGGCGCGTACAGCGCGGTCAGCGCGATGCCGGCCACCGCGGTGGGCAAGGCGAACGGCAGGTCGATCAAGGCATCGCACAAGCGACGCGTCGGAAACCGGTAACGCACCAGCACCCAAGCCAGCAGCAGGCCCAGCAGGGTATCGATCAACGCCGCCAGCGTGGCGCCGCCAAAACTCAGCAACAGGGCGTGCGCGGTGCGTCGGCTGAGGATCTGCGCCGCCCATGCCGCAGGCCCCTGTGCCGCCGCCTTCCAGGCCAGCGCCGCCAGCGGCAGCAAGACCAGCGCGCTCAGCCAGGCCACGGTGATGCCCATGCTCAGCCCGAATCCGGGCAGCGTCTTGCGCGCCATCAGCGCGCCGCCGCGCTGATCTGGTCGTAGATGCCGCCGTCGGCGAAATAGGTGCGCTGCGCCTGACGCCAGTCACCGAACTGCTCGGCAATGCTGAACGTCTTCACCGGTGGAAACTGGCCAGCGTACTCGGCCGCCACCGACGCCAAGCGGGGCCGGTAGAAATGCTGCGCGGCTAGCTCCTGCCCGCGCGGCGAATACAGAAAATTGAGATACGCCTCGGCCAGCGCGCGCGTGCCGTGCTTGTCGACCACGCTGTCGACCACCGCCACCGGCGGCTCGGTCAGGATGGTCAACGAAGGCACCACCACCTCGAACTTGTCCGGCGACTGCTGACGGGCCAACAGCGCTTCGTCTTCCCACGCCAGCAGCACATCGCCGATACCGCGCTGCACGAAGGTGTTGGTGGACCCGCGCGCGCCGGTGTCGAGCACCGGCACATGGCTATACAGCTCACTGACATAAGCGCGCGCCTTGGCCGCGTCGCCACCGTTTTGGCGCTGCGCCCAGCCCCAGGCGGCCAGGAAATTCCAGCGCGCGCCGCCGGAGGTCTTGGGGTTGGGGGTAATCACTTCGATGCCCGGGCGCACCAGATCGGGCCAATCGTGGATCGCCTTGGGATTGCCCTTGCGCACCAGGAACACGATGGTCGAGGTATAGGGCGCGCTGTTGTTAGGCAGGCGCGACTGCCAGTTCTTGGCCAGCAGGCCTTTATCAGCCAGCGCGTCGATGTCCCAGGCCAGCGCCAACGTAACGACGTCCGCTCCCAACCCGTCCATCACCGCGCGCGACTGCTTGCCGGAGCCGCCGTTGGACGTGGTTACGGCAATATCCTGCCGGTGCTGCTTTTTCCAGTCGGCGGCGAACTCGCTGTCAACCTGCTGATACAGCTCGCGGGTGGGATCGTAGGAGACGTTGAGCAAGCGTGCGCCGTCAGGGGACGGTCCACCGCACGCCGTGAGCGCCAGCGGCAGCAGCATGAGGACAAGCCAGTGGTGGGGGCGCGTCATTCGATGATCCTCTTCAATAGGGGCGGCCCGCGGCGCGCATGGCCTCGTCCCACTATGCCTGTTTACGGTGCAGATAAATGTCTAGAAAACGGCTTGAAAGCGCAATCGGGCTCGCTCGGCACCAAGGCCCATGATTCCCCAGCAGCGGCCTCAACGATCGCGCGCGTTACACGGGGGTAGCACGACCGGCTTCGCGCCAAGGGCTCGAATTCGCCGCAGATCGGGCCCTGATCACGACGATGGATGCCTTTAGTGCTTTACAAAGCGTGTCTCGCCGCACACATGCGTGGCCTTCCGGCTATCGGAGCCAGGCATCGCATGAATAACACATGACAGCAGCGAGTCGAAATGACAACTCGTAGATGTCAGCCACGTTACAGTCGATCTCTGTCCCATTAGCGGAGGTCGGCCGTGCGCTGGACGTTGGCGGCGTTATCAGGTTGGCGTGGTGCCGGTTTTCGCCTTGGGCTGACGCTCGGCGTAGCGCTGCTGTTCATTACGCTGACCGGCAGCCTGGATGGCGGCGTATTCGTCGGCATGAGTCAGTTGGGGAGCCGGCCGCTGTACGTGCTGGCCAATGCGCTGCCGGGGTTGCTGCTGGCCGGGTTGCTGCTGACGTTGACGCGACGGTTGCTGCTCTCCTTTGGCATGGCCTACATGCTGCAAGGGCTGTTGTACGCGGTCAATGCTTTGAAAGTGGGCAACCTCGGCACGCCGCTGATGCCGGAGGATTTCCGCATGGTCGGCCAGTTGCGCAAAGGCGGCGCGCACCTGCTGGGCGGCTACCTGCCACCTAGCCCGTGGCCCTACCTGGGCTTGCTGCTGGCGGTGGTGGTGATCGTGGCCTTAGTGCGCTATGAGCCGCCGCTGTTTCTCCGACGCACCCACGGCAAGCGGCTTCTGGCCGGTGGCGTGCTGACGGTGGGACTGGCCACCTTGCTGGCCGGTGTGCCGATCTGGGCCAAGGTCTACGACCACCAGCGCTTGTGGATGGAGCCGTGGTCGGCCGCCGCGACCGCCCAGCACTCGGGCTTGGTCAGCTCGCTGATGCTGTTCCATTTGCAGGACCGCGCCAGCACCCGCGAGGCCGATCCGACGCAGGCGTTGGGCTTGCTGCGCGATAGCGATCCGGCGCTGCGTCAGCGTATGCAGGGGACGCCGGCCAGCGACAGCGCCGCGCCGGATATCGTGGTGGTGCAAAGCGAATCGTTTTTTGATCCGCGCATCATGCGCGGTTACGAGCAACAGGATTTCACCCCCAACCTCGATCGTCTGGCGCGCGAAGGCGCCAGCGGGCCGCTGCATGTGCCGACCTTTGGCGGCGGCACCATCCGCACCGAATTCGAGGTACTGACCGGCCTATCGCTGCGCTACTTCGGCAATATGCAGTTTCCCTACCTGCAGATGCACCGCAAGGTAGTGCCGGGGATGGTGCGCACGCTGCGCGCGCACGGCTACGAAACCATCGCGGTGCATGGCAACGATCCGAGCTTCTGGAACCGCACCGCCGCTTTTAAAGCGATCGGCTTCGATCGCTTCGTTTCGCGCCAGAACTTTCCCGCCCAAGCGCCTAATGACGGCAAGTACATGGCCGATCATGCGATGACCGACGAAATCATGGCGCAGCTCAAAGACGCCGGACCGCCGCAATTGGTATTCGCTATCAGCATCGAGGCACACGGTCCGTACGACACCAGCCCGGGGATCAACGTCGCCGAGCGCGATGCCATTGCGGTGCCGGCCGGTGTTGCCGGCAAGGCCAAGTTGGAGCTGCAGAATTACCTCTACCACATGCGCCACGCCGATGCCGAACTGGGCCGCCTGGCCGATCTGCTGGCGCAGCGCGAACGGCCCACCTTGCTGCTGTTTTACGGCGATCATCTGCCGGCGCTGGCCGACGCCTACCACCGCACTGGCTTCGTCGACGGCAAGGACATGCTCAGCCAGGCCGGCACGTGGTTGCTGGTCAATCCGCGCAACCCCAGCCAACCGCAGCGTCAGGCGCTGGCCTCGTGGATGCTGCCAGGCAAGCTGCTGGAACAGGCCGGCATCCACGATGATGCCTATTTCGCCCTGACCCAGATCCTGAGCCCGCAACTGGCTCCGCTGACCCGCGCGCCCGGCGCCCCGCTGGTACCGGAGGACTCGCGAGAACGACTCACCGATAACGGCATGGCCAACGTGGCGATGTTGCAGTTCCAGGGCCAACTCGCGCACCTGCTACCGGCGGCGGAAACGCTGCCCAGTGAAAGCGGCATCGCGGCCAGCCCGCAGCGCCTGCCGGCGGCGGCCACGCGTGGGGCGCAGCAGTAACAGCGCTTGGCGTCATCAGGCGATCTATCTCAGGTTGCGTCACGGGCATCCCGCGATAGCGCGGAGCCGTTGATCCAAGCGCGCATAAGTGCCGACGGCCTTGGCCCTTACCAGTCGCGCCAATGCAAACAAGGCGCTGATACACTTTCATGCGCCACTCCGTGTATGGCATCGAGCGGCCTTCAGGCATAAATACCCCCGCTGCGCGAGTCACGGATACTCAACCGCTCGGCCAGTACCCGACGGCATGAGCGGACACGCCGCTTCGCGCGCATACAAGCCGCGCAACCTACCCGCGCGCGGCGCCTCACTATTGAGCCGGGCGCGACTCAGAGCCCATCGCTGGGCCCGGGCGCCAACACTTCGCGGCCACCGTTGTGGCCCATCGCCGAGACCAGTCCAGCCGCCTCCATCGATTCGACCAGGCGCGCCGCGCGGTTGTAGCCGATCCTAAACTGCCGCTGCACGGAAGAAATCGATGCACGCCGGCTGCGCAATACGAACGCAACCGCCTCGTCGTAGAGCGGATCGAGCTCGGCATCGACCGCTTCCTCGCCGAACAGATCGGCCGCTTCGGACGGCGGGCCGGCCAGGATGTCCTCACGGTACTGCGGCGCGCCGTATTGCTTGAGATGCGCGACCACCCGATGCACTTCCTCGTCGGCCACGAAGGCGCCGTGCACGCGCTGCGGATAGCCGGTGCCCGGCGGCAGGAACAGCATGTCGCCGGCACCCAGCAAGGATTCGGCGCCCATCTGGTCGAGGATCGTGCGTGAGTCGATCTTGGACGACACCTGAAACGCCACGCGGGTTGGAATGTTCGCCTTGATCAGCCCGGTGATCACGTCCACCGAAGGGCGCTGCGTGGCCAGTATCAGATGGATGCCGGCGGCACGTGCCTTCTGCGCTAGGCGCGCGATCAATTCCTCGATCTTCTTGCCGGCCACCATCATCAGGTCGGCCAGTTCGTCGATCACCACCACGATCAGCGGCAAGGTATCGAGCAGTTCGGGCGTCTCCACGTGCGCGGGAAACGGATTGGCGATCGGCGTGCCGGCGGCGCGCGCAGCGCGGATTTTCTGGTTGTAGCCGGCCAGATTGCGCACGCGCAGCTCGGACATCAGCCGGTAGCGCTCTTCCATCTCGCCGACGCACCAGTTGAGCGCATTGGCGGCCAGCTTCATGTCCGTGACCACCGGCGCCAGCAGATGCGGAATGCCTTCGTAGACCGACAGCTCCAACATCTTCGGATCGATCATGATCATCCGCACTTCTTCCGGCGTGGCCCGGTAGAGCAGCGAGAGGATCATCGCGTTGATCGCCACCGACTTGCCCGAGCCAGTGGTGCCGGCTACCAGCATGTGCGGCGCGCGCGCCAGGTCGGTGACCACCGGCTCGCCGGTGATGTCCTTGCCCATCGCCATCGCCAGCGGTGACTCGTGCTGACCGTAGGCGTCGGAACGGAAAATGTCGGCCAGACCGATCATCTGACGCCGCTCGTTGGGCAGCTCAAGACCCATGCAAGTCTTGCCCGGAATCGTCTCGACCACGCGGATTGAGGTACGGCCCAGACCGCGCGCCAGATCCTTCATCAAGGCGACGATCTGGTTGCCGCGCACGCCCACCGCCGGCTCCACTTCGTAACGCGTGATCACCGGGCCGGCCGATGCACCGACCACACTGACTGGCACCTTGAATTCGCGCAGACGTTGCTCGATCAGCGCACCGGTCTCGGCCAGCGACTCGGCCGATTCCATGTCGACGTTCTCGCTGATCGTCGCCAGCAATTCCAGCGGCGGGAGCTCGATCACCGGCGCGGGCGGGCGCGCTTCCACCAACGCCGCCGTGTGCACCGGCGGCACCAGCGCGGCGCGTGGCGACAGTTCGTCGTTGCTGGCCTGGCGCAGGTCGGCCGGCACCACCGCCAGCGGCGGCATCGGCGCCTCCACCCGGCTGGCCGCCGCGGTGGCGACCGGAGGCATCGCCTCAACCGAGGCAGGCGTCGGCAGCCTCACCACATTCGTGATCAACGGCTGTTCGTGCGTCGACGTGGGCTCGTCGCTCAGGGCTTCAGCCATCATCGCGTCGTCCGTCATCGCATCAATCGCCGCCCATGCATCGACCGACAGCGCCTCCAAGTCGTGCGGGTTTTCAATCGACGACGCAGGCGCGGATTCGTCCGACAGGGCGACCGCCGCGTCGAGATCGCATGCCAGCTCGTCTTCCTCGCTATCCTGCGGCGCGCTCGACTCGGACATGCGACGTTCCACCGGCACCCGCTCAGGCCAATCGCCCAGAGGATCGGTCAGCGATGGCGTCCACGGCACCCCAGCGCCACTCAGCGAGGGCTCAACCAGCGCGGCTTCGACCGGCGCGTACGCGTGGGTGTTCGGCCCGGCATCCACATCCGGGGCTTGAGCTTGGTCCGGGACTTGGACTTCAGCGTCAGCGTCAACCGGTGCCGGCAATTGGACTTGCGCATCCTTACCGGCCGCAGTGAACGGCGGCGCGATGGGCGCATCGCTCGGCATCTGGGTCATCGCCGGTGACGGTGGTGACGATGGTGGTGACGCCGACGGCACCGACGGCTCAGACATCTGCGGCAGTGCGACCGACGCGATCGGCAAACTTGCCGCAACAAGGGGATTAGCCTTTAGCGGTATAGACGGCTCAAGTCGAGATGGCTCGACCGCTCGCTGCGGCGCGGTCCGCTCCACAGCGGTTTCGTCACGCCCGCCGGCCGGGCGCGTACCGCGTGCGCTGACCTCGGCACTGACTTGGGCAGGCGGCGACACACGCGTGCGCAACTCCAGATTCGACGGTGGCGCGGCCGGTCGGGAGATCGTCAGCCGCGGCGAGCGCCAGGGCTGGTCGATAATCTTCTCCGCATCGCGTCGGCCGTTGCCGCGGAGGGGGCGATCCTTGGCCGCGGCCGGCAGCGCCATCGGTTTATCTGTGACGCTCGCCGCGGACGCGGACGAATCCACGCGCGACGCGCCGTTCCCACCCGCAGGCGGCTGGGCGGATGAGGTAGCCGGCACGCGTGCCGATCGCTGGCTGGCTGGCGCGCGTTTGCCGCGCGGGTCGGCGACTGCACGCGAACCGGCGCCTTGGCGCTTGCGCGCGGCGGATGCCTTCGCGGACTTGCGACCAGCTCCGCCGGCCTTGCCCGGCACGACGCGGCGCGCGTTGCCACCGCGACCGCTACCGGCGCGGCGCCAACGTGCCAGACCGATCCCGATGGCCGCCAATACGAATGCAGCGAAGACGTAGATAAACATGCTGGGCGAGGCGCCTGCTTTGAAGGCAACTGCCGATCTTAACCGATGCGCGCCGCGGCCGCCCTTGCACAACAGCGCCATACGCGCCGACCATGCGCAAGCGGGATGCCTGCCGCGCATGCATGGACGTTGCCACGCATCGCCCCGACAAGGCCCCAAAGAAAAAGCGCCGCGCAAGGTGTTGGTGATGCGCTCCACGTTTTTTCCGGCGCGCCTCGCCGCAATG
>JBEVMS010000116.1:0-8961 GCA_040508515.1 Dyella sp. | reverse complement strand
CATCCCAGATCGACAACAACTTGCTACGTGGCGGCGCGGAGCACGCAGATCACAGCTCGCGCAGCGCCACCGTCACCGGCAGACGCGCCGCGCGCACCGCCGGAAACACACCGCCGATAAAGCCGATCGCCAGCGCCCATTTGAGCCCGGTCCACAGCAGTTCGCCACTGACCTTGAGCTGGAAACTGAGTTGACCGACCGTGCCGGCGGCCAGCGTGGAAGCGCTGTAGCCGTTGAACAGCAGCCACGCCAGCAAGCCGCCGAGCAGACCGCCGAGCAAGGCCAGCAGCATCGTCTCCAGCATCACCGCCACCACCACCGCCACGCCGCGAAAGCCGATCGCGCGCAAGGTGGCGATCTCGCGTGCGCGCGCCGCGACGGCGGCGAACATGGTGTTGAGGGCACCGAACATCGCGCCGATCGCCATGATCACGCCGACCACGATGCCCATCACGCGGATCACCTTGGCGGTGCCCTCGGATTGCTTGTTGAAATAAGCCAGCGTCGTTTGGACGTCCACTTTGAGTTGCGGATTGGCCTCAAGCGTCGACTTGAAAACGTCGAAGGCGGCCGGATCGGCGAGTTTCACGGTGACCGAGGCGCGACTGCCGCCGCGGCGGTAAGTGTCAGCGACCACGCTGGCATCGCCCCAGATTTCCGAATCCATCGCATTGTCGGCGGAGAACACGCCCACCACGTTCCAGGCCTGGTTGCCCAGGCGAATCGTCCGCCCCGGCACCAGCCCGGCGAACTGCCTGGCCGCACCGGTGCCGACGATCAACTCGCGCATGCCAGGCTTGAAGTTGCGACCCTCAATGATCCTCACCTGCGGACGCACCGCCCAGGCCTGCTCGCCGACACCGCGCAGTTGCACGCTGCCTTCGTCATCCGGCGTCCCGCCCTTGATCGGCAGGTTGGCGGCGACAACCAACTCGGCCGAGGCTAGCGGTTTGCCGGTGCCGTCTTTGGCGATGCCCTCCGCCTGCGGGATCAGCGTGATGCTGTCGCGATCGAGCACCGACATCACCTCTGCCGCCGAGGAACCGCGCATGACGATCGCGGTGTCGGCGCTGCCGGTCTTGCGCAGCGTCTGGCTATAGCCTTCGCCCATCGCCAATAACGCCACCAGCACACCGACCACGCCGGCGATACCGATCACGATCACTGACACCGAACCCAAGCGCTGGCGCAAGGTGCTAATGCCCACCAGGGTCACCGAGGCGGCCTGCCGACCACGCCGGGTCATCCCCATCCAGACGGCCAGCGCCAACGCCAGCACCAGCGCGCCCTGCCACGGCAGCATCACCCAGGCCACCAGCACCACCGCCAGCAACAGCACCAAGCCGATATTGATCACTACACGCATGGCGTTCTCCTTTAGCGCCCGGCCAGGGCATCGACGATGTTCAGGCGCATCGCACGCAACGCCGGCAACAACCCGACCAGCAGCCCGATCACGATCATCAAGACCATCCCCAGCAGCCAGCTGTTGGCGCCCACGCCCGGCAGGTTGAGCATGCCGCCGCTGCCAGCGCCGACCATCGGAATCACCAACGCAGCCAGGCCCAGCCCGATCACGCCGCCGAGCATCACCAGCAGCACCGATTCGGCCAATACCATCGCCAGCACGCTGGCGTTGCTGAAGCCGATCGTCTTGAGCACCGCCAGCTCGCCGGTGCGCTCGCGCACGGCCTGCATCATGGTGTTGCCCGAGAGCAGCAACAGAGTGAAGAACACCGCGCCCATGATCGAGCCGACGATCAGGCCAATATCGGCCAACTGCTTCATCCAGCTGGCGGTCGCCGCCTGCTCGGTCTGGGTGCGCGTTTCGTGGTCCGAATTGGCCGACAGCGCGTCGATCGCCTTGGCCACCTGATCGGCCTGATTCACGTCGGCCACCCGCGTTACATACCAACCGGCCTGACCACGGTTGTAGGGCGTAGTCTCGTCGAAATATTTCCAGTGCAGCAGGAACAATTGATCGTAGAAACCGCCGGCTTTCTTATCCTTCGAATGCATGATGCCGACGATGTCGAAACTCCAGTTCTTGTCACCCTGGCGATTGGGGAAAATCGTCGACTGCAGGGGAATTTTGTCGCCGACTTTCCAACCAAACCGCGCGGCGAGTTTTTCGCCGACCAGCGCGCCGGTGCGGGTGGCGTCGAAGGCCTTGCGCTCGGCGGCGCTGACGTCGATCTCCGGATAGAGATCGACGTAGTTCGGCGCCACCGCAAAGCTGAAAACCTGGTTGTGCGGATCCTGATAGGCGCCACCGAACCAGTTGGCGTAGGTGACCATCTTGACCCCCGGCACCTGTGCGATCTGCGCGCCCAGCGCCTGCGGCAAGGGCTGGATGAAGGAGAGCCGCGAACCGGTCTGGAGGCGCTGCGCGCCATTGGCGCTCTGCCCGGCCTGGTTGAACGAGCTGCGCACCGCGTCGAGCATGCCAAACAGCAAAAACGCGGTGATGATCGAAACCAGCGTGAGGATGGTGCGGGTCTTGCGCCGGAACAGCGCCGCCCAAATCAGATGTAGGTATTTCATCGCGACCCTCCTCAGGCGCTGGCTTGCTCGACCAGCGAGCCCTTGTCCAGATGCAGGATGTGGTTGGCGTATTCGGCCGCCTTGGGATCGTGGGTGACCATCACGATGGTCTTGCCGTGCTCGCGGTTGAGCGCGCGCAACAGGCCCAGAATCTCCTCGGCGGATTGGCGATCCAGATCGCCGGTCGGCTCGTCGCAAACCAGCAAGGTCGGATCGGAGACGATCGCCCGCGCGATCGCCACACGCTGCTGTTGGCCGCCGGACAACTCACTCGGCTTGTGCGTGGCGCGATCGGCCAGCCCGACCAGCTCCAAGGCGATGGTCGCGTTACGCTTGCGATGTGCCGCCGAGAGTTTGGTCAGCAACAGCGGCAGCTCGACATTGCGCTGCGCGCTGAGCATCGGCATCAGGTTGTAGAACTGGAAGACGAAGCCCACGTGCGCGGCGCGCCAACGTGCCAGCGCACCGCCGTGCAACTGGTCGATGCGCTGCCCCTGCACGCTGATCGAACCGCCGCTGGGCGTATCCAACCCGCCGATCAGATTGAGCAAGGTGGTCTTGCCCGAACCGGACGGTCCCATCAGCGCCAGGAAGTCGCCCTCGGCGATATCCAGTTCCACGCCGTGCAACACCTCCACCTTCTGCTTGCCGCGTGTATAGACCTTGGAAAGGTCGCGTAGCTCGATCAGCGTGGTCATGCGTGCTTCCTCGTTTGGACGGCCATTCCAATGATGGCCACGGATAATTCGACCTGATCTTCAGCCGGCGTCGGCAGGGCGACGCTTGACGGTCATGCCATCGCGCAGCTGTGGCGGCGGCGCCAGCACCACCGTCTCGCCCGCCTTGATGCCGGAAGGAATGCGCTTGAATTGGCCGCTGTCCGGCGTCGCCGGCTGTACCGCGCGCTGCTGCACGGTGTCGCCCGCCAGCACGAACACCACCGTGCGTCCCTCGCGCTGCACTACCGCCGCGACCGGCACCAGCACGCCAGCGGGCGGTGTGTCGGAAGGCGCTGCGCGCTGTTCCAGAAACGCCACCCGCACGCCCATGTCCGGCACGATGCGAGGATCTTTCTGCTCCAATGCCACGCGCACCTTGACCGTGGCCTTGCCGCGATCGGCCGCCGGCACGATGGCAATCACGTGAGCGGGAATCTTCCAATCCGGATAGGCGTCCAATTGCGCCTGCGCCGGCATCTGCGCACGGACGCGGCCGATATACGCCTCGTTGACGTCCACGTCGATTTCCAGAGAATCCATGTCCACGATGGTGCCCACGCCGGTGCGGGTAAAGCCGCCGCCGGCGGACAAGGGCGAAATGATCTCGCCGATCTGCGCGGCCTTGTCGGTAATCACACCACTGAACGGCGCGCGCACCACGGTGTAGTCGTAGTTGACCTGGGCCACCGCCGTCTGCGCCTGCGCCGCCTGCACCTGGCGCCGTTGCGCGTTGAGCTGAGCTTGCAGCGTGACCACTTGAGTGCGCGCCTGCTCGGCGCTCTGGCGCGGGGTCAGACCGCGCGTGGCCAGTTGCTCCTGCCGCTGGGCATCGCGCTCGGCCTGATCGACCTGCGCACGCAGTTGACCCAATTGCGCCTGGGCGGCCAGCGCCGAGGCGCGGCTGGCCTCGAGGTTGGCGCGGTAGGCATTGTCCTCCAGCCGCGCCAGCACCTGGCCCTTTTCCACGCGGTCGCCCTCTTCGATCAACACATCGGTCAAGGTGCCGGTGATCTGCGCCGAGACGGTGGCCTGGCGCCGCGCGGTGATGTACCCCGTCGCCTCCAGCACCGCGCTGCCGCCGGCCGTTGCACTGGGTGCGGTGGCCACAGCGGTATCCACCGGTACCGCGCGTGGCAGCAGCCACCAGGCCACGCCCGCGCCGATGAGCAAAAACAGCAGCAAGCCGCCAAGCCACCATGGCCAGCGCGGCGGCGTCGCGGGCGGCAATTCACGCTGGGCACGCTCGATGCGTAATGCGTTCAACAATTGCGCGTGTTCCGCCATGACATCCCTCCCCGGTATGCCAACAGGATGCGCGTCGCAAAGCCTTACGCGGCAGAGCCGCTCATCAGCCTGTCGTCGTGACAGCTGTCATGGCCCAGGCGCTCTGCGCGATGAAGCGAACGCATCGTATGATGATCAGCTTAGCCCATGCCGGAGTTGCTCATGAGTTACATCGTCAATCCGCCCGCGGTACGCAGCCTGCCGATCATCGGCGGTTCCCAGCGTTTTCCGGTGCGGCGGGTGTTCTGTATCGGTCGCAACTACGCCGACCATGCGCGCGAAATGGGCAGCACCGTGGACCGCGAGACGCCGATCTTTTTCATGAAACCGGCCGACGCGATCGTCAGCGACGGCGGCGATGTGGCCTACCCGCCGCAGACCAAGGAACTGCACCACGAGGTCGAGATGGTGCTGGCACTGGGCAGCGGCGGACACGAGCTGAACCTGGAACAGGCGCAGGCGGCGATTTGGGGTTATGGCGTGGGCCTGGACCTGACCCGCCGCGACGTGCAGGCGCTGATGAAGGAAAAGCGCTATCCCTGGGACGTGGCCAAGGCGTTCGATCAGTCCGCGCCGGTTTCGGCGTTGCGCGCGGCCAGCGAGATGACGCCCGGCGCCGATACGGTGATCAAGCTCAGCGTTAACGGGCAAGTGCGTCAACAGGGACTGCTGGGCGACATGATTTTTTCCGGCGCGGAGATCATCGCGCTGCTCTCGCAGCAATTCTTGCTCAAGCCCGGCGACTTGATCTTCACTGGCACACCAGCCGGCGTGGCGGCGCTGGAACGCGGCGACCGCTTCCAGGCCGAGCTGGTCGGCATCACCAGTTTCGGCGGCCGCGTTGTCTGATTGGACACACGATCAGCCGCCACGCTTTGTTAAAGTCGGTGCGGCCCTCATCCAACGCAGGAGAGTTTGAACATGGGTTTGATCAAAGAATTCAAAGAATTCGCCATGCGCGGCAACGTGATCGATCTGGCGGTGGGCGTGGTGATCGGCGCCGCTTTCGGCAAGATCGTCACTTCGCTGGTCAACGAGGTAATCATGCCGCCGATCGGCCTGGTCACCGGCGGAGTGGATTTTTCGCAGCTCAAGTGGGTACTCAAGCCGGCCGATCCAGCCAACAAGGTGGCTGAAGTCGCGTTGCAATATGGCGCTTTCATCAACACCGTCATTCAGTTCCTGATCATCGCTTTCGCGATCTTCATGGTGGTCAAGCTGATCAACAAGCTCAGTCGCAAGCGCGAGGCCACGCCGGCTGCGCCCCCCGCCGAGGTGGTGCTACTAAGCGAAATCCGCGATCTGTTGAAGAAGCAACAGCCGTAAAATCCATGTCGGCCCGCCGTGTGCCGCGGCCGTGATTTTCTGGAGCAAGCCGCGCATGGTCGGTTTCCAGCCTACGCCTGGGAGCTGCTGCCCGGCGCGCGCCATCCTCGCCATCGGCCTGTACTCGGACGGCAGCGCCTCACCCGGTCGCTATGAATCCACCCCGGCACAGACTGCCAGCGCCTGGTGTGGCAAGACGCTGATCGACCACGCGCAGCGTCAGTTCGCTGGCTACCGACATCGACCCGCGGTTCCCGGCAGCCGAACAACCTGTTTGCGCGACGGGCGATCGCCAGCTTCAAAGCGCTTGGCACGCAGGGTTTCCAGCGAGCCGGCGAGCTATCGGCTGTGGTAGCGGCGGGCAAGCACGCCCCATCGTGGCGCCTTCCCTGGCGGGGCGATCAAGCAAAGGCGACGCTGATGGCTCACTGGTCTTGAATAGCCGCAGCGCCGGCGGTTGGGACGCTTGTAAGAAAAGTCTGATTATTTTGCTGTCGTAACAAAACGTGCATTCCTTGCCCAACGGCGGCCACTAGCGTTCAGCCAGCACATGCCCTTATTCGGCATGTCTCGGACCATAGCTTCGGGGGGAGCGCCATGTACCGATTCCTTAGATTTTTCCGTGCGGGCGCTGCGCGTCCCCGCTACGGCGAGCTGCGCGCGCAAGTTCAGGCCGCCAATCGCAGCCAGGCGATCGTCGCTTTCAACCTCGACGGCATTGTGCTCGACGTCAACCAGCCCTTTCTCGACGCGATGGGCTATCGCCGCGAACAGGTCGTAGGCCAGCACCACCGCATGTTCGTCAGCCCCGAGGAGCAGGCCAGCGACGACTACCGCCAATTCTGGGATCGCTTGCGCCAGGGCAAACACGATACTGGCGTGTATCGACGGCTCGGCGCCGACGATCGGGAGGTCTGGTTGCAGGCCAGCTATACGCCGGTACTCGATCGCCAGGGGCGTGCCTACAAGGTGATAAAACACGCCAGCGACATCACTGACCGCCAGCGCCACAACGCCGAGATGAATGGCCGCTTGGCGGCGATCGACAAAGCACAAGCCGTGATCGAGTTCAGCCTTGAAGGCATTGTCCTGGCTGCCAACGATAATTTCCTGGCCTGCATGGGCTATCAGCGCGAGGAAGTCATCGGTCAGCACCATCGCCTGTTCGTCGAGCCAGCCGAGCGCGACAGCGTTGCTTATCGTCAATTCTGGCAAAAGCTCGGCCAGGGCCAGCACGATGCGGCGTTGTACCGGCGTCTCGGCAAAGGCGGGCGCGAGGTATGGATTCAGGCCAGCTACAACCCGATTTTCGACCAGGCCGGACGGCCATTCAAAGTCATCAAATACGCCACCGACGTCACCGCCCAGACGCGCGCCGCGCATACCCTGCGGCTTTCACTGGCCTCGCTGTCGCAATCCGTGCCGGCGATCGCCGCGCAGGCGCGCTCGGCCGACCAGATGGCGATAGACGCCAATCGCTCGGCTACCGATGGCGGCGCGCTGATGCGCGAACTGATCGCCACCATGGACAGCGTCAATGACAGCGCGCAGCGGATGACCGAGATCATCGGGGTGATCGACGCGCTGGCATTTCAGACCAATATTCTGGCCATCAACGCGGCGGTGGAATCGGCGCACGCCGGCCAGCACGGCCGCGGCTTCGGTGTCGTCGCGCAAGAGGTGCGTGCACTGGCCCAGCGCAGCGCCGAATCCGCCAAGGACATTCGCCGCCTGATTGAAGACACCGTCGAGCGAATCAACGACGGCAGCAGTCGCGCGCAATTGGCCGGCTCGGCAATGCGTACCATTGTCGGCCTCACCAACTCGGTCAACCAGCGTGTGGAAGATATCGCCGCAGCGGCGGCCGCGCAGGCCAATGACATCGATCAGGTAGGCCGAGCCATGGCGCAATTGCGGATCAACCAGCAGACCGTAGCCGCCTAGCGCAATCCACCGCTCGCGCGGTTTTTCAGCCCAGCCCACTCAAGCGTGCGCGGCGGCGTGCGCGGCCGCAACAAGCCGCACCGCACGAGGAACCACCGACCCAGGATCCACCACGCAGTACAAGTGCGCAGCGGCATGACGGAGCGCCATCGGCATGTCCATGCGTTAGCTGCGCATCAGGCACAAAATCGGCGGCGACTCGACACACCCGCCGCGCATCCCTTGCATGCTGCGGCAAGCCACAGTGCGCGGTTGGCGGCGTGTTAGGAGGCCGAGCGGCCACCGCAAGCTATCGCGATTCGTGCATCGTAAGGCGCCATGCCGCGAAGGGGTTGCTCATTACAAATATATCTGTGAATCTAGATATATGGACTCATCTTCCTCACTGGCCGTATTTGCCGCGCTGTCGCAAGCCAGTCGACTGGAGGCATTCCGGCTGCTTGTTCGGCATGAGCCGACCGGATTGCCGGCCGGCGAGATCGCCCGGCTGCTCGGCGTGCCGCAGAACACCATGTCCAATCATCTGGCGATCCTGCATCGCGCCGGGCTGGTGCAGCCATTGCGCGAGGGGCGCTCGATCATTTTCCGCGCGCAACTCGAACGCCTGCGCGAGCTGATGATGTTTCTGGCCGAGGACTGCTGTCAGGCCCATCCCGACGTGTGCGCCCCGCTGGTCGCCGCGCTTACCCCTTGCTGCTGAGACGCCATGGATATCGTGATTTACCACAACCCCGCCTGCGGCACCTCGCGCAACACGCTGGCCCTGATCCGCCACGCCGGCATCGAGCCGCATGTGGTCGAGTACCTGAAAACCCCACCCAGCCGCGCGCTGCTGCGTCAGCTGATCAAGCGCGCCGGGCTGACGCCACGTCAGTTGCTGCGCGAGAAAGGCACGCCGTTCCAGGAACTCGCGCTGGATCGCCCCGAGCTGTCGGACGACGATCTGCTCGACGCCATGCTGGCTCATCCGATCCTGATCAACCGGCCGCTGGTGGTGTCGCCGCTGGGCGTGGCGTTGTGCCGTCCGTCCGAGCGCGTGTTCGAGCTGTTGCCGCCGGTGCCGATGGGTTACTTCGCCAAGGAGGACGGCGAGGTGGTGATCGACGCCACCGGCCAGCGCGTTTCGCGCGCCGACTGACGGATC
>JBEVMS010000237.1:0-9127 GCA_040508515.1 Dyella sp. | reverse complement strand
CGTCCACGAACGAGCCGCGCTGAACGGTCAGCACGTTGTCGCGATGGTCCAGCAGGATGCGCACCGACAGGCGCTGGTTCTGGCGCAATTGTTGTGGGGTCTGATCGGCGAAGCGCAGGCGCGCGGCCACTTCACCGTTGACCACTTCGGGCGAGATTGCGCTGACTACGCCCTTCCAGGTATTGCCGTTGCCGGTGATCTCGCCCGGCATGCCGATGCCCAGATCGCGCGCGAAGCTCTCGGGCACTTTCATTTCCACTTCCAGCGCGGACAGATCGATCACGCTGAGCAGTTGCGCGTCCTTGGCCACGGTGGCGCGCTCGGCGATGAACAACTGGCCGACCTGGCCGTCGACCGGCGACTTCACGTTGAGGTCGTCGACCTGACGCTGCAAATCCTTGACCACCAGCAACTGGTTGTCGTGCGCCAGCTTCTTGGCCTGAATGTTGAACTTCATGCTGTCGTCGCTGAGCCCGATGTCGCCCTTGGCATGCTCCAGCGCGATGCGCGCCTTTTCCAAGGTGTCCTTGGACTGGTCGACCGCCACGCCGGTGGAAGCGCCGGCGGCGAACGCCTTCTGCTCGCGTGACAGATTGGTCTCGGCGCTTTTCGCGTCGATCTGCGCGTTGTCGTAGGCTTTTTTCAGCTCGGCGCTTTTGGTCCGCGCGGCCACTTGCGCTTGCAGGTAATCCACCTGCATGGCGTCGGCCTTGGACTGCTCTTGCGCCAGCTTGTTGGTCAGTTCGGGGCTGTCGATCACCGCCAGCAACTGGCCTTTATGCACGCTGTCGCCGGCATGCACCTTCATGGCCACCGCCCCGCCATAGGTGGCGTACAGCGTGGGACTGACCGCCGCGACCACCTTGCCCTCGGCGGCGATATCCCGCACGAAGGGGCCGCGCTCGACATTCGCGAAGGCCAGTCGCGAGGCGCTGACCGAGGCATCGGCCGAGAACAAGCGCGACGCTTGCGGCAGCATGTAAGCAAGCGCAGCCAGCACCAGCACGCCACCGCCGATCAGCCACAAGAGTCGCTTGCGGTTGGGCTTGACTTCGACCAAGCGGTCTTGCGCAGAAGTATCGCGAATCATCAGGACAGTCCCCAGAGCCGCGCAAAGATGCGGCCAATGGAGCTGTATAGGCAAACCGCGTGCCAAGCCTCAATTCACGAATTTTTCCTTTATATCCATAGGCTTGGAAAAACCTTCAGAACGGCCACGATTGTCCGCGGACACTCTCACGGACAACCGGACAAGTGCGAACGCCGCTCAATGCGAGGTCGCCTCCAACCTGGCGATCTCCTGCGCCACGCCGTTGCCCAGCGCCGACATCCGGCAGGGTGCGCGCGCGCTCAAGCAAGCCAAACCCGCCAAGTGTCTCAGCATGAAACACGTCAGCCGCGCCGGGGCCAAATGCAGCTCCGGCACCTGCGGATGGCGTTCGCGCCCCGCGCACGGCTGGGCTTGGGCCAGCAACGCATCCCAGGCCAGGTAATCGGTGTCCGGTAACAGATACAGACGCGCCTGGCGCTGTCCATGCGCGTTGATGCAATCGATCCATTCGCGCGGGCCATCGCGGCTTACCACCGTGGCGTGCCTTAGCCGGGACACGCTGAGCAGTGGCGTCAATTCGGCCTGTTCGCCGACTACGCCATACGGCAACGCGCCCAACGGCGTCATCGCTTCACGCGGCGGCAGATAGAGCGTGCAACCCAGTGCCGGCAAGTGATGAGCCAGGGCGCCCGGCGCGATGTGCAGCCAGCGACTGCTGACCGTGCTGCATCGGGCACGTTCGCCGATGCGAAGGGGTGCAAGCCAACCGAACACGGTGACCTCCAGCAGGCTAGCCTGGCTGACGCCCTGGAAAGAGCATTGGCGATGGCATTGGGTGGGTACAAGCTATGCGGATGGCCAGGCACCGGTCGAATCACAACCGGCGGCCCGACTCATGTGATTACTTGGTCAGGATCAGCTTGTCGTTACGGGTCAAGCGCAGGTGGTACTCGGCGCCCTGATGCTCGATCACCAGCTCACGGGTGCCATCCAGCAGCGACTGGCTGTCGATGCGCTTGATCGGTTGGTCCGCACGCGCGGAATCCGCTGGCAAGGTTGCCAGGGTAAACGTCTGGCGCGAGAAATCGCGTTCTTTCAGAGGCAGGGATCGCATCAACACGGTGGCGCTCCGTTTGGACTGAGTGACGTGCAGATGATAACAATTCTCATTACACTGTCAACGCCAGCGATGACGTGTCGCCATCACGCCTGCCACGCTACCGTTGAACGCACCCAGCCGCGTCAGCGCCACGGACCTGCGGCCTCAGATCAGATGCCGCACCAGTTGCAACACGATCGCCGCGAATAAGCCTGCCACCACGTCGTCGGCCATCACACCCAACCCACCCTTCAAGCGCGCATCCAGCCAACCGATCGGCCAGGGTTTCCAGACATCGAACAGCCGAAACAGCGCAAAGCCCAGCAGCACCGACCACCACGAGGGCGCCAGCAGCACGGGGATCAGCGCGATCCACAGCCCCACGAATTCATCCCAAACCACACTGCGATGATCGGCCACGCCCAGCGTCAGTCCGGCCAACTGGCAGACTCGCACGCCCAGCGAAAACCCCACCAGCAGCAGGAACAGATACAACGGCAGCGGCAGTTCGCGCAGCAGCAACCACGGCAACAACGCCGCCAGTGAACCAAACGTGCCCTGCGCCCAGGGTGTCAGTCCCGAGCCGAAACCACAGGCCATCCAGCCGGCCGGGGTGGACAGCAGCGCGCGGCGTTGCTCGGGCGACAAACGGTATTTGGTGTTCATACGCTGAAGTGCTCCCATCCCTGCCGTGCAGGCGCCATCTCGTGGCCGTCGACGTCGCGCACGCGCACGCCCTGTCCTTCGACGATGCGACCGATGCGGGTGGCGCCGCAACCCAGCCGCGCCAAATCGGCGGAGACGTCGGCCACGCGCGCCTCGGCCACGCAAAAGCACAATTCGTAGTCATCGCCGCCGCTGAGCGCAAAATCGCGTGCGGTCGCATCCTCGAACAAGCCCAGCAGTTCGGCCGACAGCGGCAAATGCGCGGCGTCGATCTCGGCGCCCACCGCGCTGGACTCGCAGATATGCGCCAGATCAGCCAGCAGGCCATCGGAGACATCCAGGCAGGCGCTGGCGACACCACGCAGCGCGGTGCCGGCGCTCAAGCGCGGGGTCGGTCGGTGCAGTCGCGTCAGCAGCGCGTCGCGCCACTGCGCCTGGCGCGTATCCAGCACTACCGGATGTTGCAGCAGATGCAGGCCGGCGGCCGCATCGCCCAAGGTGCCGGTGACCATCACCGCATCGCCGACGCGTGCACCGTCGCGGGTCAACGCCTGCCCCGGCGGTACAAAGCCGTGCACCGCCACGCTGATGGTCAGCGGGCCGTGCGTGGTGTCGCCGCCGACCAGGGCCAGCCGCTGCGGCTGCGCCAGTTGGGCGAAACCCTCGGCGAAGCCTTCGACAAAAGCGGCGTCGGCGCGGGGCAAGGTCAACGCCAGCAAGGCCCAGGCCGGGATCGCGCCCATCGCCGCCAGGTCGGACAGATTCACCGCCAGCGCCTTCCAGCCCACATCGAACGCGGCGGTGCCGAGGGGGAAATGCACGCCTTCCACCAGCGTATCGATCGCCACCGCCAGATCCTGCCCCGGCGGCGGCGCGAGCACGGCGGCGTCATCGCCAATGCCCAGTCGCACATCGTCGCGCCCTTGCGCGGTGAGCTGGCGGATGCGCTCGATCAGACGAAATTCCATAAAGCCGCGGCGCCATCGGTAGGGTCGTGGAGCAAACCACCTCGCCCGCTCGCGTGCAAGCACACCGCGTTCAACCACCGTGCGCCCCGTTCTATCACGGAGCGCATCGGGCACCGCGACGACCGACTCATCCGGCCGTCGCGAACCCCGTTCGCTGCGTTCAGCGCGCCTGTTTTTCGGCGCCGCGCAGGCTCATCGCCAGCTTGTCCAGCACGCCGTTGACGTAGGAATGGCCGTGATCAGCACCGAAACGCTTGGTCACCTCGATCGCCTCGTTGATCACCACTCGGTACGGTACGTCGGGGCGGTATTTCAGCTCATAGGCTGCCAGGCGCAGCGCAGCGCGCTCGATCGGGTCGATCTGGCCCACTTCGCGATCGACGAACGGCTTGAGCGCCTCATCCAGCACGTCGACATGCCGGGCCACACCTTGCAGCAGGTCTTCGAAGTAGTCGAGGTCGGCCACTTCCATGTCCTGCTCGTGGCGAAACTGTTCGATCACCGCGGCCATATGGCTACCGCTCATCTGCCAGGCGTAGAGCGCCTGCAACGCGCGGCGGCGGGCGCGCGAACGCGCCGCCAAGTCGATCCCTTCCGGCCGCTGGTTCATCACAGCTGACCGTACAGGTTGACCATTTCGATCGCCGCCATCGCGGCATCGGCACCCTTGTTGCCGGCCTTGGTGCCGGAACGCTCGATGGCCTGCTCGATCGAGTCGGTGGTCAGCACGCCAAACATCACCGGCACGGCGGATGCGTAGCCCGCCTGGGCCAGGCCCTTGGCGCACTCCCCGGCGACAAAATCAAAGTGCGGCGTGGAGCCGCGGATCACCGCGCCCAGCGCGATCACCGCCGCGTACTTGCCCGAGTCGGCCAGCTTGCGCGCAGCCAGTGCGATTTCCCAGGCGCCGGGCACTCGCACCAGGTCGATCGCGTCGTCGGCGACGCCGTGACGCACCAGCGTGTCGCGCGCGCCAGCAACCAGCGGCTCGACCACAAAACCGTTGAAACGACCGGCGACGATGGCGAAACGGCCTTTGGGGGTGGCGAAATCGCCTTCGATGATCTTCATTGCATAGTTCCTAAGGTGGACCGTCGGCCCCGGACAGGGCCGGTTATTTTACGGTTTTTGCCGCAGACGTGCGGACGTCGGGTGCATTTGCCGTCATGCGCGGCAGATGCGGGTAGTCGCGAAAGCTCAGTTCCACTTCCCCGGCGGCGGCGCGCAAGCGTGCCGGCGCGCCGAACGGCAGGGTGAATTTGTCCGGCTCGTGGCCGAACGGCAGGCCGTCGAGCACCGGAATGCCGGCGATCTGGCGAAACTGCGCCAATGCGGCGGCCATGTCGTAGCCGTTGTCGTATTGCGACGGCCGGCAGTTGGTGAAATCGGCCAGGATCAGCGCGCGCTGGCGCTCCAGTACCCCGGCCAGTTTCAGGTGATAGAGCAAGCGCTCGATGCGGAACGGCGGCTCGCCAACATCCTCGACGAACAAAATGCCGTCATCGATGCGCGGAAAATACGGCGTACCCAGCAGGCTGCAAATCACCGCCAGATTGCCACCCCACAGGCGCCCCTCCAGATCCAGCTCCTGCGTGGTCGAACTGGCCCAACTGGCGTGCCCGTGCGCCGCGCCCACGGTGGCCCAGAAATGCGTCAACGTCACCGCGCTGGGCTGCTCGGCGCCAAAGTCCGGTCCCAGCATCGGACCGCCCAGCGTCACCAGGCCTTGCTTGGCATACAGCGCCATTTGCAGCGCGGTGAAGTCGCTGTGCCCGACCATGATCAACCCACTGTCGCCGAGGCGCTCGCCCAGCGCGTCGTAGTGCAGATGCTCCAGCAGCCGCGTGGCGCCGTAGCCGCCGCGTACGCTGAGCGCGATATCCGGCAGAGTTTCCAAAGTCGCCAGGCGGTTGATGTCTGCGGCGCGCTCGGCATCGCTGCCGGCGAAACGCAGCGCAGCGCGATCGAGCACCTCGATGCCCTCGACCACGCAGCCCGCCTCCTGCAAGCGCTCCACGCCGCGCGCCATCGCGGCGCGGTCGTGAGGGTAGCCGGAGGGGGCGATCAGACGGACATGCGGTGACTTCATCAATGGTTACTCAACCTTAGGACGATCAGGGGCTAGCGCCATCGGCACAGTCGCGAAGCAGCCGATGGCCTTGCCGAGCATAACCATGACGACGATATAAGCGATGCGCATCCTCACGGTGATCGGCGCTAGTCACTTCAACGCGCTGGCAACCGGCAGCCTCAAACCAGCCCTGCGCCGTCATCAGCAGCGCGCTGCCGATGCCCTGCCCACGCCAGCCCTCATCCACCACCAGTGCGGTGATCCGGCCCAACCGGCCTGCCGTATGCAGCAGCGGCATCGCATGCAGGCCAATGCACCCGACGCTCTGACCCGTCGCCGTCACCGCCAGCAGCACACAATCCCCCTGACTGAGCGCATGCTGCGCCAGCGTCTGGGCAACCTCCGCGGCGGTGACTGCGTAACCAAGCTGGTGGATCAAGTGGGCGATGGCCGCCGCATCCTGCGTGCTGGCCGGGCGCTGGGTGGTCACGGACATGATGGATTCCTCCGAGCAGCGATCGGCGCTGGATCAAGCATGCCACCACACCAGGGACAAACGCGGGCGCGGCGGCGACCATGCCGGGGCAAGCGCTCAATCGTACTCGACCACTTCCAGACCGAAGCCGGACAGCCCGACCAGTTTGCGCGGCGTGCCCATCACGCGCAGCCGGTGCACGCCAAGATCGGCCAGGATCTGCGCACCCAGACCATTCTGGCGCCACTCCTGCTGCTGCACTTCTTCGGCCGGTGCGGTCACTGGATGACGCTGCAAGCGCGCCAGCAAGGCATCGCCGGTGTCCTCGCCGGAAAGCACCACCAGCACGCCGCGTCCTTCATCGGCGATCCGGCGCAGCGCGGCGGTCACGGTCAGGCCCAGGTCTTCGCGCTTGAGATGCAGCACATCGGACAAGGTGTTGCGCACATGCACCCGCGACAGCACCGGCGCGCCGTCGTTCACCGTGCCACGCACTAACGCGAAGTGCGTGCCATGGCTGATCAGGTCGCGGTAGGCGACCAGGCGGAACGGCCCGAACTCGGTATCGACCGATTCCTCGTAGACCGGCTCGACGGTTTTCTCCGTCTCCAGGCGGTAGCGGATCAGGTCGGCGATGGAGCCGATTTTCAAGCCATGCTTGGCGGCGAACAGCTCCAGCTCCGGCCGGCGCGCCATCGAGCCGTCCTCGTGCAGGATTTCGATCAGCACGGAGGCGGGCTGCAAACCGGCCAGCGCGGCCAGGTCGCAGCCGGCCTCGGTGTGTCCGGCGCGGGTGAGCACGCCACCGGGTTTGGCGGTCAGCGGAAAAATATGCCCAGGCTGCGACAGGTGCTGCGGCTGCGCGTCGGGCGCCACCGCCACCTGGATGGTGTGCGCGCGGTCTTGCGCCGAGATGCCGGTGGTGACGCCCTCGGCCGCCTCGATCGAAACGGTGAAATTGGTGTGGTACGGCGAGGTGTTGTCGCTGACCATCGGCTTCAAACCCAGCCGGCGCGTGTGCTGTTCGGTCAGGGTCAGGCAAAGCAGGCCGCGCGCTTCGCGCACCATAAAGTTGACATCCTGCGGGCGCACTTTTTCGGCGGCCATCACGATGTCGCCTTCGTTCTCGCGATCCTCGTCGTCGAGAATCACCACCATGCGGCCGGCGCGAAGTTCGTCGAGAATTTCCGGAATGCTGTGGAATGCCATGCACAATCCTTTCAATACGTGGGGGCGCCGTCGCTGAGGGCAGCGCGCAAAAAGTGATGCTGGCGCGCCGTCGCAGCGCGCCGATGCGACTCAGGCGAAGCCGTGGTGTTTCAGGAAGGCCTCGTCCAGCCGCGGCGCCTCGCCGGATGACAGCAGCCGCTCGACGTAGCGGGCGATCACGTCCACTTCGATATTCACCACGTCGCCGACGCGGCGCGCATGGAAGGCAGTGTGCTCGACGGTATGCGGGATCAGGTTGACCCCGAAGCGATGGCCGTTGACCTCGTTGACGGTCAGGCTGGTGCCATCAATGCAGACCGAGCCCTTGGCGACGATATAGCGCGAGAGCTGGGTGGGAACCTCAAAACTCCAGCGCTGCGAGCGGCCGTCCGGGGTGATCGAAACGACCTTGCCCAGTCCATCGACATGGCCGGACACTAAGTGCCCGCCGAGGCGATCGGCCAGGCGCAAGGCCTTTTCCAGATTCACCGGATCGCCCGGCTTGAGCTTGCCCAGACTGGTCAGCGACAGCGTTTCATTGGACACGTCAGCACTGAAGCCGCGCGGCTCCAGCGTGACCGCAGTCAGGCACACGCCCGACACGGCGATCGAGTCACCCAGTTGCACGTCGGAGAGATCCAGCGCGGCCGTATCGATGGCCAAACGCACGTCGCCGCCTCGCGGCTCCAGCCGCGCCACGCGGCCGACGGTTTGAATGATGCCGGTAAACATACTCAGCCCTCATCCCGTAGGGAAGGGGCAAACGCGGCGCAATTTAGACAGATCATGAAACGTTTCCCGCGAAGTGATAAGCGAAAAACGCCCCAAGGCACAGCCAGACTTGCGACGTGTATCGCCGTCTAGCCGTCTTCTCTTATCCGGACTATGAGCTATCCGATTGCTCGGAACGCTTGACCGTCGGCTCCGGCATCGGACCGGATCTGCTGACCCTCCGTTGTAGGAGGCGCTCGCGGGCTCGTGCATGAGGCGTCACCGCCCTGCCGCACCTACCGCCGGTGGGGAATTCCACCCCGCCCTGAAGACGTTGCATGGTGCCGGCCCAACGAGCCAGCCGGGGCAGTGTAGCACCGGCGTTTGCTCGCCCAGGGACGTACGCGGACCGCATGAGGCGAATGCAGCGTTTCCCATTCGACCCCAAGCGATCGCTTCAGAGGTCGCGTCGGTAGCTCGCCAGCACCTGGTCGATCACCGCGCTGGTGCGCGCTGCGCTGCGCCCGCTGGACGGGCAGGCGCCAGCTTGCCCGCGCAGCTCGGCGACAATGGTTTCGATCAGGGGCTGCTGAATATGCGCCGGGTTTTCGATGTGTAACTCGCGCACGCCCTCGTGATTTTCCAAAACGGTCGAAGTGTCGCCGAAGGTGGCGAAGCTGAGGCGACCCAGTTCGCCCGTCACCTCGATCCGATCGCGATAAATGTCGCCGCAGAAGTTCCAGCTGCCGCGTCCCAGCACACCACTGGCGAAGGCGAAGCGCATCGTCACGCGATCTTCGGCCGGGTAGGCGCCGGCTTGGTTGGTAGCTTCGCCGCTGACCGCGAGCAGCGGACCGAACAGCCAATCGAGGATATC
>JBEVMS010000236.1:0-3327 GCA_040508515.1 Dyella sp. | reverse complement strand
TGGGCTCGGCCGCTGGCAACCTGCTGGCCAAGAGCATCGGTTCCCGGCTGGGGGTGGACGATATCGGCGTCACCAGCAACGAGGCGCTGGGTGGCAGTTCGGCCTTCACCGTGGGCAAGTACCTCTCGCCCAGACTTTACCTGAGCTACGGTGTGGGCCTGTTCGATCCAGGCCAAGTGATCACCTTGCGTTACCGCTTAAGCCAGCGCTGGAATTTCGAGGCGCAGAGTGCCACCGACTACAACCGCGCCAGTCTCAATTACCGGATCGAGAAATAAGCGCAGCCGTATGGCCACGCGCGCCGGGGCATCGACGTGCCGTCCCGCCTGTGCCCACAATAAAGCCGTCTACCAAAGCGGTGCGCTCACCCAGGCAAGCCGCCGCCGCGTTCAAGGAGTCGAGCCCGCATGCAGCGTATCGGCAGCGTCTACTACCAGCCCTCCGGCATTCTGCCGCACCAGACCTGGCTGGGATTGGCCGCTTGCCTGCCGTTCGCCGTCGCCATGGCCGTGGCTTATGCCTGGTTGCGGCATACCTGGCTGACCGGCCTGGCGGCGCTACCGTTGGTGCTACTGACCGGCGCCAGCCTGGCCGTCCTGATGCGGCACGTGGCACGCCGAACCCGGCTGCGCCACCCGTTGGCCGGCGTGCTGCTGGCGCTGGGCGTCGGCAGCGTGGCGTGGCACATTCAGGCGTCGGTCGGCCTGGCGCTACTTGATGGCGACTGGCTACAGCTCGGATCGCCGGCCTGCTGGCTCCTGTTACTCCTACCGAACGCCACCGATGTGACGACCGGCCCCGGCGCCTCCGCGCTGCTGCCATGGATCGACTGGCTGGCGTTATGCCTGCCCGCCGCGGTGCTGCTGCGCAGGCAGGCGCGCCAACCGTTTTGCGAGACGCGGCAGGCCTGGATCGAGCCCAGCCTGTCGCCACGGCACTTTTGCCATATCGACGACGTGGAAGGCTTTGTGCGCCGCGCCGAAGGCAATCCAGCCGATCTGGTCAGCCTGTTCGACCGGCCTGCGGAAAGTCACCACGCCTGGGCCCAGGCGCGTGTCTACCGACGTGCCGCCGGTCACGATTGCTACCTGCGCATCGACAATGTGCGGCTGCTCGGTCAGCGCGAACAGCGCCGGCAAGTGCTGCGACCGATGCGCATCACGCCCTACCAGGCCGCGGCCCTGCTTGCCGATCATCCGACCGCGCCGATCCAGCCGCTGCGCCCGGTCCAGCGCAGCGCGCGCTAGCCGTCCTGCCTGTGCGCTTGGCGTGTCCATCCGACGCGCGGATGAGAGTTACACCGCGTGGCCAACCGCACCCGACAACCACGCAGCGCGAATAGCTAGGCGATGCCCATGCCCTCGATGCCGACGCTGGCGCTGTCGAAACCCGCCAACGCGGCGAATCGACGACCACGTTCGGCGTAATCGTGGAATTGATCGAAGCTCGGTGCGCCGGGTGAGAGCAATACGGTGCCTCCCACAGGCGTGAGAGCCTGCGCCCGCGTCAGTGCCTGGGCCAATCCCTCGACGCGCTCGATCGGACAGGCAACGCCAGCCTCACGCAGGGCGGTTTCGATGCGCGCGCCATTGGCGCCCATGCAGACCATCGCCAGCGGTGGCCGCTGCGTCACTGCCGCGACGAACGGCGCCCAATCCAACCCACGCTCATAACCGCCGACCAGCACGCTGACCGACTGGCCAGGCAAGCTCTCCAGCGCGGCCAAGGTGGCTTGCGGCGTGGTGCTGATCGAATCGTTAACGTAGTTTACGCCATCGCGCTGACCCAGCGGCTGCAAGCGATGCGGCAGCGGGCGGAAACTCCCCAGCGCCGGCGCGGCGGTGATCGCATCGATCCCCAGCGCCTCCAAGGCGGCGAGCGCGGCACAGGCATTCAGCGCGTTGTGCTCGCCGGGCGCGGTCATCGCGCTCAACGCGAACACCTCGCGACCGCCACGTCGGATAAATCCATCGGCAACATGCCAGCCGTCTGGACGTCCAAACATCAGACGACTCGGATGCTGCGCGGTGCGTGCCAGCAGATCCGGCTGCCGCGCATTGACCAGCAGACGTTGCGCCACGTCGGCCAGCCGTAGCTTGTCCGCCACGTAGCGTTCGCGCGAACCGTGCCAATCCAGGTGTTCCTCGTACAGGCTGGTGACCACGCCCAGCGCCAGCGCACCGGCCTCGCCGGTCTGGAAACTGGACAGCTCGATCACCCACAACTCCGCCGTTTGATCCAACAATTCCAGCAACGGCAGCCCGATATTGCCGGCGAGCGCGGTGCGCATGCCGACGGCGCGGGCTAGATGCGCCAGCAGCGCGCTGGTAGTGCTCTTGCCCTTGGTGCCGGTGACCGCGATCACCCGCGCCGCGGGATTCTCGGCGAACCACAGCGCGGTGCCCGAGGTGATCCTGACGCCCTGCGCATGCGCGGCCAGCAGCGCCGGCTTGTAGGCCGAGATGCCGGGCGATTTGATCACCACGTCGAAATCACTCAGTGCGGCCGCATCCGGCTCACCGGCGCGCACCGTCAATGCGCTATCGAAGGCCTGCGCCGCGCTCACCTCATCTGCGGCGCAGTACAGGGTCAAGGGCAATGTGGGCAGTCGCGTGCGCAGCGCGGCGATCGCCGCCCGTCCCTCGCGACCGAAGCCCCACACGGCCACGCGTTGACCGGCCAGGGCGGCGATGATCATGCGCCGCTCACCGCAGTTAGATCACGCCACCCCTGGCCGCGCGCACCCACCGGCGCACACGCCAAGCGCATCACCGGACGATGCCTGGGAACCATGGCATGCATGGCGCGCTCAGCCCGCGCCGATCGCATCCAGCGCGGCGCGTAGCCGTGCCGGCACCCGATGTTCCGCGTCCGCTTGCAACCACGGCTCCAATGCCAGTTCGCTCGCGTCCAACTGCGGCAGAATCTCCTCGCGGAAACGCGCCACCACGGCATCTTCCTGCCATTCCGGACGCTGACTCAGCGCATACATCGCCGCGCGCGCCTCGGCCCCTTCGCCAACGCATTCGAACGGTTTGTGATTCTGGTATTCCAGCAGCGCATCGAACCCGGCGAGCTGGTTTTCGTCGTCCAGCAGATTGCGCCCGAAAATGCCCAGCAGCCGCGGCTTGGAGAGGAACGGCGCCAGCGCCAGAAACACGAAATGGCATTTGGGGCACTGCCCGCACCAGCGATCGGCCGGCTTGGGACCGAGCAATTTGAAGTTGCGGTTGCAGCTGGAGAACACATCGAAGTACGGCGTGAGCTTGGCGAACGCACGGGTCACCGCCAGCTCCGAATACGGCCGCAGCAGCGAGAAATAATCCA
>JBEVMS010000224.1:0-7329 GCA_040508515.1 Dyella sp. | reverse complement strand
GTCAAGGTGACGTGCTGGTCAGCGGTCAGACCAACCTAATGGGCTATTCGGAGCTGGCCAACCTGGGGCGGTTGCGCGAACTTTTCGAGGCGTTCCAGCAGAAAAACGAGCTGCTGCAACTGATGGAAGTGTGCGCCAAGGCGCCCGGCGTGCGCTTGTTCATCGGCGAGGAATCGGGCTTTGCCGCGCTTGATGGGTGTAGCGTGGTAACCGCCAGCTACGGTGCGCAGGGGCGCATGTTGGGGGCGATCGGGGTGATCGGCCCGACGCGTATGGCTTACGAGCGCGTCATTCCGGTAGTGCAAGCCACCGCGAGCTTGCTCAGCGATGCCTTGAATCGGGCGGCGTCGACCTCATAAACCGCTGCGGAGGCGGGTTTTCCGCAGAAACCTTATGATGGGAGGTTGGCGCGCAAGCGTCGACTACAGATAAGTCTTTGGAGTTTTTCATGCAGAACACCGATCAACAAAAGCCGCTGGCAGATGAAACTCCGGCCGATTTCTCGGCGCAGGCCGATATTGAAGCCTTGCAGGCGCGTCTGGTCGAGGCGGAAACGGTTGCCAGCGAACTGCGCGAGAGCATCTTGCGCGAGCGTGCAGAACTGGAAAACCAGCGCCGTCGCTTGCAGCGTGACCTGGAACAGGCCCGGCGCTTCGCCAATGAAAAGCTGTTGGCCGAACTGCTACCGGTGTACGACGGCCTGGAGCGCGGGCTGGCGGTGGAGGCCGGCGACCTCGCCACGGTGCGCGAAGGCATCAGCCTGACCTTGCGCTCGCTGGTGAAAATCGCCGAGAACAACGGGTTGGTCGCGGTCGATCCGCTGGATCAGCCGTTCGATCCGGAGCGCCATCAGGCGATGAGCATGATCGAGGCGGCCGGCAAGGCGCCCAATACGGTGGTCGGGGTGCTGCAAAAAGGGTACGTGCTTAACGATCGTTTGCTGCGCCCGGCGCTGGTGACGATCGCCAAAGACGCCGACTGAGTGGCGCAAAAAGCTGCGGCGACAGCCGAAAGCTTCAGTCAAAACATCACATTGAGGGGTGGCCCGGCATTGAATCGATGCGTGCGGGCCCCATTCTGAAAACCAGTTGCGGCCGCGGGGGCCGCTTGAAGCATTGGAGCAATCGACATGGGCAAGATCATTGGCATCGACCTGGGCACCACCAATTCCTGCGTTGCAGTGATGGATGGCAGCACCGCGAAGGTCATCGAGAATTCCGAGGGCGATCGCACCACGCCCTCGATCGTCGCCTTTACCAAGGACGGCGAAGTGCTGGTCGGCGCACCGGCAAAGCGCCAGGGCGTGACCAATCCGAAGAACACCTTCTACGCGGTGAAGCGCCTGATTGGCCGCAAGTTCACCGACGCCGAAGTGCAGAAAGACATCCACATCGTGCCCTACGGCATTCTGGCGCATGAAAATGGCGACGCCTGGGTGCAGACGTCCGACAGCAAAAAGATGGCGCCGCAGGAAATCGCCGCCAAAGTGCTGATGAAGATGAAGAAGACCGCCGAGGATTACTTGGGCGAGTCGATCACCGAAGCGGTCATCACGGTGCCGGCCTACTTCAACGACAGCCAGCGTCAAGCGACCAAGGACGCTGGCAAGATCGCCGGTCTGGACGTCAAGCGCATCATCAACGAGCCCACCGCCGCGGCGCTGGCCTATGGCCTGGACAAAAAGGGTGGCGACCGCAAGATCGCGGTCTACGACCTGGGCGGCGGCACCTTCGACGTGTCGATCATCGAGATCGCCGAAGTCGACGGCGAGAAGCAGTTCGAGGTGCTGGCGACTAACGGCGACACCTTCCTGGGTGGCGAAGATTTCGACATGCGCGTGATCGACTATCTGGTGGAAGAATTCCAGAAGGATCAGGGCATGGATCTGCGCAAGGATCCGCTGGCGTTGCAGCGCCTGAAGGATGCCGCCGAGCGCGCCAAGATCGAGCTGTCTTCCAGCCACCAGACCGAAGTGAATTTGCCGTACGTCACCGCTGACGCCTCCGGTCCGAAGCATCTGAACATCAAGCTGACCCGCGCCAAGCTCGAAGCGCTGGTGGAAGACTTGATCAAGCGCACCATCGATCCGTGCCGCACCGCGCTCAACGATGCCGGTCTGCGTGTGTCCGACGTGGATGAGGTGATCCTGGTCGGCGGTCAGACTCGCATGCCCAAGGTGCAGGACGCGGTCAAGGAATTCTTCGGCAAGGAGCCGCGCAAGGACGTCAATCCGGACGAAGCCGTTGCCGTCGGCGCCGCGATCCAGGGTGGCGTGCTGGGCGGTACTGTCAAGGATGTGCTGCTGCTGGACGTGACCCCGCTGTCGCTGGGCATCGAGACCATGGGCGGCGTGTTCACCAAGCTGATCGAGAAGAACACCACGGTGCCGACCAAGGCCTCGCAGGTGTTCTCCACCGCCGACGACAACCAGACCGCGGTGACCGTGCACGTGCTGCAGGGCGAGCGTGAGCGCGCCAGCGCCAACAAGTCGCTGGGCAAGTTCGACCTGTCCGGCATCGACGCCGCACCGCGCGGCATGCCGCAGATCGAAGTGACCTTCGACATCGACGCCAACGGCATCCTGCACGTGTCGGCCAAGGACAAGAAGACCGGCAAGGAACAGAAGATCGAGATCAAGGCCGGTTCGGGTCTGTCCGAAGCCGAGATCCAGCGGATGGTCGCCGATGCCGAGGCCAACAAGGAAGAAGACAAGAAGTTCCACGAGCTGGTGGCTACGCGCAACAAGGCCGATCAGCTGGTGCACGGCACCCGCAGCGCGATCAAGGAGCACGGCGGCAAGGTGCCGGCCGATCAGCTGGCCGGCGTCGAGGGCGCGCTGTCGGATCTGGAAAAGGTCAAGGATGGTGATGACAAGGCTGCGATCGAGTCGAAGATCGAGAAGCTTGAGCAGGTTGCTCAGTCGCTGCACGCCGCAGCCTCCGCTGCGGGCGGTCCGGCCGATGCCGGCGCGCATGCGCAGTCCGCCCCGGGCGGTGGTTCGGCTCAGCCGGACGACGTGGTCGATGCGGAGTTCACGGAAGTGAAGGACGACAAGAAGTAAGCCGCGCACGGTCGGGTAAGCCGATTGAACGCCACCCGCGCCGGCAGGTTTTTCCTCGGCGCGGGTTTCTTGTTGATGGGGATTTGAGGGCGATCGCCCTCGCGGACGGCACGGTCCAGGTCTGGATGGTTGAATGAGCAAGCGTGATTACTACGAAGTGCTGGGTGTCGAGCGCACTGTCAGCGAAGCGGAGCTGAAGAAATCCTTCCGCCGCTTGGCGATGAAGTACCACCCGGATCGCAATCCGGATGATCCGGCAGCCCAGGACAAGTTCAAGGAGGCCAAGGAGGCTTACGAAGTGCTGGCCGACGCGCAAAAGCGCCAGGCTTACGATCAGCACGGCCATGCCGCCTTTGAGGCAGGGATGGGCGGTCGCGGTGGCGCCGGTTTCGGCGACATGGGCGACATCTTTGGCGATATTTTTGGCGATATTTTTGGTGGTCGCGGCGGCCGCGCGCAGGCGCGCCGCGGGTCGGACCTGCGCTACATCATGGAGCTGGATCTTGAGGAAGCCGTCTTTGGCGTCGAGCGCAAGATCGAAGTGCCGACCCAGGTCAACTGCCATCATTGCAACGGCAGCGGCTCGGAAGACGGCAAGGTAGCCACGTGCAGCACCTGCGCCGGACACGGCCGGGTACGCATGCAGAACGGCATTTTCTCGATCCAGCAAACCTGCCCGCGTTGCGCCGGCAGCGGGAAAATGATCGAAAAGCCCTGCCGCAAATGCCATGGCGAAGGCCGCCTGGAAGAAAATCGGACGTTGGCGGTGAATATCCCCGCCGGTGTCGACAACGGTGATCGCATCCGGCTCACCGGCCAGGGCGAGGCCGGGCCCGCCGGATCGCCGGCAGGCGACTTGTACGTGGAAGTTCGGGTCCGTGAGCACGCGATCTTCCAACGTGACGGCAGCGATCTGTACTGTGAATTGCCTATCCGTTTCTCGCAGGCGGCATTAGGCGTCGAATTGCCGGTGCCAACGTTGGAAGGTGAGATACCGATCAGCATTCCGGCCGAAACCCAGACGGGGCAGCAGTTTCGCCTGCGTGGGCGCGGGGTCAAGTCGGTACGCGGTGGACGTACCGGCGATTTGATCTGTTCGGTGGTGGTGGAAACGCCAGTGCGGCTCACCAAGCAGCAGCGCGAGCTGTTCGAGGCGCTGGAGGCGACCTTCGCCGAGGGCGAAGAAAACCATCACACGCCGCGCGCCAAGAGCTGGGTCAGCGGGGTCAAGCAGTTCTGGTCGCGAGTCACGTCGTAAAGCGTTTGAGCGGGCCGCGGTGCTAGCATGCGCGGCCTGTTTGCCGATCCGTTGGAGTGCCGCATGACCCGTCCTGTTCGCCTCGCCGTGCATGGCGCCACTGGCCGCATGGGGCGGGCGTTACTGGATCTGCTGCGCGACGATGCGCGCTTCACCGTGGTGGCCGCGTTGACCGCAGCCGGTTCGCCGCAATTGGGCCAGCCGGTGTTTTTGGGCCAGCCCGGCCCGACGTTCAGCGCCAACTGGCCCGACGCTGATGCGCTGGACATGGTGATTGATTTCAGTGGGCCGCAAGGGCTAGCTGCGGCGCTCGATCACTGCCTGGCCGATGGGGTGGCGCTGGTCAGCGGCACTACCGGACTTGAGCCGGCGTTGGAAGCACGCCTGGCGCAGGCCAGTGAACGGATCGCCGTGTTGCGCGCGGCTAACTTCAGCCTGGGTGTGGCGGTGCTCACGGGGTTGCTGCGTCAGGCCGCCGCCGCGTTGGCCGAGTGGGACTTGGAAATCGTCGAGGCGCACCACAACCGCAAGGAAGATGCGCCCTCAGGCACCGCGCTAGCGCTGGGTGAGGCCGCAGCCCAGGCGCGCGGTATCATGCTTGCCAGGGACGCGGTTTACAGTCGCGAAGGGCGTCCCGGTGCCCGCAAGCCCGGCACGATCGGTTTTGCCGTGGTGCGCGGCGGCGACATCGTCGGTGAGCATCAGGCGTTGCTGATCGGGCAGGGCGAGCGCATCGAATTGGGTCATCGCGCCACGGATCGCTCGATATTCGCCCGTGGTGCGATCGAGGCGGCGCATTGGCTGGCGGGTCGGTCTGCGGGCGCGTACGATCTGGCTCAGTTGTTGGCTGAACGCATCGCGCGCTAAGGGGTATGCGTTGCTGCGTTGGGAGTGGGTGTTCATTGCCCGCTCGTGGCGAATTGTCCCCGTGCTCTTGTTCAGCTACTTCGGGGCCGCTACCATGCCGCGATTGTCATTGGGGAGTAGCCATCCTCTCTCCCTGAAAGCCCACGGGCTTTCCTCTTGAGGAATTCGCGTCAACACACTTGAAGCCCTTGGCTTCATGGCGCGAATGGTGACCGACGCCACGTGTGTCGGATCCGCCCGGCGAGACCTTTGGCCACGACGTGTTTTACCCGGCTGGGTGAGCGATGTCGTTGCGCCAATGGTTTCCGCTCGCCCGGCCGCGGTTTTTTATGCAAGCCACGCTTCTTTTTCTGCTCTGCGCAGTGGCGATCTATGTCGCTTGCGAATTTTTTGTCAATGGCGTGGAGTGGTTTGGCCGCAAGCTTAACTTGGGCGCCACGGCGACTGGCACGGTGTTGGCGGCATTCGGCACGGCCTTGCCCGAAAGCGCGGTAACCTTCATGGCGGTAGTGTTTGGGCGCACCGCGCAGCAGCGCGACATCGGCGTGGGCGCGGCGCTTGGCGGCCCCTTGGTATTGGCGACCATTGGCTATGCGGTGGTCGGGGTGATGCTGTGGTGCAATCGCAGGCATCTGCAGCGGCACGATTGCACGGTACGCGTCGCACATCGGCGGCTGGCGCGCGATCAGCGCTGGTTCCTTGGCATCTTCGTGGTCAAGTGCGCGCTGGGATTGGTTGCCTTTGCGTTCAAGCCCGTGCTTGGCGTGGTGTTCCTGCTGGCTTATGCCGCCTATGTCTGGCGCGAGATCCGGGATGACAGCCGTGTGCCCGGCGAGAAGGAGGTGCTGGCACCGCTTCGACTTCAACCGCGACGCAGCGAGCCGAGCATGGGCATGGTGCTGCTGCAAACGGTGCTGGCACTGCTGCTGATTGCGCTGGCGGCGCATGTTTTCGTCAGGCAGATCGCATTGATCGGCGTAGCGCTTTCCCTGTCGCCGCATCTGGTATCGCTGGTACTGAGCCCGGTCGCCACGGAGTTGCCTGAGGTGGTCAACGCGCTGATCTGGGTACGCCAGGGCAAGGAACGGTTGGCATTGGCCAATATCTCTGGCGCGATGATGATTCAGGCGACCATTCCCAGTGCATTGGCCTTGTTCTGCACGCCGTGGCGTTTCGATGCCCCTTTGCTGTTGGCAGGCGTTCTAACGGGATTGGCGGTGGTTTATCTGTGGCAGTTGTTTCGCCATGGCCACGTCGATGCGCGCTTACTGCTGCCTGTCAGCGCGCTCTACGCGGTATTCATCGGCTATGTCGCGTTGCGTTTTACACGATGAGTGAGCACGTTGAGCGCCTGCTGCCGCGTCAGTCGCGATGTGAGGCGCTGCGGTCGCGATCGGCGCCGAGCCTGCGGTCCAGTCGACCGAAAATCTTCTTGAAGGCGCGCGCGAACTTGCCGCGCTTGGTCTTGCGCAGTTTTTCATCTTCGCTGGTCAGCCAGGCGACTTGAATGACCCGACGCTCGCCCTCGTAGGGCAGATGGCCGTGGAAAGAATGTTCCGTGCGCTTGAATACCGCGAACTCGCCGTACAGCGGGGTCAGTTCGGCGGTCAGCATGTCATCGATGTTGTCGATACTGCCCAAAAAGCGCAGACAACCCTCGCTGCTGTCGGGCCATTGGTTGTTCAAGTAAAGCAGCCCCGTGGCAACCTTGGACTTGCTGTCGGTGTGGATCGTGCCGTGCCGCTTGTTGAGCGCGCGGCAGATCGTGACCAGCGTCGGATACGCGCCAAGATCGGCGATGCCGAGGCGCTGGCCGAGCGCGTCGGCGAAGTCGCGTGCGGTGATTTCCGCCACGAGCCGGTTGATGCTCGGGCCGCAGTCCGCGGCGTCGTACGGAAAGAACCCGGCGCTGGCGTAGCGCGGGAAATCGGCGGCGAGATCGGCTTTCGCCGACGTCGGCAGCTGGTCGTGCGCGATCACGAACGCGAACGGCTCGGCCCGCACGTCGGTGGTCGGCGCATCGAGGCGGGCGGGTTCGATCAGCGGCGTGGAATTCATGGCGCGCATTGTATTCCGCGCGGCCGCGTTCCAAAGCCGGCGCACGACCAAAAATACGCAGACGACCGCCGCGCGCGGCGGTGCG
>JBEVMS010000027.1:0-3519 GCA_040508515.1 Dyella sp. | reverse complement strand
AAGTGACCCTGCGCACGCCCGCCGCGCTGGACGCGATCCGTGCGATCGCTGCCGAAGTCGAAGGCGCGGTGATCGGCGTGGGTACGGTGCTCAGCGCCAAGGATCTGGACGCGGCGTTCAAGGCCGGCGCGCGTTTCGCGGTCTCGCCGGGCGTCTCGCCGCGGCTGCTCGACGCGGCCGATGACTCCGAACTGCCGTTGCTGCCGGGCGTGGCCACCGCCGGCGAGGCGATGACGCTGCTTGAGCGCGGCTACCGTCACTTGAAGTTTTTCCCGGCGGTGCCGGCCGGCGGCCACAAGTTGCTGGGCGCCTGGGCCAGCCCGCTGCCGCAGATCCGCTTCTGCCCGACCGGCGGCATCGGCCTAACCAATGCCGGCGATTTCCTCGCGCTGCCCAACGTGCTTTGCGTCGGTGGTTCCTGGCTGACCCCGGCCGACAAGCTCGCCAGCGGCGATTGGGCTGGCATCGAACGGCTGGCGCGTGAAGCGGCGGCATTGCGCCGGGCTTAAACGATCCGGCTGTAAACCTCGTCACCGGCTTGCGGCGATCCCCGCGTCACTGATCGAGGCTGGCTGCACGCGTCATCTGGCCTTGTTGCGCCAGGGCTTGATGCTGTGCGTGCTCGGCACATGCATGCGCCATGAAGCGTGACTTTTGGAATGCGAGCCGGAGCGCGCGTATGGCTAAGCTGGGAGTTTCCACCCGCGTTCCCAAGGAGCGTTTTCGATGCGCAAACTGCCACTCGCCGCGGCTCTGGCCGCCCTCATGCTTTGCTCGGTGGTGCAGGCCAAGGAGCACGACGACTCGAACAAGCCCGACGACAAGGCCCTTGCGGCACTGATCAAGCCGCAGGCCTCCCAGAGCGAGGGCTCGGTCAGCGTTGGCGGCAAGCGCATCGATTACAAGGCGGTCGCCGGCACGCTGGTGCTGCATGGCAGTGGCGACAAGGAAGACGAGCCGCAGATCAGCGTGTTCTACACGGCGTATTTCAAGAAGGGCGCCGAGGCTGGCAAACGACCGATCACCTTTCTTTACAACGGCGGCCCCGGTTCGGCCTCGTTGTGGCTGCATATGGGTGCGTTCGGACCCAAGCGGGTGGTCACCAGCGACGACACACATACCCCGGCCGCACCGTACGGCCTGGCCAACAACGATGCAAGCCTGCTGGACGCCAGCGATCTGGTGTTTATCGACGCGCCAGGCACCGGATTTAGCCGTCTGATTGCCGACGACAGCGATCCGTCCAAGCGCGCAGAGCACATGAGTGAACGCAAAAAGGCGATCTACAGCGTCGATGGTGATGGGCATGCGTTTGCGCAGTTCATCACGCAATTCCTGTCCCAGTACGGCCGCTGGAATTCACCCAAGTACCTGTTCGGCGAAAGCTACGGCACCACCCGTTCTGCGGTGGTCGCCAATATCCTGGAGAACGAGGACAGCGTGGATCTCAACGGCGTGATCCTGCTTTCGCAGATTCTCAGCTTCGACAACAGCATCGACGGGCCGCAGAGCAATCCGGGCGTGGACCTGCCCTACGTGCTGGCGCTGCCGACCTACACCGCCACCGCCTATTACCACAAAAGGCTGGCACAGCCGCCGGCCTCGCTGGAAGCGCTGCTGGTCGAGGTGGAATCGTTCGCCACCGGCGAGTATGCGCAGGCGCTGCTGGCTGGCGCGCGGCTGGATAGCGCCCGCAAGCAGGCGGTGGCGGAAAAACTGCATCAGTACACCGGACTATCGACGGCTTACTGGATCAAGGCCGACCTGCGTGTCAGCGGCGGCATGTTCGAGCATGAACTCCTGGCTGGCGAAGACATGACAACCGGACGTCTAGACGCCCGTTTCTCCGGTCCTTCGATCGATCCCATGAGTAAATCCTCCGATTACGATCCGCAGTCCTCGGCGATCAGCTCGGCTTATGTGGCGGTTTTCAACGACTACGTGCGTCAGCAGTTGAAGTTTGGTGACGGCATGCCGTACCGCTTGTTTGCCGATATCGACCATTGGGATATGAGCCACAAGGCCCCCGGCAGTGAGGAAGCGCTGCAGCAGTCGACCAACGTGATGCCGGACCTGGCGATGGCGATGAAAACCAATCCCAATCTCAAGGTGTTGGTCAACGGCGGTTACTACGACTTGGCCACGCCGTTCTTTGCCGCCGATTATGAGATGCATCACCTGCCGATTCCGGCCAGCCTGCAACCGAACATCAGCTATGCCTGGTATCCCTCCGGGCACATGGTGTACGCCAATACCGCGGCGCTGAAGCAACTGCATGACAACGTGGCACGTTTTATCGAGCAGACCGACAACCAAGGCAGCACGCGTCACTGAGGTACGTCGGTGCCGAGGCCCGACAGGGACCGCGCTCGGCACCGCGCACGTGGGCCACGCCGTGCACGGCGTGGAGGGGCGGACCGCTCAGGTCGGTGCACTCACGCTGTGCGGGTTGCGCGCGCCACCCTCGCGGCGCTGCAACGCTTGCTGCCAGCGTGGGCGTTGCGTGGCGTCCGGTTCGAGCAGCCACTGCGGCTGGTTAGCCACCAGCGCCGCCACGGGGATGCCGTCCTGATAGAGCACGCGGGTGCTGCTGATCGCCGGCAACCGCTGGCCGACCAGCACGGTACCGACCAGGTTCAGCGGATCGCTGCCGGACAGGCACACCAACTGTTCGTCCAGTGGCGCTTGACGGATCGCGCGTAGCCTTCCGATCGCTTCGGGCAGGGCAAACTGCTCGCCGACCAGGCCCTCGACAAAGCGCCCGCCGCGGATTTCGCCGCGCGCCTCCAGCCGCTGGTAAACCCGCAACAATTGCCGCCACGACGGCAGCCATGCGGCCTCGCGTTCCAGCAGCTTCCAGAACACCACGCCATAGCGGCGCAGCAGGCTGCGCGCGATATGTTCGAGCGCTTCCGGTTCCGCCGCGTGGTCGCGCACGATGGCATGTTGCTCGGCCGGTTGCGGGTTGGCGGCGTGCCGCAGCAGCGACCAGCGGCCGGCGTCCTCGATGCCGTTGAGCAGATGCCGACGCAGGCGCCGGTGGCGTGGATGCTCGCGCTTGGCGGCCGGCATCAGCAGTGCGCGCAGGCCGGCGAAGCTGTCGGCGGTGATGCGTCCAGCCGCGACCAGTTCGCCTAAGGCGTTTTCCAGTTCGGTACGCAGCAAGCCGGTGTCGTGCAGCAGCTCGTCGAAAAAAAGCGCACCCTGCTGGCGCAATGTGTCGAATACGGCCTGGGCGCGCGAAGAAATCATCGAGGGTTTATCGTGACCATTTATTATGGACGTCCAGAAGGCCATATGTCGACGCGGCATAAGCACGATCGGCGTGCTGCGAAGCGGGCCGCCGCTACCGCCGCTGCCGGGGCGAAGGCGTTGCCAGCCGATGCGGCCGGCGCGGCATAAGTCGTCCAGCCAGGCGATCGAGTAATCATCGATGCGCGCTGGCAGCAGTTCGGTTTCCCAGGCGCCGGCGGCGGCTTCATAGCCCTCCAGTTGCGCCAGCACGCCGGCCAGCGCGTC
>JBEVMS010000174.1:0-4397 GCA_040508515.1 Dyella sp. | reverse complement strand
CAGGCTGCGCGCCTGCTGGCGGATTTCGGGCATTGCGGTGGATTCCCACAGGCGGCTACGCAGCAAGCTGCCGATGGCGAACAGGTTCGGCCACGGTTGCGCACCGTGGAGCAGACTGCCATCGCTTTGCGCCAGTAGTCCCAGTCCCAGCGGGTCGGCTTGGATATGTCCGTTGGTGCGCAACTGGCTGATCAACGGATGCGGCGTCTGGCGCACGTCGGTATTGAGGCCGACGGTTTGAATCACCCGATCGGCGCGTAAAGTTTCGCCCGAGGTACGCCCGATCGGACGCAACTGAACCGTCAGATGCTGGCCATCCCAGTCGACCTGGCGCACGCGTCCGCGTAGCCGCCGCAGCCGTCCGGTCGATTCCAGTGCCTGGATACTGCTGGCCACTTGCGGAGGCATCCGATGGCGCGCGCGCTCCCAGGCCCAGCGGGCATGCCGCAAAAAGCGCGCCTGCTCATCGTGGGGCAGGCTTTGCCAGAGCGCAGGCGTGTGCGGGCGCAGGCCGTCGATCACCGTGCGCCAGTCATCGTTGCCCTGGCCGATCGCCTCGCGAAGCAACGCCAGCCACGCACGAATCGCCGGTGCATCGCGCATCGCTTCGATCAACTCACCGCCGTCGTCCTGCGGCGCGGAAGCCTTGGCGCGATGGGCTTCGGGCGGCAAGCCGTGGCGTGAAACCGTGCTGAAGCGCGTCTCGGGCCAGCGCGCGGAAAGCTCCAGCAGCACGTCGATCGCGGTCAATCCCAGTCCGACCAGCAGCACGTCGCCCGGCGGCTCGCCAGGTTCGAGGTGATTGAGGAACGACCAGGGCGAGGTCACGTAGCGACCGCTTGCCAAGGCGGCCTGACTGACGCCCGGCAATGGCTGTGGCGGCAAGGCGCCGATCGCCAACACGGCAGCGTCGACCCGTCGGCTGTCCTCGCCCTGGATCACGGTGACGCCGCTGGACTCCGGCACCAGGGCATCGGCGTGAAAGGGCACAAGCCGAACATCGGTGCCGCTTTCGCGGGCCAGCTGCAGGGACTTGGCCACTTCGCTTTGCAGGTAGTCGCCGTAGAGCCGGCGCGGCAGAAAATCGGTACCGGCTACGCTTGGATCGAGCTGGCGCGCGTAGTCCAGAAACCCTTGAGGCTGACCACTGAACATGCCCATCGAGGCCGCGCGCACATTCAGCAGGTGGCGATCGGATGGGGTGCTATAAGCAATGCCGCGTGCTTGCGCATCGCCGCTGGTGTACCAATCGATATGCAAGCTTGCGCCAGGCCGCCGCGCCAGCAACTCGCTCAACAGCGCAGCGGCCGCTGCACCACCGCCAATAATGGCAATCCGTTGAAACATGCTTCTCCTCGCCTATACGCCGCGCAGGCCCGTCTTCAGGAAATCAGGCGTGCAAGCGACCGGCGATGGCGGAGCTTTGCGGCTTCGCCAGCCAGCGTTCACTACGCTCGGCTTGTTCATAAGCGAGATACTGTGCCAGATCGCCGCCGTAAACGTGTAGTGATAACGCGGTTTCGTGGCGCGACAAATTGCGGCAGCGATGCGCGTACGGCTGGGTACTGTCGAACCAGGTGGCATCGCCGATGCCCAGCCAGGTGCGCCCTTGCAGGCGCAGATCGCCGTCGAGAGGATCGCGTTCGTAGGCATCGACCTCAAGGGCGCCGTTGAGCACCAATTCCAAGCCCCACAGGCCACCGTGGTCGTGCACCGGGGTGCTGTAATTGGCCGGCCACGCCATCAGCAGCAGGCTCACGGGCGCCTTGCCCTGACGCTGACCGAGCAACCAGCGCTCAAAGCCGTTGGCACGCGATTGCACATGGGCCAGCGCGCGCATCAGAGCGGCAGCATCTTGATGCACAACACGCGACAGCTCCCTCGACATCAGGGCCAGATCCGGCTGCGGACTGGTGACCTGGTCAAGCGCGATCCGACGCAATGTTTTGAGCGTTTGCAACGACTTGCCCATGGGAGATTTTCCTGATCTTCAGCGCATGAAGTGGAGCATGGGGGCTGTTAAACCTTCGTAACTCAGGTGCAGCGGCGAGATTGACGGCGTTTCTGCGGGTCGCTGATGCGGCCATCGGTCGCGGACGAGGCGCCGGGGGCACGCCGCGATGTTGTCCCCGCCTTTCGGTGGCCAAATGCGCCTGGCGCGCACTCAACTAAAGTCAGTTGGCGACCAGCATGGGCAGGTCGCTATGCATGAATAAATGCCGTGTGGTGCCGCCCAGCACCATCTCGGACAAACGCGAACGGCCCCATGCGCCCATCACGATCAGGTCGGCCTGAAACTGGTGCGCGGCATCCAGCAGCAACGGTCCGGCGATCTGATTGGGGCCGGCATTGACGCGTTCGATATGTGCCGCGATGCCGCGCCGCTGCAACCACTCGCTAAGCCCCGGCGGGGGCAGTACGGCCAACTTGTGTTCCGGACTGCCGTCGAGCAGCACGATCTCCTCCGCCAGCCGCAGCAGCGGCTGGGCCGCGTCCAGCGCCAGCGCCGATTCACGACTGCCGTTCCAAGCCACCACGATGCGTTTGCCGACGGTCGCGGTGGTGGCTGAATCAGGCACCACCAGCACCGGCCGGCGACTGCCGAAGACGCAGCGCGAAACATTGCCGAAGCCGACCGGCGCATCGCTGCGCTGCTGTTTGCGCTCCATGATCAGCCACTGATAGCCGGCCGCGGCAAGGCAAAGCGATTGCACGCTGTCGCCCTGTGTGACGCGCCACTGGCCCTGCAGGCTTTGGGTGGCAAGGAGTTCGCACCAGGCGCTGGCGTAAGCTTCCGCTTCGCTGCAGCGGCGGCGCGTTTCTTCCAATTGCACCGGCACCGCTTCGGGCAGGCTGAACGCTGCGGCGGGCAAATCGGCGATATAGAGGGCGTCCAGTCGCGCGTGCAGTCGGCTGGCCGCGGCCAGCGCGACGCGCAATACCGCCTCGCCCGGAGGAAAGTGCGTGGCATGCAGCAGCAAATCGATGGCGCTCATGGTGAAAACTCTGGCGATAACGAAAGCCAAGCTTACGCTGGCGATGTATCGCGAACAAAAAAAGCCCCGCGCGGGGGAGAGTCGGCGGGGCCAAGCGCATGGGGCGGTGAGGGGTCAGCCACGCCGTCCGCGGGACATACTCTGCCCAGGGGTGGCTTGAATCGGTGTTGGGGGTGTGATGACGGATTAACATCTGATCCAGCGCTTTTTAAGGCGCTGTTGCGCCGCCGCATGGGCGCGGTAAGGTGACGGTGTGCCGTTGTTCGCCGGGAGCTTTTCTTGTCAACGATTTCTACTCTGCCATCGGCACGTCATGCCAACGCCGACGAATTGGCGAGCAGCGTGGTGCATGGGATCGGCATCTTGCTAAGCATCGCCGGGCTGGCGATTCTCGTGGCTTATGCGGCGATGTATGGCGGTGTGCGTGCGGTGGTGGTCAGTGCGGTGTTCGGCACCACGCTGATCGTGCTCTACACCGCCTCAACGCTGTATCACGCGATCACGGACGTGGCGGCCAAGCGGGTGCTGCGCACCTTTGACCACATTGCGATTTTTCTACTGATCGCCGGCACCTATACGCCGTTCACGCTGCTCGCTTTGCCGGGCGTATGGGGCTGGAGCCTGTTCGGTACTATCTGGGGTCTGGCGCTGGCTGGAAGCGCGGCCGAGCTTGGCCTGCTCAAGCGCTATCGCAAGGCGGCGGTGACGCTGTACATCCTGATGGGCTGGGCGGGGCTGGTGGCGATCGAACCGCTATGCACCCACGTTCCTCGTGGCGGTTTGATTTTGCTCCTGGCCGGTGGCTTGGCGTATACCGCAGGAGTGCCGTTTTACATGGCGCGGCGGTTCCCCTACCACCACACCATCTGGCACGTGTTCGTGCTGGCGGGCAGCGTGCTTCACTATTTGGCGATCCTGCTCTATGTGCTGCCAGACGCGCGAGGCTGACACCACGAGGCATGGGTGGCGTGCAGCGCATTGCCGCTCCCGGGGCGATGAACGGCCTTCCCGTGGCCGTAGGAAATCATTGACCGGCATACAAGCCGTAGCCGGCACGCCGATATGGAGGGCGACGTGAGGATGGAATCGCGGCGCATGCGCCGCAGGACCCAAGTGCCCAAGCGTCGGCATGGCTGCGCGTGATCAGGCAGGCGGTGTTGCTGGTGCAAGCTGTAGCGGTGCCTGAGCACCCCCGGCGTTGCCGATGACATCTGCGAAGGGTGTGGCCGTCCAATCGCTGGAGCCGCGTCACGGTGTACAAGGCGCGCGGCGTTAGCTGGTGCTGTTCCACCACCAGCCGGTCGCCATCAGCGCGACCATCACCAGCGACACCACCACTTTGAGCAGGGTGCCCAAGATCAGTCCGATCCAGGTATTGAGCCCCACATGCGCCGAGCGCAA